>NC_015865.1:1005660-1340880 GCF_000221185.1 Thermococcus sp. 4557 | reverse complement strand
CCCTCAAACCTCTCGCTGGCTATCTCAACTATTACGCGGTGAAGAAGCCTCGAACGCTCGTTCAGATATGTTGAAACGCTCAGCTCCCTCTTCCGTCCTTTCTCGTCGGTGTAAAACGCTTTATCGACCTCCGCTAAGACCCTTCCCTCGACGCCGAGCGGTTTCTCCTCCACTCGAAACGGAACTCCAATGCTTGAGAGCAGGTTCTCAAGTTCGGCCTTTGCAAGGTCCTCCATGCCCTTGGAAGTCGTTAGTAAAAGCCTCATGTGGTCACGTTGTTCGCTCCGTTTAAAAAACCTGCTCCGCCCTTCCGTGCTTTTGAAGTTTTTGTATTTAACTCTATCCGATAGTTTTATATACAATTCGAGGTCAAAATAATCCGCCATGAAACTCCCGGTCAGGAGCCTGGCGCGCCTTGCGGCTGTTTACCTAGGCGTTCTCCTCGTGATAGTTCTGGTAGCCGGCGCCAGCTCCAACAAACTGACGTGGGAGTACGCCCACGAGGCCGTGCTTCATATCCGCGAGTCCAACCCTGCCTTTTACGCCGAGCTTGAGCGCAACGCCACCCGCGAGGGTGTGAGTGTCGACGAGTACTACTACCGGATACTCACGAAGGCGAAGGGGATTAGGACCAATAACCTGCTCATAATGGGCATGGATCTCCTCCGGAAGAGCTTCGACTACTACCGCGAGAACCCGAAGTACGACTTCTCACACGTCATAGGCATCACCCTCGCGGTCATGGGGCTGGCGATGGTTCTTGTGGTTCTCCTCGGCCTTTTCCTGGGCTTTAAACTGGCCAGCGGCCGGTTCCTCGGCACGGTCGAGGGGCTGGCGCGCTTCTTCAACGGCCTGCCCTCTTGGTGGATAGGTGCGGTTCTGATAGCGGTCTTCGCGGTCGAGCTTGAGGTTTTCCCGATAGCCGGCCTGAGGAGCACCCCTCCAAAGGAGGGCTTTGAGGGTTTCCTGGACGTCCTCTGGCATCTCGTTCTCCCCGTCTCCACGCTGGTCTTCGTCTACGTCTGGGAGTTTGTGGTCACCGTTGCCCGCGAGGTGGGGAGCGAGCTTGGAAAGCCCTACGTCCTGACGGAGAGGGCCAAGGGCCTGCCGGAGGGGCTGATATACAGGAAGCACGTCCTCAGGAACGTCTCCATCGTCCTAAGCTCCTTCACGGTCCAGAAGTTCGTGGAGATGTTCACCGACTACATTGTCATCGACGTCCTCTTCGGCCTCGGCGGCCTCGGAACGCTCCTCAGGGCCAGCTTCGTCAGGACGATAGTCCCGGCCATAGGCGTCGTCGTGCGCTTCGACTACCGCCTCTTCTTCGTCGTAACGCTGTCGATAGCCACCATAACCTTCCTCTTCTCCCTTCTGCTTGAGCTGACCAAGGGACTGCTCGACCCGAGGGTGAGCTGAAATGGGGAGGAAAGCTGGGGTGGTGATACTGGTAATCTTCGCGCTCTTCGTGGCCCTCTCGAACGCGGGCGTGAGCGACGAGGACATGGCCAACTGGGAGAACCTTAACTACTGGAAGGACAACCCGAGAATGGCCTACCCCTCGTGGTTCTCCCTCCTCGGCGACAGAACCCCCACCGTCTTTCTCGAGCCTTCCGCCGTTGAGGAGAACGGTTCGCGGGTTTACAGGTTCGCCTACGAGCACACCTACCGCGACAAACCGAGCGACGTCAGGTTCTACGGCCTCCCCTACGGTGAGGAGGTCGAGATAAGCGTTCTGAGGCCGGACGGGATAAGGGTGCCGCTTTACAGGGGTATAGCAACGTCGAGCAACCTGAGCCTCAATACCAACATGCGCGCCGGTGTTATCTCGGCCCTCTCAGACGTCCTCAACCTCAGCGAGACCGGATACATCCTCTTCTCCGCCACCCAGCTTCTGTTCTCCCGCGACGGAAGTATGGGGACCCTCAACGGAGAGTACGTCTTCGAGGTTCGCCTGGCTGGAAACGCCACCCCCTCCCTGGAAATCCTCGGGACCTGCTACGGCCTCCTCGGCACGGACTCCTACGGCAGGGACATGTGGGTGGGCTTCGTCAAGGGAATGAACAACACCCTCTACCTCGCGTTTTTTACCACCGCCATAATAGTCGTCCTGGGCGTTCTGATAGGCCTCGTCTCCGGCTACGTTGGCGGAACGCTGGGGGAGGTCATGACTTTTCTCCTGGAGGTGCTCGTCGCCCTGCCGATGCTCCCGATTCTGGTCGTTCTCGTGTGGCTCTTCTCGACCCAGGGCTACGGCCAGCAGGTCAGGATAAACCCCGTCCTCTTCATGTTCTTCGTCGCCCTACTCACCCTCGGGAAGTTCGCCAAGACGATCAGAATGATGACGATAAAGGAGAAGGTGAACGAGTACGTAAGGGCCGCGGTGAGCATGGGCGCCGGCACGCTCTGGGTCCTGCGGAGACATATACTGCCGCCGGTCGGGGAGTTCTCGCTGAGGTACTCCACCATACTCCTGGCCAGGATAGTGGCGCTGGTTTCCGTCTTCGGGTTCTTCGGCCTGATTCCGGGCACGAACTGGGGGTCGTTCATGATAGAGGCCATGAACCAGGGGGCGCTCTACGGGGGCTACTGGTGGTGGATAGTGGCTCCAGGCCTCGCCATGGCCGTCCTGAGCGCGGGGCTGGCCTTCGTCTCCTCCGGCTCGCGTTAGCTACTCCAGTATCGCTATAACTCCCTTCCACTTCTTTCCGAAGCACTCGCCCGCCAGGACGTGCTTGCCGGTGAGCCGCTCCAGAAGCTTCGTTCCGCCGTCGCACTTCTTGAAGCCCGTCGCTATGCCGACGGTGAAGCCCTCTATCTCCCTTATCCCGACCCTCTTTCTGTTGTCGAGCCTCTCCCTCAGCTCGTCGCCGTACTTCCAGAGTATCCTCCTCGGGTCTAGGAGGAGTTCCCGTTCAACCCCGTCGAGGATTTCCTCGAAGTCCCACGTGAAATCTTCCTCGGCTTTCTTCTCCCTGCCGAAGAGGGTGAAGCGACCTGTCTGCCACTCCCGGAGGAACCACCTTGCCGTCTCCTCCAGATCGACCTCGCCGCCGGCCTTTATGAGGCCCCTCTTCTCCCCTATCCTCCGGAGGATCTCTTCCTCGCTCTCGAACTCCTCGATGCCGAACTTCTCGGTTAAGGCTTCTTTCCTCGTATCCAGAATGCGCCCGATGAGTTTGAGCGCCGGTTTGACGGGCTCGTCTATCTTGTCCGCGGGGAAGCCACCCTTGATGACCAGCTCGTCGAAGTCGTCTATCGGTATGACGCCGGGGCTGTCGAGGAGCCATAGCTTTTTGCTCAGCTTTATCAGCTGTTTGCCCTTTGTGTAGCCAGGAATCGGGGCTGTTCCAACGGCTTTCTTTCCCTTCAGCGTGTTGATTATCGTGCTCTTGCCGACGTTGGGGTAGCCGATGAGGGCCACCTTGACCCTATCCTTCTCGTCGAGGAGGGGCCTCGCGAGCTTTTTAATCTCCCTCCTCAGTATGCCGGTTCCCTTCCTCTCGCGGGCGGAGATGAAAACCACGGGTATCTCGCTCTTTCTTTTATACTCCTCGGCCCATTCCTTTGGTACCAGATCCGCCTTGTTCATGACTATGAGGAGCGGTTTTTCCTCCTCCAGGATGAGCCTTTCGAGCTTTCGGTTCCTGGTTCCTATGGGGTCGCGGGCATCGACGACCTCGACGATAACGTCGGCCTCGTCAACTACCTCCCTCACAACTCTCCACGCCTTTCTCGCCTTCATCTCTCACCACCGTTATCTCGAAGATTACTGTACCGCCGTCCGTGTAGGGCGGCCCCGGGTCGAGACATTGGATATAAGCTTTCTCTCCCCTGCCCAGGCCTAGTTCGCTCGGCTTAATACCCTTTCGCAGCGCAACTATGTACGGCAGTAGCGATGCGAATGCATGGGTGCATATCGCGTCCGTTTCTTCCAGGTTCACCCTGGGCCCCTCAACCACTATCCTGTCTCCAACGTGAAAAACGGGACATTTTCCCCGGATTTCTATTACGCGAATCTCTAACCGCTCCATACACTCACCGAAACCTAAATAAAGATTGAAGTTCAAAAAACTATTCGATATAAGAAGCCAGTTATGATAACGATTGATGGTGGTGCTCAACGTGTCCGAGGATATCGAGGCGAAGATTCGCCGTTTGAGGGAGCTGGGTAAAGCCAGCGCGGAGCCCGAGGTTCCAAAAACCGCTGCCCCCCCTGTCAAGAAACCCCCCAAGAAGCCCCGCCCTGTGGGGAGCATTAGGGAGAGGGAGAGAAGGAAAAGAATTCTCACCGGCGCCGCGATAGTCATTATTGTCATTCTCATAATCTCCGTGGGTGCGTATTTCTACATGCAGAACAGGGCCGCGGAACAGCTTGCCAATGAGAAGAACCAGAAGCTCAAAGAGGTGTATACCTATTTCAGGGGAGACATCATCAACCAGTCCAGGAACTGCACCCAGAAGCCGATAGAGATAAGAAAGAACCTCATCAATGCCATCAACTCGGCCCAGTCTGTTGATGAGCTCAATGCCATCGACGTTAAGGGAGCCTACGATCAGGCCCTGAACGAGTACAACTCGTGCCTCCAGAGGATAGAGCGCCTGAAGTACGAGAGGATTCTCAACCAGACCAAGGCGGAGAAGATACGTGACATAGAGACCGAGTTCCAGGGTCTCCTTGCCATGCCGCTTCCCGATGACGTGAGGGCCAACGTTATTGACTCCATGAAGAGCCTCGAGGCGCAGGTTGAGAGCGCGGAGACCGTGGAGCAGGTGAATTCCATCGACCCGTCCCCGTACCTCCTCGAGCTTTGGAGGGACTATTACTACCACAGGATTGATATAATCCCCGGCCAGGAGGTCATCCTCGAGAGGGAATCCGTCAGGAGGATAGTCAGCAAAGCTGACGCCAAGGCAATCTTGGGCGGGATACTTGACTACAGGGAGCTCATGCAGTACCAGGTTTACAAGGTCGAGTACGTGGATATAGCCCTTGTCCTCTCGAGGGATAGGATAAACGGTGCCTTCCTCTCACCCGGAGACAAGATCATGGTCTTTGCCAAGAACGACACCAGCGCACAGTTCAAGGAGATAGCCAACGAGGGCTACGTCCAGCTGGTACTCCTGCCGACGGATGCTGGCATTATCTCAGTCAGTGAAGCCCAGAGCCAGAGCAGCTCATCCAGTACGTCCTCGAGCACCCAGTACAGTGAGGACCACTCCACCACCTACACCCCCGGCGACACCACCATAAGCGATGGCCAGACCACCAGCGACACCTACACCAACAGTCAGAGCGCCAGCCAGAGCGCTTCGGCGAGCTACAGCTACTCCGTTGACCTCACCGAGATACTCAAGGCGATCGCCGCTGGCAAGATACAGGCCAGCGATGAGGTCAAGGAGCAGCTCAGGGCCTACGGCTGGGAGGTTGTTGACCTCGAGAAGGAGTCGGGAATGCTCGTGCTCGACCCGAACTCCCAGTTCCTCGTGGTCGTCAGGGTACCCTCGATATTCGTGCCCGACATACTCTCCAACCAGCAGTACCTCTACATAGCTAAGATTGCAACCTGAGGTGGTCGGCATGAAGCGCCTCGTAGCGACCCTCTTTATTCTTTTGTTAGCTTCTTCTCTGGTTAGTGCGGAGACCTACAACCTCCCCGGCCAGACCCCTGACCAGAAGCCCTACAACAACATTGGAATCCTCGGGGAGGTCATGGTGGACCTCAACGTTACCCTTGTAAACACCGCGCCCTTCCCCAAGTTCGTGATAGTCAACCCCCGTTACGATTTTCACGTTCTCAGGCTCTCCCGCGATGAGTATATGGTCTCCTTCCGCATTGGAAACACCACCTATCACGCTCCCTCCCGTCTTGATAGAACGTCCCTGAACTACTATCTGGGTTTCTGGGTTATGCCCTATGAGACTGTGGTCGTCAACTTCAGGATACCCTACAACAACTCATACCTCCTTCAGACCTCGGACTATCAGTCCATCTGTGGCGACTCCGGTAAAATAACCAACGTTACCTATTACGTCGTTGGAGGCAATCTGACCTACGGTGGCCACATAGAGGTGCCGGACGACATTTCTATGCTCAGCTGTGGGGTGGCGTATCCCCAGCTGGTGAACACTCCGAAGGTTATCTCAACGAGGAGCATGTTCCCGATGAACGACGGGCACATAAAGATCCTCAAATACGAGGGAACCGTCACCTTCCGCCTCACCAACGCCCCGAACAGGGCAGGCGTATTCAACACGTTCTTTGCCGCGGCGATACCGGTTATCTTCAAAGATGCCAGGGTGTACAACTTCACCCCCAACTACACGATGACCTACAGGGAGTATATGGACGAGTTCGTATGGAGGTACAAGGGACTGGAGCCGCCGAAGAGGAGGGAACCCCAGCAGCTCCCGAGCACGTCCAACATGTTCCAGCTCTCGGGCACCCTCCTGACGGGGGTCACGGTTGGTGCCCCGGAGGTTGAGCCCCCGAGGGAGGCGGGTCTTGACTTCCCGGTCTGGATAATCTTCATGGGTAATAGAGTTGACATAAAATACCGCGTGGAGTGGACTGCTGAGGGGCGGTGAGAGTCTGTGTTCGATGAGAAGAAAAAGAAGAAAGAAAGCCTCTCATGGATCGATGAGATACTCAATGGGGAAGATGACCTGCTTGAGAACATGCTGAAGGGGGACGAGAAGAAGGAGAAGGAGGATAAGGAAGAGGGTGTTCCCTTCGTCAAAGGTGGTGGCGGGGTAAACCTGGAGGACATCCTGAGCACCCCCACGACCCCCGAGGAGGCGGCGGAGAACAGACCCACCGGTGCCGATATCCTGGGTGAGATATTGGTCAAGGAAGAGGAGCCCAAGGAGAAGCCGAAGCCGGCACCGAAGCCCAAGCCTCCATCCACCCTCCAGGATATCCTCGGTTCCTCCGTGCGCGTTGAAGAGACCGCCTACGCTGGAAGGGCAGAGGTTCTTGACGCGTACGGCAACGTGCGTATCCTGAGGGTCAAGGGAGAGCCCGTCCCCCTGTACGAGATACGCCTCCCCAAGCTCAGTCGCGAGGAAGAGGAGCTGTTTTTGAGGGTCAAGGACAGGGCCATAACCGAGCTCCAGATAGACCCCTCCGCGTTCCCCAACGCCGAGGAGCGCAGGAGGGTATTCATGAACGCGGTCAGGAGGATGATAAAGGACGAGGCTCCGCACTTCTCGGAGGGCAGGGTGGAGATACTCGCCGAGATGATAGTCCAGTCAATGATAGGCTACGGCAAGCTGGACCCCCTCGTCCGCGACGACAACCTTGAGGAAGTCATGGTCATCGGAAACAACAGACCGGTTTACGTCTGGCACAGGCGCTTCAACATGTGCAAGACCAACATCGTGTTCGATGAGGAGAAGGAGATACTGAACATCATCGAGCGCATAGCCAGGGAGGTCGGCAGGAGGATAGACCAGCAGAGCCCCCTCCTTGATGCCCGTCTTCCCGATGGAAGCCGTGTGAACGCCACCATACCGCCGATAAGCATTGACGGGCCGACCATAACCATCCGTAAGTTCAAGAAGGACCCGCTCACCATCATAGACCTCATCAAGTACGGTACCATGAACACTGAGATAGCGGCCCTCCTCTGGATCTTTGTCGATGGACTCGGTGTCAAGCCCGCCAACGTCCTCGTCGCTGGAGGTACCGGTTCCGGTAAGACCACCACCCTCAACTCACTCGGAATGTTCATCCCGCCGAGCGAGCGCGTCATCACCATAGAGGACACCGCGGAGCTTCAGCTGCCGGTTGAGCACTGGATCCGGCTTGAGACCAGACCGCCGAACGTCGAGGGCAAGGGAGAGGTCACGATGGACGACCTCGTTAAGAACACCCTCCGTATGCGTCCCGATAGAATCATCGTCGGTGAGGTCCGTGGTCCGGAAGCGAGGACAATGTTTACGGCGATGAACACCGGTCACGATGGATGTATGGGTACAATCCACGCCAACAGCGCCCGCGAGACGATAGTCCGTCTCGAGAGTCCCCCAATGTCCGTTCCCAGGATCATGATACCCGCACTTGATATCGTCATCATGCAGGTCAGGTTCCACAGCAGGAAGAAGGGCACCATAAGGCGCATCACCGAGATAGCGGAGATATCTGGCATCGAGGCCGAGAGCGTCCAGCTCAACAAGCTCTACAAGTACGACCCGGCGAAGGATGAGCTGGTCCCCACGGGTGTGCCGAGCAGGACACTGAACACCCTCTCCCACCACACCGGTATGAGCGTATCCGAGCTGGAGCTGGAGAAGGAAAAGAGGAAGATAATCCTCGACTGGATGGTCGAGCAGGGAATAAGGAGCATCGAGAAGGTGGGTCACTACATCAGACAGTTCTACATAGACGAGGAGGCGCTGCTCAAGAAGATAGCCGCGGAGGGCAGTCTTGAGACCAGCAGGCAGATTAAGAATATAATCTAAGGGTGGTAATCGTGGGCATCGTTAGAGTCATCACGAACTTTTTGGAGCGCCTTGGTGGGAAGACCATAGAGGTGGCCGAGAAGCCCGTGAGAAAGATCCCCCAGGGCAAGAGCGTTCAGGAAAGGCTCAGGGCCTTGAAGGAGCTCCAGAAGGAGATCGAGGCGGAGAAGGCGGAGGGCGAGACGGAGAAGGAGATGGAGGAGATCATCGAATGGAGGAAGAAAGAGATACAGCGCCCGTTCTCTGACAGGCTCGCCGATACCATGTTGCGCTACTTCAGGGGCCCGATCGAGTCCATGACCTCCTCGTTTAAGGGCCTCGACCAGGATCTCTACAGGGCAAGCATACTTACTCCCCCCGACAGGTACGTCGCCCTGATACTGGCCGTCGCGATATTCGCGGGAATATTCGGCTTCATCTTCGCCTACCTCCTCTACATGCCCGTTGAAACATCCGCCCTGATAGGTGTTCTGGGGTTCATCGGGGGCTTCTTCTACATGAGGCAGTACCCCAAGATGGTGTGGAAGCGCAGGGTTGCCGAGGTTGAGAGAAGCATGCCCTACGCCCTCCGACACATGGCCTCCCTCCTCAGCGCCGGCGTTGGTATCTCGGAGGCGATGCTCTCCGTGGCCCGTGCGGACTACGGCGTTATCTCCGAGGAGTTTGAGCTTGTGCTGAGGGACATGAGGACGGGTTCCTCCTTCGAGGATGCCCTCATGAAGTTTGACGAGAAGATGGGTTCGGAAAACGTCAGCAGGGTCGTTAAGCAGATACTGAGGGCGGTCAAATTCGGTGGAAACCTCTCCGAGATACTCTACAAACTGGCCGAGGACTTCGCCTTCGAGTACAGGATGAAGCTCGTGGAGTACGTTCAGAGGGTCAACGGTATAGCGTTCATATACATGTTCCTCACTATCGTCATGCCCACAATGTTCGTGGTTGGAATCCTCGCCGGCTCTGTCATGGCAAGACAGCTGATAATGCCCCCTGAGACACTGGCGGTAATCCTGCTGTTCGCGTTCCCCGCCATATCGATGATAATAATCAACATGATCAAGAAGGGAGAACCGAGGTGACTCTGATGGCTGGACTTTCATCGGTGCTGGTATCGATCATCGAGAGGCTGATTCCACCCAAATGGATGAAACGGTACGAGGTCTTCATATACTCTGCGAACATAAACTTCCTGGCGGCAGAGTACCTCGTTGTCTCCCTTCTGATGGGAGTTATAACTGGTCTCCTCGCGTACATGGCCTCCACGTGGATGTACTCTCTGGCGGCGTTCCTGGCGGTGTTCCTGTTAATGGCCTTCGGCTATCCCTACTGGAGGGTCAGCAAGCGCACTGAAGAGATGGAGAGAATGCTGCCCGATGCCTTTTTCTACCTCGCGAGCTCTCTCAGGGCGGGTATATCCTTCTCCGAGGCCCTAGAGGAGCTGACCACGGCCAAGTTCGGACCGCTAACGGACGAGTTCAGAAAAACCGTTGCCGAGATAAAGAAGGGCCGCCCCACCGTTGACGCCCTCAAATCCTTCGCCATCAGGAACAGGAAGTCCACGGTCATATATCGCTCGATGATGATCATCATCGAGGCCCTTGAGAGGGGTGCCCCGATGAGCGACGTTCTGGTCTTCGTTGGAAACGACGTCAGGGAGATACTGAGGATCAAGCAGGAGAGGAAGGCATCGACCGGAATGCAGGTGATGTTCTTCATAATCACGAGCGGCATCATAGGCCCGCTGATCCTCGGTGTGGTCGCTCAGATAATGGTTTCAATGAACGTCGGGGACATAAACCTCCCCGTGGAGACCGTGAAGAACATACTCCTCGGGTTTGTCGTTCTCCAGGCCATAGCATCGGGCCTTGGAATAGGGGTCATAAGAGAAGGAAAGTACTCAGCAGGGCTGAAATACAGCCTGCTGCTTGCCATAATGGGAGTTATAGTCTACGAGGGAGCCTCAGGCGTCGGCCTCGCCGTTTGAGGGCTCTTCTTTTGCTTTCTCTATGTCCACTATCTCGACCTCGAACACGAGGGTCTTTCCGGCGAGCGGGTGGTTGAAGTCGAGACTGACGCTCTCCTCCCCGACTTTGGCTATCTTTGCTATCCCCGAGTCGGTCATGACGTACATGCCCTCGACCGGCTCCATCCCTATGTTGGTGAACTCGGTGAGGGGAACGTCTATAACCAGCTCCGGGTTGGGCATGCCGTAGGCCTTCTCCGGCGGAATCGTGACGGTCTTCTTCTCGCCGATCTCCATCCCAATCAGCGCCTCGTCGAGGCCGGGGATTATCTCGCCGACACCGACATTGACGCCGAGCGGACCGTACTCCCTCTCCTCGACGTATATCTCGTTTTCCCTGGCAATATCCTCGTAACTCGTGTCAAAAACTTCACCGTTCTCAAACCTGCCCACGTAGTGGAACACCACAAAATCTCCAGCTTCAATCTTCATTTCCTTCAACTCCAAAACTGTCTTCAAGGGGGGTTACTCCCGCGCCTTATAACGCTTTTGGTGTCTCCTTTCGGAAGGCACGACAGGTATATAAGGACATTGCACTATATACTGTTGGTGATTGACATGGGATACCTTTCTGACATGCTGAGTAAGGAATATGGAAACCTCGAGGCCAGGGAAGTCTACTCCACGAAGCTTGGGGAGACGGACGTGGAGATACTCGAGGTCTCGGTGGGCGGGGAGAAGTTCATCGCCATGTTCCAGAGCGTTCCGGTCAAGGAGGACCTCTACAAGTGGTCGATAATCATAACCAGCGCCCACAACACCCGGACGCTTAAGGGAATGGACACCCTGGATGGCATAAAGCTGGCCCTCAAGTCGAGCATAGAGGCCATGATGGCGGGGATGGGGAAGGGGTGAGCCCCTCACTCCTCCGGCAGAATGTAGTACACGTAGTGCGGCCTGTTGGTTATCTCGTCTATGAAGACGACGGTTCCCGTCTTCGGTGGCTTGAGGTAGTGGACTTCTCCTTTCTTCGTCGTCACCGCCGCGAAGGCGTCCCCCCTCCTCACGCGGTTGCCGACGTTGGCTATGATGGTCTTTGTATAGCCCTCCACGGGGAGGATGAGCAGCTCGTCGCCCTTCTTCAGGTATATCCTGGTTCTCCCGTCGGGGAGGATTAGTACCGCGTCGGCGAGCATCCTTCCCTCCGTTCCGTCCACGTACATGTAAAAGCGGTCGTAGACCTCCTTCGCCAGGAACTTCGCTTTCTCCGCCTCCACGAAGTCGGGAACCCCTTCATCCTTTCTCAGCCAGACCTCAACGCTTCCCTGGATTATCACACAGTCCCTGGTGACCTTTCCGTCTTTGATGCACTCCTCCGCGGGAGCCTCCACGTAGAGCCTCGGCATCTTCTCCATGCTACCACCCAAGGTTTACCTCGGGGTAAAAGCTTTTAAACCTGCCCTTCGTACCACCCTTGATAAAAATGTCCATCAGGGTAAAATTCGCGGCACTCTACGCCCTGCTCTTCACATTGATGACCCTTATGATGGGCTACAGCGTTAAAAACTCCGGACTTCACAGGAGCGAGGCCCCGTCCTTCGGCGTTCTGCTGCTCGCAATCGTTGTCGTTTCCCTGCTGGTCATCTTTCTCGTCCTCCTGAGCTGGAGGGACCTTTCGCCGGGCAAGAAAAAGTATCCCGTTAACGTCAGGTCTTACCTCATGGCCTGGGCGTTCGCGATAGCGGGCACTCTGGGGATACTCTACTACCTGGAAAGAACCCGTGCGGTTGATGTTCCTTCCAACCTCACGTTCAACAGCTCCCTCAACAACACGACCGCCGGTGTTGCCACTCCCTCCGCCCCGGTTTACCACAACGACACCGTTTCAGCCGCCCCTCCCTCGGGTGCTCCCTCGAGCTACGTTCTCTACGGCGCGGCGCTTCTGTTCCTCGCGGGCCTGTCCTACTTCGCCGTAACCTATTACCGCGAGGCCCTCAGGAAGAGAAAGCTTAAGGAGATGAGGCGCAGGGCCGAGCTTTTCGACAGGAAGGTGGAGGAACTCGGTCTGGAAATGTTCAGCGACCCGAGGGAGGCGGTTGTCGGGATATACAAGAACGCCGTCCTCTGGCTCGAGATACTCGGCGTTCCGTATAAGGAAAGCTGGACCCACTGGGAGCACGCGGAGAGGGTTCAAATTTTCAGGGAGCCCTTCAGGGGCATAACGGAGCTCTTTGAGAAGGCAAAGTACGCCCCGGAGAAGGTCACGTGGGAGGATGCGGAGAAGGCGCTCGAGCTTTACAGGAAGATGAGGGGTGCTGTGGATGAGGTTTCATAAGGTCCTCCTCATCATCGGCTCCGTCCTTGTGCTCGCGGCCACACTGGCCGGCTCCTACCTGGTCAGGTGGCTGGCAGTTCTATTCCTGGGGGCAGTGATGGCTTTCTTTCTGTTCGGCGTCGAGATGAACGTGGCGAGGCGGAGGCGGGACCGCGAGCAGAGGGTTGAGAGGAAGACCGACGTGGATAGAACCGTTTCCCTCCTCCGGAAGGCCAGAACCGGCAGGGTCGCCCGCTCACTGGTGGAGGAGAAAATAGTGGAAATCTACGCCACACTGTCCGATGACTACAACTCAACCTATCACTCACTCATCACGAACCCGAACGACGCTATAAGAACCCTCTGCTCGGAGGGGGATTTTCTCGACAACCTTGAGAAGGCCCTTAAGATTGTGGAGGCTGATTTGGATGAAAGTGGAGGAGATACACGAGAAAGGTAACGCCGTCCTTGGGGAGGTAAGGAAGGCGATAGTTGGAAAGGACGAGGTGCTGAGGCTTATCCTGACCACGATACTCGCCGACGGCCACGTCCTGCTGGAGGACCTGCCTGGGCTTGCCAAGACCCTTATGGCCAAGAGCTTCGCAAAGGCCCTCGGCGTCCAGTTCACCCGCGTTCAGTTCACGCCGGACCTGCTCCCGAGCGACATACTTGGAGTGAGCGTCTTCAACCAGAAGACGCTCGAGTTCGAGTTCAGGAAGGGGCCGGTCTTCACAAACGTTCTCTTGGCGGACGAGATCAACCGCGCCCCACCGAAGACACAGTCCGCTCTGCTCGAGGCGATGCAGGAGAGGCAGGCCACGATTGAGGGGAACACCTACTCACTGCCCAGGCCCTTCATAGTAATAGCCACGCAGAACCCGATAGAGCAGGAGGGAACCTACCCCCTCCCGGAGGCCCAGCTCGACCGCTTCCTCGTCCGCCTCCGCGTCGGCTACCCCTCGAGGGCGGAGGAGATAGAGATACTCCGCAGGAGAATGGCCAGGAAGAAGGAGGAACCGGACGTCCAGACGGTCCTGAGCGCGGAGGAGGTCGTCGAGATGCAGAGGGCGGTCGAGGAGGTCTACGTCAGCGACGCCATACTGGAGTACATAACCGACATCGTCACCGCCACGAGGGAGGACAAGAGGGAGATAGAGATAGGTGCCTCCCCGAGGGGAAGCCTGGCCCTGCTCAAGCTCTCCAGGGCCTACGCAGCCCTCAACGGCAGGGACTACGTGATTCCGGACGACGTCAAGGCCGTGGCGGTTCCGGCTCTAAGTCACAGGCTCATCCTCAAGCGCGAGCTGTGGTACACCAAGGTGAGCCAGGAGAGCATAATGGGGAAGCTCCTCGAGCGCGTTCCGGTTCCTAAATTCGAGTGAGGTGAAACGGTGCAGCCGGTTCCAAGAACCCCAACACCCGTTGAACTTGGGAAGGAACCTGCCGGGGACGCCGGGCCAGAGGGGAGAATGGTCCCAACGGAGAAGGCCGAGGAGCTTTTCCTGGCCCTCTGGCTTCTTGTCCTCATCGCCTTCCTCCTGCTCCGCTGGGAGCTGGTTTACCTCCTCCTTCCGGCCCTGTGGCTCGTCTTCGTTGCGGTGTTCTTCTTCAAGCCCAAGATGGACGTCGAGCTGGAGAGGGTTATCCCCCACAACCGCTTCCTTGAGGGGACTGAGATCGAGATAGTGCTCAGGATACGGGCCGGTGAGAGGATTCCGAGCCTAAAGGTCAGGGAGGACCTTCCCGAGGGGCTTGAGCTGGTGGACGGGAGAACCGAGTGGGTGCTGTCCCTGAGGAAAGGCGAGCTGAGGGAGCTCCGCTACCGCGTCAGGGTTAAGCGCGGAATCCACGAGTTCAACTGGGTCGAGCTGAGCTACCGCGACCCCTTTGGCTTCTTCCACTTCACGAAGAAGTTCGACCTCTACACCGAGCTCATAGGCGTTCCCATAATCGAGGACGTCCCCACGCCCTACTCCACGAGGGGAACCAAGATAACCGTCGGCTCCCTGCCCAGTCCAAGGGTCGGTGAGGGCGTCGAGTTCCACGCCATCAGGGAGTACCAGCCTGGGGACCCGCTCAAGATAATCAACTGGAAGGCCACCGCCAGGACCGGCAGGATAATGGCCAACGAGTACGAGAGCGAGCGCAAGGTGGACGTCATCTTCATAGTCGATGCCTCCTACACCGGGGAGCTGGTCTTCGACAACCTCATTCGAGCGGCCGCCTCGCTCATGCTCAACGCCCTCAACAGCGGAACCAGCTTCGGCCTGCTCCTGGCGGAGGAGGTGCCCCTCTGGGTCCGCCCGGACTACGGCAAGAGGCACTTCTTCAAGTGCATCGACTTCCTCAGCACCGCGAGGCCGGACAAGAACAACATGATAGCCTACCAGGTCGAGCACCTGATACGCTCCCACTTCCCGCCGAGGGCACAGCTGGTTTATTTCTCCCCGCTCCTCACCGAGGAGAGCAGGGATGCGCTCAGGATAATGTCATCCTTCGGCTACAACGTCGTCGTCATAAGCCCCGACCCATACACCGCGGTTGAGCCAAAGAGCCGCGAGGAGGAGCTGGCGCTGAGGCTCCTGAGTCTCCGGAGAAAGGCGATACTGCGGAAGATGGCGGGCTATGGGAGGATAATAGACTGGGACGTCAGGAGGCCGCTGAAGGCTGCCGTGGCGGAGGTGGCTGTGGTATGAGGATAAAAAGAAGGCTCTACTCCCTTGCGCCGCTGGTTCCGCTCTTCCTCCTGCTGGCCCTGATAGACCGCCGCACCCTCCTCCTGCTCCCCCTGGCCATCATGGGCATCCAGTGGTACTTCATCGGCTCCCTCTTTTTCATCTCCGTGGGGGCCTTCCTAATCTACACCCGGACCGGCGGTTTCTACGGCCTGGCGGTTATGGCCCTTGCCCTTCTGGTCATAGAGATGGCCCACCTTGACAGGGAGCGGGCGCCGCTGGAGCACTACGCCATCCTTCTGGCGGCGATAGCCCTCGCCTTCCCCACGTACCTGCTGATGTTTTCCCTGTCGCCCCTCCTGCCGAGGCTCGAGGTCACCGCTTTGGCCGCTTTCCTGCTGGTTGTGCTCTACGTCTTCGTCAGGCTGGCGACGGATTAGACGCTCCAGCTCCCCTTTTTCTTCAGAACCTCCCTCGCCCGCTCCAGTCCGAGTTTTACGCAGGTCTCCAGGGGCTTCCCCCTGGCGTAGCCGGCCAGAAAACCGCCGGCAAAGGCGTCTCCGGCGCCCGTGGGGTCCACGATTTCGTTTTCATTTATTGGAAGCGCCGGAAACTCCCTGAACTCCCCGTCGTAGATGAGAACCCCCCTCTCGCCCCTGGTTACTGCCACGATTTCGGCGCCCCATTCGTGGAGGGCCGCCGCGGCCTCCTCGACACTCTCCGCGCGGGTCATGACGAGCGCTTCTCTCTCGTTTGGGAAGACCACCTCGGCGCGCGAGACTACCTCCCTCATGAGGTCCCTTTTCTCCCGGTAGTCGGCCATGTACGTCGGGTTAAAGTCGAGACTTATCCTCTTCCCTTCGAGCCTTCTGAGGGCTTTAAGCTGCTCCTCCGGGGGGATGGGTGCGATGTGGAACACGCTTGAGTCTAAGTACTCCTCGGGAATCGGGGTCTCGCCCATTCTCTTGGCGACGCCCATCTCCACGGGGGCATCCACGCTCCCGTCCTCGTGATAAATCATGTAGATGTGGATGGTCTTTCCCGGCAACACCTGGACACCCCGCACGTCGAGGATGGAGGCCAGCTTTTCGAGCCACTCCCTCGGGAAGTCCTCGCCGACTTTTGTGACGAGACCGACTTTAGCGCCGGCCAGGGCCGCGGAGGTGGCAACGGCAGCGGCCGCTCCGCCGGGCAGGAGTATCTCATCCCTTCCGGGGAATATGATGTGGTCAATGGAAACGTGTCCCAGGACAACCAGGTCGAGCTTCATCTTCATCACCGAGGGTTTGTTTTTTCACTGACTACGGCCATCCCTTTAAGCGGTTTCCGGTCGTAGTAATCGGTTTCTACCCGCACGTTTAGATGGACATCGAAAAGATTAAAAGAACTGCCCCCGAAAATTCTTCAAAGTGATACGGGGTGATTGCCATGGAGAGCGTCTTCCAGAACGAGACTGTAAAGGAGATTCTCGGCAAGTACCGCAGGATATGGGCGATAGGCCACGCCCAGAGCGTCCTCGGATGGGACATGGAGGTCAACATGCCCGGTGAGGGAATCCTCGAGCGCTCCGTCGCCCAGGGCGAGCTTTCCGTTCTCAGCCAGGAGTTTCTGCTCAAACCGGACTTCGTCGAGCTCGTTGAGAAGGCCAAAGGCCTGGAGGACCTCAACGAGTACGAGCGCGGCGTCGTCAGGGTTCTTGACAGGAACATACGGATAAGCCGCTCCTTCCCACCGGAGTTCCTCAGGGAGATGAGCGAGGTCACGAGTCAGGCCACCAAGGCCTGGGAGGAGGCCAAGAAGAGCGACGACTACTCCAAGTTCGAGCCCTGGCTGGACAGGATTATAGACCTCGCCAAGCGCGCCGCCGACTACCTCGGCTATGAGAACGAGCCCTACGACGCGCTTCTGGACATGTTCGAGGAGGGTACCACGACAAGGGACGTCGAGCGCATGTTCGACAGGCTTGAGAAGGAGCTGAAACCGCTCGTTGAGAAGATAATGGAGGAGGGCAGGGTTCCCCAGAGCCACCCGCTCGAGAACGAGCGCTATGAGCAGGCCCAGATGGAGAAGGTGAACCGCTGGATCCTCGAGAAGTTCGGCTTCCCGCTCGGCGTCCGCTCCCGCTTGGACGTCTCGGCTCACCCGTTCACGACGGAGTTCGGAATCCGCGATGTTAGAATAACCACCCGCTACGAGGGCTACGACTTCAGGAGGACGATTCTGAGCACCGTCCACGAGTTCGGTCATGCACTCTACGAGCTCCAGCAGGACGAGAGGTTCATGTTCAGCCCGATAGTCGGTGGCGTCAGCCTTGGAATCCACGAGAGCCAGAGCCGCTTCTGGGAGAACATCATCGGCCGCTCAAGGGAGTTCGCGGGACTCATCTACCCGGTCCTGAAGGAGAACCTGCCCTTCATGGCGAACTACACTCCGGAGGACGTTTACCTGTACTTCAACCTGGTTAGGCCGGACTTCATAAGGACCGAGGCCGATGTCGTCACCTACAACTTCCACATACTCCTCCGCTTCAAACTCGAGCGCATGATGCTCAACGAGGGCGTTAAAGCCAGGGACCTCCCCGAGCTCTGGAACGACGAGATGGAGAACCTCCTCGGCATAAGGCCCAAGACCTACGCAGAGGGCATCCTCCAGGACATCCACTGGGCGCACGGTACGGTCGGCTACTTCCCGACCTACAGCATAGGAACGCTCCTCTCGGCGCAGATATACTACCACATGAAGCGCGACATCCCGGACTTCGAGGAGAAGGTGGCCAACGCGGAGTTCGAGCCGATAAAGGCCTGGCTCCGCGAGAGAATCCACAGGCACGGAAGCATCTACCCGCCGAAGGAACTCCTGAAGAAGGCCATCGGCGAGGAGCTGAACCCGGACTACTTCGTAAAGTGGGTGAAGGAGAGGTACCTCTGACCTCTCTTTTTAACTTTTCAGAAGGATCCTCAGGTCCTCTTCTGTTAACGGGGGATAGTTTTCAAGTATTTCCTCAAACGTCAATCCATCGGTGAGAGATTGAAAGGGAGTTCGAGGAGTAGAGATCGTCTTGGGTGGCTTATTGTAAGGGCTCTCCAACCCACGCCACCGGCTCGACCTCTATCGCCGCCACCCCGTACTTCCTCTCCTTTTCCTCCGAGTAGAAGCGGCGGTACACCCTAACACCGTCCTCGACGCTCTCCACTCCAGGGAGGACGTTCTCAAGGCCCTCCTTCTCCAGCATCTCCCTGAACGAGGAGTAAACCCTCACGTCCTTCACGACGCACACCAGCTTGTTCTCGAAGATTATCTCGTCCCCCGGCTTTATCCCCTGCCTCTTCTCGTCGTAAAGCCTGCCTTCAATCCTCTTCCTTCCCTCGGCTATCGCCTTCAGGTACTCCTCCTGCAGACCCATCCTCCACGTTGCCATACCATCACCCCTGGACCTCAGACGAGGTAGCGGACTATCGATGGGCTTATCCTTATGAGCTTTGCGAGGAGTTTCGGCCTCCTGAGTATCGCCTTCGCGGTCTTCACGTGGTCGTCAAAGTCCGCCTGCCCTTCTATGACCTCCTTCGCCTCCGCGCTTCCGAGAACCTCAAAGACGCGCTCGATGTTCTCCTGGCTCATTCCCCTGAAAATCTTCCTGAAGCGCATTCCGAAGCTTATCTGATTCCGTATTTCCTGGCAGAGCCTCTCGTACTCGTCCAGCTTCCCCACCATCAGGGCTTCCCTGAGGGCGCGTGCGCAGAGCATCCCGAAGACGATTCCCCCAGCGGTGGTCGGCTTTATCTGCAGCGCCGCGTCCCCGAGCAGTGCCACGTTGCCCCTCACCCACGGCTTTCTCCAGCCGAAGCCAACCGAACCCGCCTTGAATTCGACTATGGAGGTTGGTTTGAGCATCCTCACCCTGAGGAAGCGGTTGAGGGCCTCGATGCTCCCGAGGGTTCCGACCCTCGCCAGCCCCTCGTTCACCGGCGCAACCCACATGAAGAAATCCTCGTTCATGTCCTTGTTCACCCAGACCTCAACGAAGTCCTTTCTGAACTCCCCAACGACCTCCACCTCATAGCCGCTCAGGAACTCCGCGTTCGTCCTGGCCCCGATGGCTTTGGCAACGGAGCTGTTAACGCCGTCCGCCCCAACGTAGAAGCTTGCCTCAACTTCGAGGGTCTCCCCCAGGTGCTGGAGTACCGCCTTCCCGTTCCTGAACCCCTTGAAAGTCGTGGCCATGTAGTAATCCACGCCCCTCCGGGCGGCTCTTTCGGCCAGGCTCTTCTCCAGGGCTTTCCTGTCCACCAGGTATGCCTGGGGGGTCTTCCTCTCTATCTCAAAGCTCTGGATCCGTGAGTAGAAGGCCGCACCGCGGAGCTCGTTTAGTACAGCCTCCTCCGGGAGGCCAAGCCTCTCGTAGTTCGCCGCCCCGATGATGCCCGTGCAGGCTTTACCTCCAAACGCACCCTTCTTCTCGACTACGGCAACGCTGAAGTCCCTGGCGAGCAGGTTCGCAAGGTAGTTGCCCGCGGGCCCGCCACCAATGATGAGAACATCGTACTTCATCCTCACCCCTCGTCCGAAGTAGTTTTTAAACCCTAAAAACCTAACCTTCCCGGTGATTGGGGTGAAGGTTCTCATAACCGGTTTTGAGCCCTTTGGGGGAGAGGAGATAAACCCGTCGTGGGAGGCGGTTGAACGGCTTCCTGAGAGTATAAGCGGGGCGAGGCTGATAAAACACAGGTTGCCTGTGACCTTCAGGGGCGTCAGGGAGATTCTGCCGAGGCTTATCGTGGAGGAGCGCCCCGACGTGGTCATCCTGACGGGTCAGGCGGGGGGACGGCCCAACGTGACCGTTGAAAGGGTCGCGATAAACGTGATGGACAGCAAGATGCCGGACAACGAGGGCTTTGCCCCCGAGGACGAGCCGGTCTTTGAGGGCGCTCCTGCCGCGTACTTTGCGACCCTACCGATAAAGTCCATCGTTGCTGCCCTCAGGGGGGAGAACATACCTGCGGCGGTCTCCAACACTGCAGGAACCTACGTCTGCAACGCCGCCATGTTCACGGCGCTCCACACGATAGCCGTTGCGGGGATGAAAACAAAGGCTGGCTTCATCCACGTGCCCTTTATCCACGAGCAGGCCCTGGAAAAACCGCGGCCCTCTATGGCCCTGGAAACCATAACGCGGGCATTTGAGGTCGCCGTTAGGACCTCACTTGAGGTCTGAAACCTTTTTAAATCCTCTTTCCTACCCCCTACAAAGCCCATGAGGGTGAGGCCTATTCTAATCCTCGGCATTGATGTGATAAGTGAGAACCCGAAGAAGTTCGCGGTGGTGAGCTGGTTCAACGGCAGGCTGGAGAGGAAGGGCGAGTTCACACTCTACAGGCTGATTCGGTTCATCCAGTCGAAGCGGCCGGAGATGGTCGCCGTTGACAGCGTCACCGAGCTGGGCGAGGACCTGAGGAAGTTTCTCCGCGCCCTTCCGTCCGGAACGAAGCTCGTTCAGGTGACCGGAAGGCCGGGAGAGCAGCGCTCTCTCCAGAGCCTCGCGAAGGAGCACGGCATAAGGACCGGCGACCGCTTCGACCCCTACGAGGAGGCCAGGCTCTCCGCACTCCTCGCGAGCAGGGGGGTTGGCTACGAGGTTCTCGCCTTCGAGGACGAGGTTATAATCAAGGTCACCCGGGGAAGGAGCCACGGCAAGGGGGGCTGGAGCCAGGACCGCTACAGAAAGCGCGTTCACAACCTCGTCAGGGATAGGGTGAGGGAGATAGAGGACAGGCTCAGAAGGGCGGATATACCCTTCGACCTCGAAACGGAGGAGCGGGACTACGGTCTGGCCAGGGGAGAGTTCCGGGTCTACGCGGCCAGAGAGGAGCTGGCTGGACTGATAAGGCCCGCGCGCGGCGGGGACGTTGAGGTGAGGATTCAGCCGGTTGAAAGGGCTGAGCTCGGCTTCGCCCCCCTGAAGGGCGAGGAGGCGATACGCGAGAGGAGGAGCATCATAGTCGGCATAGACCCGGGGATAACGGTCGGTATAGCGGCCATAGACCTGAATGGGAGGATAGTCGCCCTCCACAGCCAGAGAAACATGCCGGTTGGGGAGGTCTTCCGCTTCATCAGCGAGGTCGGCCACCCGGTCATAGTGGCCACCGACGTCTCCCCCGCCCCGGGCTTCGTGGAGAAGATAGCACGCTCCTTCAAGGCCAACCTGTTCGTTCCCAGGGAGAGCCTCCGCGTTCAGGACAAGAACGAACTGCTGAGGGACCTCGGGATAACCGTTGAGGATGACCACCAGCGCGATGCTCTGGCCGCCGCCTACAAGGCCTACCTCCGGTTGAAGCCGAAGCTGGAACACGTGGCTGCCAGACTGCGTGAGGCCGGCCTGATAAAGAAATCCGACGAGGTGAAGGCCCTCGTTATACAGGGCTACAACCTCGGGGAGGCCATGCAGAGGGTGGCGCTCCGCGAGAGGCCGAAGGCGGAGGAGAATACGGAGGAGACCAGGAGGCAGGGCCCGGACGTTGAGCAGTACCTCAGGAGAATCCGCGAGCTTGAGAGGAGGATCGAGTTCCTGGAGAGGGAAAACCAGGAGCTGAAGGGGATTATCCGCGAGCAGAGGAAGACTATAGGCAGACTCGAGCGGAAGCTCGTCGATTACGATGAAGAAATCAGGCGGAAGGTTCTCAGGGAGCGCGAGCTGGAGGCGAAGGTCAAGCGCATAGAGATGCTTGAGAAACAACTGAGGGAGGCCAAATCCGTCATAGAGCGTCTGAGCAGGGACCTGGTGCAGGTAAAGCGCATGAACGTTGTGGAGATACGGGGGAGCGCGGTCCCCCTCAAGGTTATGGAGGTTCTGAGCTGGCGCGAGCTTGAGAGGATAGAGCGCGAGGTCGGGATCAGGAGGGGGGATATACTCTTCGTGGTGAACCCTGCTGGGGCGGGAAAGGCGATCGCCGAGGAGCTGGTCGAGAAGGGCGTCAGGGCCCTCATAACGGAGAAACCGGTTCCGGAGCCGGTGGCTGAGGTGCTCCGCGAGGCCCACGTGCCCTTCTTCACCTCGGAGGAGCTTGACGTCAAGCGCGTCGATGAGTTCGCGGTTGTGGAGCGCGAGACCCTGGAGAGGGCCATTGATGGGCTCCTGGAGAAGTGGAGGCTGGAGGACGAGGAGAGGGAGGTCGAGCGGATGCTCCGCCTGGTTGAGGAGTACCGTCTCGAGCGGAAGAAGGAGCTGAAGAGGAAGGCCGAAGAGGAAGCCAAGGCGGAGCATCGAAAGGCTTAAGTAGTTTGAAAATCGTCCAGGACTGGTGGTGGGTATAAACCGGGAAGAAAAGGTTGTTCTGGTATCAATATTCGTGCTTGTCATCGGATTCTTCACCGGCCTCTATTACCGAAGGGTTGACCACATACTGAGGACTTCGTGGATGATAGCCTACCTTCTCGCCGTTCTGTGGCTTCCCCGAAAGTACAAACGGCCGGATGGGACCCTCGGGGCCCTTCTCAGCCCCTTCTACAACGAGGGCATCACCGCCATGACCTCGGTTTTCCTCGCGGCCCATGCATCCCTCGTAAACGTTCCGTTCACGAACGTGGACCTCTTCAACGTCGCCTGCCGGAACGTGGACATGATAAGCCATTCCCTGGGGGGACTCGTCCTCTGGCTCTTCCTCGTGAGCATCCTCAGGGAGCTTTTCAGTGAGATGCCGTGGAGAAAGGTGATCATCTACTCCTTCGCGCTCCTGCTGGTAATCGGCGTGGGCTGGGAGATAGCCGAGTGGTTTGGAAGCCACTTCACGGAGGGCATACTGAAGGAGACGATACCGAACAAGATAAGGGACGTCCTGATGGAACAGCTGGGCGCCCTCTTCGGGCTCTGGATGGTCACGAAGAAGGGCTATCCATTCAGTCCTCCGCGGGAATGAGTGATAGCGCTTCCTTCAGGGCCCTCAGATACTCCCCTGTTTCCTCCGCTCCCTTCTCCGTTATCCTCACGGCCGTCCTCGGTCTGTCCGCTATCACTTTGTAAATCTCGATGTAGCCCGCCTTTTCGAGGGCCTTAAGGTGCGAGTCAAGATTGCCGGGGGTTACCTCCAGGACCTCCAGGAGGTCCCGGAAGAGCACCCTCCCCCTGGGGAGCAGGTAGAGCATCACCCCTAATCTAACCGGGTTTCCGAGCGTGTGGTTCCTGCTCAGCTCTCGGAGGGCCTCCATGGTATCACCGCTCTATTGCCCTGAATGCCGAGTGGAGGTACCAGAGGGTTGTGAGGCTGAAGCCCAGGGCGATTCCAAAGGCCGCCAGCACGGTTGCGTTGGAGAGGGTGCTGTAGGCGAAGGGTATGAGGATGGCCGGTATCCCAAAGGCCGGGATCATTTCCCTCTCCCTCGTAAGTGCGAACATACCCCCCACGGAGAACGAGATGAACGTGAGCAGGGCAACGCCTATCTCTGTATCGACCGGCTTGTTGAGGGCCAGCGGCACCACGACCCATCCGAGAAGTACGCCCGCAATCCAAACTCCCATTATTGCCGCTCCTTCCTTCCAGGAATTCCCCGCTATCCCGGCCAGTCTTACGTACCTCTTCCACACGCTGCCCGTGAACTTCATCGCGACTATAAACGCCGCCGGCCAGTAGACCAGGTTGAACTGCCACGGCAGGTCCAGTATGCCCATTATGACGTAGTAGAGGCTCATGATAACGAGCCACACCGCGAAGTTCATCGCTCCGTACATCTTCCCCGCCGCTATCAGCTTGCCCTCGACCCTCTCCAGGACTGTCTTCAGTTCCCTAACTTCCTCCATACACATCACCAGTTGAGAATAGGGCGTTCTGCTATTTATATCCGGGTCTTTCTCTGAATTTCAGAGCTAGCCCCCAGCCCTCGCCAGGCGGAGCCTCTCCATGAAGCGCTCGATTTCCCTTTCGTTTCCCTCTATCAGAACCCTGCTGAGGGGTATGCCGTTTCTCTCGATTTTCCCGAGAACCGTCAGCTTAACCTCTGCCCCGCTCTTCCTTCTTATCTCCTCAAGTTCCTCCGGTGAAATTGCGGTCTCGATAATCAAGGAGGAACCTCCATAGGGGTATTATTTCGATTCCGTCCGTTTCCTTCTCAACGTCCCACGTTATCAGCTTTGCATTTTTCCACCCGAAGAGTCGCTTTGCCTTCCTCAGAGCTTTGAGTTCCCTTTCTAGTGTCTCCGGCCTCGAAACGTCGTAGCTCACCTGAATCAACGTTTCCTCCTCTGGCAGAACGAAGTCCACCTCCCAGTTTTCGCCGAAGGCATAGTTAACCTCCCTACCCCTCCTCATGAGCTCGATGAAGACCGCGTTCTCCATGAGCCTGCCGATGTTGTCGCTGAACTTCACGCTCAGGAACGTGAGGAAAGCCGTGTCCACGAAGTATATCTTCTTGGGGTGCTGGATTCTCAGCCTGACCTTGGGTGAGTACACTTCTACAGGAAAGGTGAAGTAGCACTCGTTCAGGTAGCGGAGGTAGTTGGCCAGAGTTGCCTTGCTGACCGAATATCCGAGACTTCTCATAGTTTTCTCAGCTTTGCTCAGGCTGAAGTACTCTGAGTTGAGAAGCAACCTGAGAAGCGCCCTCAGCTCCTCTGGGTTCCGTATCCGGTACCTTTCGACAATGTCCAACGCAATAATCGTGTTGAAGTAATCCCTGACTATCATGCCTTTTATTTTTTTATCGTCGGAGAGGACAACCTCCGGAAAGCCCCCGTAGAGAAGATATTCCCTCAGGAGGTTTAGGAGCTGGCTTTTCTTCCCGCTGAATTCGACTCTTTCTGGCACCTCGAAGTTTTTGAAGCGGAGGAACTCCGGGAAGCTCAGCGGGAAGACTTCGAATGTGAGGGCCCTACCTCTGAGCGATGTGGGTATCTCCCTGCTTGATAGCTTTGAAGAAGAACCACTCAGGAAGAGCCTCACGTCTTTTCTTGAGTCATGTACCCGTCTGACCCATGAGTCCCATCCCGGAATATTTTGGATTTCATCGAGAAACAGGTAAAGCCTTTCTTTCTTCCCAAATAGCTCCTCGATTGTGGGGATAAGCTCGGTGAGCGTTTCGGTTTTCTTCTCTATCCTCTCGTCCTCGAAGTTGATGTAAAAAATCTCATCCCGGGGTATTTTATTGGAAAGCCAGTTTATCAGCTGGAACATCAGGTATGTCTTGCCCGTTCTCCTGCATCCTGCGAAAGTGATGATCTTTTTTGGCCTTTCGGGAATCAGGGAGAAGTCAAAGTCCCTTTCGATTAGTTCCGGCGTCCAGTTCTCCTGCCACTCAACAATGACCCGCGCGAGGTTCTCGTCCATGGTAGCGTTTACTCACTCAACCTTTATAAAGGTTGTTCAGTATACTGAACGGCCCTTTATAAATGGTTGTTTAGCTCACTCAACTCTGAAGGTCAGCCCTTTCTCCCTGGCCTTTTTCTCCACCTGCAGGCGGAACTGGCAGGCCTTGCATATCTCTCCCGTCGTCGGCTGGCCGCAGATTTTGCAGCGGTTCAGCTCGCTCGTCCTTTTGGTGTACGTCCTCGCTATGAGGGGGAACAGCTTGTCGTAGCTCCTCAGTATCTGGTACTTCGTCCCCGGGTGCCTCTCCTCCATCTCGTTTATCCAGTCCCTTATCTCCGCCCGGAAGGCCTCGACCGCGTAGGGGCACTCGCTGAAATCAACCTCTATGTTGTTCAGAACCGCGTAGAGGACTATCTCCTTCTCGGGAATCTCGCGGAGGGGCTTTATTCTCGGAACGAGCTCCGGGTGGATTTCCTCGTAGTAGGGGCCCGTCCTCCCGAGGCGCGCCACATCGCCGCGCAGTATGTTCATGACGAACATCTGAACCTCGTCGTCGAGGTTGTGGCCGACCGCCAGTTTGTCTGCTTCGACGTCCTTCGCCGCGTAGTTGAGGAGCCAGCGCCTCCAGACGCCGCAGTAGGAGCACGCCCCGACTCTCTCTCCCTTTTCAAAGCTCCCCATAATCTCAACTGTCTCGTCCAGGGTGAAGCCCATGTACTCCTTGAATGAATAGACCCTGTGCTCTATGCCCAGCTTCTCCGCGTTCCTTTTGGCTATCTCGACGCTGGGGGGCCGGTATCCTGCTATCCCCTCGTCAATCGTTATCGCGATCAGCTCGAACGGGAACTTCTCACGCAGCTTCGCCAGGAGGTGCATGAGAACGACGCTGTCCTTTCCACCGCTCACGCCCACGGCTATCCTCTCACCCTTCTCTATGAGGCGGTACCTTTTGACGGTCTCCTTGAACTTCCTCTCCACTAGTTCGTTGAAGTGCTTTCTGCAGTAGTACCTGCCCGTGTAGCGCGCGTGATAGACTGCATCACGGCCGCACTTTGAACACTTCATCCTCCCACCGGAGGGGGGTGGGAACGCCTCTTAAAAAGGTTGGCTTCAAGCCGCCGGAAGAAGATGGGGATGGGGTGCACTTGGGTGGCGCTATCCCGCAAGGTTCATTATTGCAGGGAGGATGTTGAGCGCCAGCAGGAAGAGGCCCACCCCTATGGTGAAGTACCTGACCGGCTTCGCGACGTTCTCCGGCAGGTAGCGTTTGAACACGTCGTCGAGCATCCTCCCGCCGTCCAGAGGGACGAGCGGGAAGAGGTTCATAAGCCCGATGCCTATGTTGAGTACGTATATCCAGTAGAAGGTGAAGAACAGCGGCAGCACCAGCCAGTCGGCTCCGACCTTTGAGACCACGTTCTGCGCGGGGTAGATTCCTATGTAACCCTTCTCCGGGTTATCAGGATGCGCCCCGAGCTTCAGCTGGAGGTTCAGCTCTTGGCCTCCCCTGAGGATCGTGAGCGTGACCATCTGACCCGGCTTCGTCCCGTTCATGAAGTTTATGAAGTTCTCCATGTCCCTTATCTGAACCCCGTCCATGGCGACTATAACATCCCCCTTCTGAAGGATACCGTAGGCCGGGCCGTCCTCCAGCACGCCGGACACGAGGATTCCCGATGGCTGAAGAACGGGTGAGATGGCGAAGTTGAGGATCAAAACAGCTATGAGGGCCGTTGTAACGTTGGCGAGTGAGCCGGCGCCGTAAACCCTCAGCCTGGTGCGCAGGGAGGCCCTCTCAAGCTCCTCCTCGTCCGGCTCGACGAAGGCGCCGGGTATGACGGCGAGGAGAACCAGACCCACAGATTTCAGCGGCAGGTTCTCGGCCCTCGCCACTATTCCGTGGCTCAGCTCGTGGACCACCATGACGACGGCGAGGGCTATCAGGCCGTACCAGAGGGGTATGGTTATTCCGGGGATAACGAGCTGTACACCTCCGCCCGCCCCCCCGCTCTGGATGGTCCTCAGTGCAGTTCTCAGGAGTGCATAGAAGACGTAAACCATGCCCATAAAGCCGAGGGCGATTCCGACATCCGCGTAGACCTTCCAGAAGCGTCTGCTCCTGCGCGCGAGACCGTCGATGAACCCGAGCAGTCTCTTCGTTCTCCACATGGCGATGAAAAGATCGACCGTTAGGCCCTCCTCCTTCTCTTCCCTTCTGCCGAAGAGGGCGTAGAGGATAACCCAGAAGGCGGCGATTCCAACGATGACTGCGATGAGGGTGGTGTTCATTTGGGTCACCTATTGAACTTTCAGACCTCGATTTAAAAAGTAATCGGGCTCACAGCCGGCCGATGAATTTGAGGATGTATATCTTAGTCCTCACGTCGAGGATGGACCCTATGGTGTCAACAATGTTCCCCCTCATCGTCGGGTTGAGGCGGAACGCCCTCAGGATCTCCGCTGCACCGCTTCTGTCGCCTCCAAAGAGCTTGAGAATCCCTATCTGGAGGAGGTGGTAGCTCAGAACCCTGGGGTCGTGCCTTATGTCCCCGTGCTCCTCTATCATTCTGTACCTCCCAGCAAGGTACTTGGCGAAGGAGAACTGGCCGGGGTGGATTGAGTAGTCAACCAGAGGCTCGTCTATCGCTCCGAAGCGGCATACCTTTGACATTCTCAGCCACATGTCCCAGTCCTCGCAGGTCGGGAAGCTCTCCCTGAACAGTCCGGCCCTCCTGAAGCACTCGCGCCTCACCATTATCGTGGACGTTCCGGTTATGTTGTCCCTCAGCATGTGCCTGTAAACGTCCCCGCTCGCCCGGGGGTGCTTTATCCCGAGGACCCGGTTTCTCTCGAGGTAGTAGTATGTGAAGGCGGTGTAAATCAGCCCGTAGTCCTCTGGAAGCTCTCTGAAGGCCTCCACCTGGAGCT
This sequence comes from Thermococcus sp. 4557, assembly GCF_000221185.1. Classification (NCBI taxonomy): domain Archaea; kingdom Methanobacteriati; phylum Methanobacteriota; class Thermococci; order Thermococcales; family Thermococcaceae; genus Thermococcus; species Thermococcus sp. 4557. The sequence continues at coordinate 1,312,250 of NC_015865.1, read as the reverse complement.
CGAGCTTGTCCTCCCGCCAGCGGTCGTCATCATCCACGAACGCTATGAACTCACCCCTCGCCTTCAAAACGCCGAGGTTCCGGGCGTTCGCTATCCCTTTTCCTTTCTGGGGGACGTACCTCAGCCTCCCGTCCCCGTAGGAACGCACCAGTTCCAGCGTGGATTCGCTTCCCGCCCCGTCCACCACGAGAACCTCGAAGTCGTCAAAGCTCTGATTTAATACGCTCTCTATGGCCCTCCTTAAGAGCGCGTCCCTGTTGTACGTGGGTATTATGACCGAAACAACCGGCCTCACCCGGTCACCCTCCCTCCGGTGAAAAGGCTGAGGTGCCTGAGTATCAGCTTCCTCGCCTTCCTCTCGAACTCCCCGTTCCCGGATTCGACCTCCTCGAGCTTCCAGTCGTCGACGTTGAAGACCGCGGTGCCTTCTTTGTGATAGAGCTTTATTCTGTACTTCTCGAGCTCCTTCACGGCCTCCAGCTTCTCCTCCGGCAGGTTGGGGTAGGGGTAGTGGGTTCCGAAGCTCTCTGCCAGGGCGTAATCCGTGGCCAGCTCGAAGTCCTTCCCCTCGACCTGGCTCATGACGAAGGGCTTTACCCTCGCGAGGCTCACGTAGCCCTCCACCTCGCCAATCTCGCGCGGGGCCCTTATCAGGAGGGGCACCCTGACAAGCTCGTCGTCCAGGAAGACCCCGTGCCCGAGCCTGTTGTCCTCGCCGAGGAGCTGCCCGTGGTCGCTCGTGACGATGATGACCGAGTTCTCCGTTAGCTTCCTGTCCTCGAGGGTCTCCATGATGTCCCTGATTCTCTTCTCCAGGTACCTCACCTGTCCGGGGTAGCCCTTCCTCCACTTCTCCACCAACTCCGGCTCCTCCCCAAGGAGTCTGCTGACGACGGGGGCGTCTGTGAAGCCCTCGAAGAGCGAATACGGCTCGTGAACCTCCATCAGGTTGATGAAGATGTAAGCGGGCCGCCTGAACTCCATCTCGGAGAGGAGCTTCGTGGTAACCTTCGCGCCCTTGTCCCTGGGCCAGCCCTCGCCGTACCTGCCCAGGATTCTCAGGAGCACCTTGAGGGGCAGGGTGAACTTGCCCTCCCGCAGGAGCGCCCACGTCAGCTCGAGGGCGTTGCCGGGCTCGTGCTTCCTGAGCACCTCGTTCAGCTCCTCCCTGTCCCTGTCCTCGATGAGGGGCTTGAGGGTGTCCCTGAACTCGTCGAAGGACTTTATGCCGAAGTCCGGGCCGATGAAGAAGTTGGCGGTGAACAGGTATGTCGAGTACCCGAGGGATGCCAGAACCTCGTGGAGGTACGTCCCGTCCTCCCGGAACCTCACGTCGGGTACCTTCCTCTTCCTGCCCTCGTGAACCCCGTGGTAGAGGGGGTAGAGCCCGGTGAACATCGAGGCGTGGCTCGGTATCGTCCAGGGGGACGTTGTTATCGCGTTTTCGATGCTCGTGAACCCGAAGTCGCCCGTGAGGAGTTCCTCTATCCCCCCGGAGTGGTCCTTTCGCAGGGTGTCGAGGACGATGAGTATCACGTTCGGCCTATCCACGGACATCACTCTCCCGAACCGGCACCAGCCTTCTCGCGTCCCTTATCCTCCTGAGCTTGCGGAGGTTGCTCCCCAGGGTCAGGTCGCTCCGTATCATCTCCCTGAGGTCCCCGTTCTCTATTCTTCTCTCGCGGCCCTTAAACGCTTTGAGGTATCCGGCAACGAGGGCGTAGCCCTTGACCGGGTTCTGGAGCATCAGAAAACCCGCCCTGGCGAGGACCGAGGTGAAGGAGGCGCCGAGCTTGTAGTTGGACCAGCCCAGCATCTCGTAGCCCCTCAGGTGGCCGAAGCGTCCCTCCGTCTCCCTGAGCTGGACGGCTATGGCATTGACAACCTGCCCGGTTCTCCACCCCAGGAACCTCGCGAGGTAGTGGGAGACCGTGTCGGGGCTTGGACCCTCGCGGTACCCGCCGACCTCCCTGAAGCACTCCCTCCTGAAGAGCCTCGGACTGCCCTTCGGCCTCTCTGGGTCGGTTCCCTCCCAGACGAGCCTGCCGTTCCTGATGTAGTAACCTCCCCCGCTCACGATTCCGAGCCTGGGGTCACTTCTGAAGGCCTCAACGAGCTTCTCGAAGAACCTGCGCTCCAGTATGAAGTCCGCGTCAAGGACCCCAATGTAGCCGAATGGGATGCCCTGCTCAACGGCCAGCGAGAGTGCCCTCTCGAAGCCTGCCCTGACCACGTGGGAGTAGCGGTACTTCAGGTCGTAGCCGCCGCCACCCTTCAGGTGGAGAACCTCTATCCAATCGTGCTTCTCCGCCAGCTCCTCGGCTATCTTCCCCGTCCCGTCGGAGCTGTTGTCGTTCACTATCACCCACAGCCTTGGCCTGAGGCTCTGGTTCACAACGCTCCTCGCGAGAAGGGGCAGGTTAGCCTCTTCGTTCTTCGCGGGGGTGACGATTATGTATCCACTGGTCTTTTGGCTCCTAGGTCTCACTTCTTCCCCTCCGCCCGCTTAACCACCAGGCCGAACAGCTCCTGGGGCTTCCCTATCAGCTCCCCCGTATTGCTGCTGAAGAAGCCGTGGTCCGAGTGGTCCCCGCCCCTTGGGTCTCCCGGGACCGGCTCCATTCCGTGGTCGGAGATTATGTAGAGAACGTCACCCTCGTCCATCTTTTCCGAGACGAGCTTGGCCAGCTTGTTGAGGTCGAAGTAGAGGTTCATGAGCTTGAGCTTCTTGCCTATGAGGAAGTGGGACACCTCGTCGAGGAACGGCGTGTACCAGAAGATAAGCTCGTAGTCTCCTTCAAGAGCCTCCATCAGTGCCCTCCTGTCCCTCTCGTAAGTTCTCATCGCGTACTCTATAAGGGGCCGGAGGTTGCCCTTTACGGCCTCCTTCATCGCCTCCCTTACCTCCGGGTTTGAGACGTTCCTGCCGTAGGAGGGGACGCCGTTGGTCCAGGTCTTCTCGAAGTAGTCGAACATCGTCCTGTACTTCCTGTTCCTGAGGAGGTAGTCGTAGGTGGCCTCAAAGGGGTTGGAGGTTATCGCGTCTCCCAGCCGTCTCCTTATCGAGAGGGGGAGCACCTTCGCCCCCAGCTTGACGTACCAGGGGGTTTTAACCTTCGTTATGTTGCCCTTGTTGGCTATGAACTTCTGCCTCTTTATGAACGGCTCCTCTATCTCCGGTATCTTCCTCCCCGTGAGCATCGCGGCCCATATCGGCGGGGTCACGATTACCTCAAAATCCGAAAGGTTGGTTTTTGTGAATGCCCTTTGCTGGAGGTACTTCAGGTTCCACTCCTTCACCAGATTGTACTCCAGTCCGTCTATGCCCAGGATTATTATTCTCCCCATGGGGGATCCGCTCCGTCCAGAAGTTTATCTCTCCCCTCTTAATCCTGTTCCTGTTGAGGGTCGCTATGGCGAGGCCCTCAATCATGTAAATTATCCTACTGGCGTTCTCCCTTTTAAAGCCTGAGGTCGCGAACAGAATCGAGTGGAGCAGCAGGTCCCCCACCCTTCCGATGGCGTAGCGGAGCCTGTGGGGGAGCGTGTTGTCGAAGAGCTTGTAGAACAGGTAGAGGTGGTAAACCTGCCTCATCACCTCGAACTCCCACGACGATAGCCTTCCGGCCGGGGCCTCAAGGTGCACCAGCCTGGCCTTTGGGGTCTGGTAGAGCGAACCCGGGAAGAGCCTGTGGAGCCTGTAGGAGAAGTCCTTGTCCTCCCCGACCGCGTACTTCCTCAGCCTCTCGTCGAACTCCAGGTGCCTGAAGACCTCCCTCCTGAAGGACATGTTGGTGCCGCTGAAGCTCTCACGGTTTATGGTCCTCGTGAGCCTGTAGGGAAGGACCTCGAAGAGGGAAACGAGCTGTCTGTGCTCGTCCACCTCGTAGTAGCCGCGCTGGAGGAGCCACCAGATGAACTTCAGGAGGCCGAACCTGGCCAGGGGGTTGTTCTCGCTGACCCTGTTGGTTATGAACCCCTGGACTCCCATGGTGTTCGGGTGCTCCTCGTAGGTTCGGATGAGGTTTTCAACGTAGTTCTCGTCGAGAACCACGTCATCGTCCAGGAAGAGGATTACGTCCCCTCTAGCCACCTTCGCCCCGACGTTCCTGGCGTGGGGAAGGCTTGAGCCGGGAAGGTGAAGCCTCCTGACGGCGATTCCCCTGGATCTCAGGAGCTTTATCTCGCTCTCGATTTTTCTCTCTTCCTCCCTCAAGGGCGCGCCGTTGATGAGAATGACCTCAATCGGCTTCACACTCTGTTCTGCTATCGACCTGAGGCACTCCGCCAGCTCCTCCGGCCTCTTGTAGAGCGTCGATATAACGACTGAAACCTCGAGCATTTTTTCTCCCGGCGGTAGGAATAGTGGCCCGCTTTAATAGTCTTTTGGTTCAGCAAGCTATATAACCCGCGGTTCCCAATTACAAACTTGGTTGCCGGAGGGAGCAATATGGGAGTTGCTGAAAAGTTGCTCGCCCGCTTCAATCACTCCGTTGATGCATTCGCTTCACTCGTTCACGATTACCGAACCACTGACACCATAGCGATATTTGGAAGCCCCCGCTCGGGCTCAACGTGGTTGATGGAGCTCCTCGAGTCCATTCCGGGCTACAAGTCCGTTTTTGAGCCGTTCCACCCCCGCTGGTATCCGGAGTTCGGAAGGAACGGCTTCCCGTACGCCCCCCACGTTCCCGATGAGGGCGAGCTGGTCTGGCTGGCCGACTACCTGGGGAGGGTCTTCTCGGGGAAAGTCCACGCGATGTTCCCCTACCGCCGTCCCGTGCGTTCCAGGCTGAGGGCGTCCAGACTTGTCGTCAAGTTCGTGAGGGCCAACACGATCCTCCCGTGGGTGGCAGGGAACTTCAGGCTGAGGGGGTTCTACTTCATAATCCGCCACCCCTGCGCCACCATAGCGTCCCAGATTTCGACGGGCTACCACTCGAGGATAACCACGGAGCAGCTGGCCGAGGAGGTTCGCAGGGCCGGGCTGGAGGAACTGGCCGGGCGCATTGCAGGATTGAACACCGAGATAGGCCGCCTGGCCGCGGTGTGGGCCTTCGAGACCTACCTCCCCCTGGCGTCGGGGGAGAAACCCTGGTACACGGTCGTCTACGAGAGGCTCGTGAGCGAGCCGAAGGAGGAACTCCCGGCCATCTTCGCCCGCGTTGGTGAGGAGGTTCCGGCCGCGGCCTGGGAGCGGGTGGGGAGGCCGAGCATGGTCACGGGCAAGAGCTACGGAAAGGAGTACATAGGGACCCCCAAACAGCTCCTCAAGTGGCGCGAGAAGCTGAGCGGGAGGCAGGTTAAGGAGATACTGGAGGTGGCCTCGTGGTTCGGGCTGGACTTCTACACCACCGAACCCGAGCCGGATTATGACGCGCTGGCGGCGTGGGGTGTGGTCGTTGGATAATCCCCACGTGATTTTCGTCGTCCTCGACACCCTCAGGAAAGACTACGGTAGGCTGGTTGAGGAGTCCCTCTCCAAGCTGGGCTTCATCGTTTACGAGAACGCCGTGGCTCCCGCCCCTTGGACTCTTCCCAGTCATGCCTCAATCTTCAGCGGTCTCTACCCTGCCGTCCACGGTGCCCACGAAACAAGGGAGGTTAAGAACTACGGCGTTAGATTCAGGGGTCCAAACTCGCTCCTCAGGGTCTTTGATGAACTGGGCTACTCGACCCATCTCATCAGCGCCAACATGTTCGTCCGGCCCGGGTTCGGCTTCTCCGGCTTCGATGGCTTTCTCGACGTGTACTCGAACAGGACGTTTTCGCCGTTTGATAAGAGGGAGAAGGCCCTCCTGTCTAGATACTGGAGCGAGGCGGGGGGTTCGAGGCTTTCATTCGTTCGAAAACTCGCGGCCTCGGGGGAGTACAAACTGCTCCTCAAGTTCTTCCCTGGAATCGCGCTCCAGCGCGCCCATGCATGGTACAAACGCAGATTCCAGAACTGGCCCATCGAGAAGGGCTCCCGGAAGGTTGTGGCCCTGGTAGGGAGAATGGACTTCAGTGACCCGACTTTCCTTTTCATAAACCTTATGGAGGTTCACCAGCCCCTCTTTCTCAACAGGCACGTCTCCTTCTACCTGAACTTCAGGGGGGACGGGCCGGATAGGGGTTTGATTGAGCTCTGGAGGAAGAGGTACGGGGAGGCCACGGGGTACCTCAACTCGCGGCTCCTCGAGCTTATGGCCGTGCTGAAGCGGAAGGGAATCTTCGACGAGTCCTTGATAATTGTCCTGAGCGACCACGGTGAGCTGATCGGGGAGCACGGCAAGGTTCTTCACGGGACGTTCCTCTACGATGAACTGCTCCGGGTTCCCCTGATGGTGAAGTATCCGGAGTCATGGGAAGTCGAGCCGGATGGGGATGGCGGGTACATCAGCCTGGCGGCGATGCCGCGCTTCATTTCATCCCTGCTGTCTGGCGAGACTACCGATTCGAGTCTCTACTCTCCCGCGGTTTTTGCAGAGAGCTATGGGGTTTCCAACTCGTTTGACCTGTCTGTTCTCTCCGATGATGAGCTCGAGGTTTACAGGTTCTTTGACCGATACCGTGTGGCGGTTTACAGGGGACACCTCAAGGGGATTTTCAACGTCCAAGATTGGAAGTTTGATGAGATTGTCTCCTACGACTCCCGGATGGAGGTTACTGAAAACGACGTAAAGCTCCTGAAAAGGGAGGTTGTTCGGTTTCTGAGCGAGACAAGTCTCACCCGCCTGAGAGGAAGCGGGAGAGGAGTCTCTTAACAGGTCCGAGGTTCACGCCAGTTCTGGCCTCAACGGCCTCTATAAGCTCGATGTCCTCCTTTTCGGCCGTCCTGAGCAGGAGTATTAGGATGACATAGCCAGCATAAACGGCGATTGTCACCGCAGCTGCGATAATCAGGCCCCCGTCAATCCCCAGGAGTGCGGTTCCGCCTACCAATCCAAGGCCTGGAAGGAGTGTTTTGAGATAATTCCCTCCAAACGGATGTATCCCCGTCTTCCTGTGGAGCCACCAGGTCCTGTACAGGTTGGCGGTGACGTAGGACACCGCGGTGGCCACGGCCGCTCCCTCTATGCCGTAGATGGGTATGAGGACGATGTTCAGAGCCACGTTGGCGGCCGCTGCGAAGAGGTTGCCGGTCAGGTTTGCGGAGGGTTCGCCGACGGCTATGAGGCTCATCCCGTTGAGGCCCATCATCACGTGGAACATGAAGCCGGCTGAGAGTATCCTCAGGGCGGTGCTCGCTTCCAGGTATTTGGGGCCGAAGAAGAGGTTGATGGCGCTCTCCGGAAAGACGAAGACGAAGAGGAACACCGGGAACGTGAGAATGAAGACCCACCTCGTGGTCGTGCGGTAGAGCTTCCTGAGCCCGTCTATGTCTCCGCTCGTGAAGAAGGCCGTCGCTATGGGCATGTAGAGGAAGCCCATCGAGTTGAGGAAGAGAGGTAAAAGCCTCGCTATCGGCGCCGCGCCGTTGTAAAGTCCAACAACATCTGGGTCGAAGTAGTAGCCGAGCATTAGTGAGTCCGTCCAGCCCATCACGTAGTCGAGTATGCCCGTGAGCATTAGTGGGAGGGAGAACAGGAACAGTTCCCTCGCGAGTTTTCTGCTCAGATGGGGCCTCCTCGGGAGCAGGCCGAGGCGAAGGCTCTCCATGATGAGGGCACCGGAGGAGAGCACCTGGGCCGTCACGTATGCGATGAAGATGAAGGTGTATCCTGCCCCGGCCAGCAGCCCCGCCGTGAGGATTATCAAAAACAGCAGGGGCGGCAGGAGGTTTCTGTAATAGAGGTTCTCCCTCACCCTGCCGTGCCCCCTCGAAACGGCGACGAGGAGCATCGTGAGCACCATGAACGGGAGTGCGGGAGCCGCCAGGGGAAGGGTCGTATCCAGGTACCTGTCGTTCAGGAGGGGGGCAATGGAAGGCGCCAGGAGAACCGTAGCGGCCGTCATCACAATTGAGGCGACCAGGGCCATCGTGAGGCCGGTGGAAACGAGGGTAGGAACCTCCTCCCGCCTGTCCTTGAGGTAGCGGGATATCTCCCTGGGCAGGCCGCTCTGGAGGCCGAGGAGCGCGACGGTCATCGCTATGCTGAGTATCGTCATCGTCAGGGTGAAGGAGCCGTACTGGTACCTGTCAAAGTACCGCGCTATTATCGCCCTGCTAAGGAAGGTGAGGAACATTGAAAGTACAGTCCCTGTGAGAACTATCCCCATGCCCCTGGCAACCTTATGGAGCGCGTTCCCAGTATCGCCCAACCCCTTCACCCGCCCAGCAGTGTGAACAGCCCGATCAGCAGGATTATCACGTTCATGACCCTTTTAAGCTTCTCCCTGTCCGCCCTCCGGTTGACGTGGGTGCCGAGGTACACCCCCGGGATGGCCCCCAGGATAAGGGCCCCCGCCAGCCGGTAGTCCACACTGCCCATGCCCGCGTAGTTTACGAAGCTGAACGCCGACAGGGCCAGGCCGTAGGTTATCGTCACTCCAACGACGTCCCTCGGCTCGAGCCTGGCGACGTTCATGAGGGCGAAGCTCACTATGACTCCGGCACCGACGGAGGTGAACTGAACGGTCAGGCCTACCACGAAGCCGAGGAGATAGACGTAGGCCCATCTGGGCCGTATCGGAAGGTGAATCTCCCCTTTGAGGAGGCTCAGAACCGCGCTGACAACGAGGACGGCTCCGAGGAGAATAGTAAGGTACTCGTTGAGAGCCTCCTTGTTGATCCAGCGGAGGAGCACTCCTCCAAGAACTATCGCGGGGACGCTCCCTGCGAAGAGCCTAAGTGCTATGTCGTACCTTATCCTGCCTCTCCTCCCGTGGAAGAAAACGCCGAAGACCCTAGTGACGGTGGCGTAGAGCAGGTCCGTTCCCACAGCCGTTAGCGGTTCAACACCGAGGAAAATGAGGGAAGGAGTCATCAAAGCCCCGCCGCCAACCCCTGTTAGGCCCACGAGAAATCCAACGAAGAGGCCCAGTCCTACGAAGGTCGGCGGAGTCAAGGCTTTACCCCCCGTTCAAGGCAGATAACCGAGCTCCCGGGCCTTTTCTATTACAGCCGCGACTTCCTCCTCCGGCGTCATCTTTGAGCTGTCCACCCTCACCTCCGGGTCTTCGGGCTCCTCATAGACGCCGTCGTAGCCGGTGAGGCCCTTTATCTCGCCCCTCAAAGCCTTGGCGTACAGACCCTTCGGGTCGCGCTGAATCCTGACCTCCAGCGGGGCGTAGACGTAGACCTCGATGAAGTTCCCTATCTCCTTCCTAGCGTACTCCCTGACCGCTTTGTAGGGCGATATCAGAGAGACTATAGCTACCACACCGTTCCTGCTGAGGAGCTTGGCCATGTGGATGACGACGCGGTTGTGCATCTCCCTCGCTTCCTTCGAGAAGCCGAGGTTTGGATAGAGGGTCTTCCTTATCGTGTCCCCGTCGAGTATCTCCACGCGGTAGCCCATCTCCCTGAGCTTTCTCGCGAGCTTTACCGCCAGGGTCGTCTTTCCGGCACCGCTCGGCCCCGTGAGCCAGATGGTGAATCCCTTCTCAAGGTTCTTCAGCCCGTCCATTACACTCACCTCGTTTCAGCCGTTGATTGGAAGGTGAAAGATTGAAGGTCAGAGGATGCTCCTTCCGTGCATACTGGCGAGAGGCTCCTCTATGCCGAAGAGTCTGAGCATGGTTGGAGCGAAGTCATAGATGGTGAGCTGTGTTGCTTTACTCTCGTCGAAGCCAGGTAAATACATCGAGAACACTCCGAACTCGGAGTGGTTGGCATCGTCCGGCCCGGTGTCGTTCTCGGGCAGATAGTTGCTCGGGTGGCCGACGGTTCCAGCCGCGCGCCAGTTGAGGTTGTCGAAGTAGACCATTATGTCCGGCTTGCTTCCCTTCGCTATCGGATAGATGTCCTCCGGATAGAACACCTTGGTGTCCCACTTCTCGCCGTTCGGGCCGCGTATTGACTTTATCTGCTCGGCAACCTCGTCCCTCACCTTCTCGAACCTGGAGAGGGGTATCTTGCCCTCCTTCTCCCTTCCGAGGACGTTGAGGAAGACGCGCGAGTAGTAGCCGCCCCAGCCCCAGGCGGTGGTTTCCTTCCAGTCCACGTCGAGGCTCTCGAAGCGCTTGACCTTTCCGTCGTGGAGAACCTCGGGGTTCCTGACCTTCAGCAGGCCCTCCTCGGCCAGCCACTGGTTCACCGCGAAGTTGCCGTGCATGGCCTTTATCCCGTGGTCCGAAACTATGAACACGGCCGTCTCGTCGAGGTCTATGAGCTTGAGCGTCTCGCCTATCTCCTTGTCAAGGAGCTTGTAGTAGTCGGGGATGACGTTCTCGTACTTGTTCCCCTTCCCGGGGTAGAGGTGGTGGTTCGGGTCAAAATAGCGCCAGAAGGCGTGGTGGAGCCTGTCAAGGCCAATCTCGACGAAGTGGAAGTAGTCCCACTCCTTCTCTTGGATGAGGTAGCGGATGACCTCGAAGCGCTTTTCTGTCATCTCCCAGATGCCGTCCCTGACCTCGTCCTTAGCTTCCCTTCTGAAGGGGACGTCGAAGATGTACTCGCCGACAAGGCGCTCAATCTCGCCCTTGAGCTCCTTCGGGTATGTGTAGTCGACACTTGCATCGGGCGTTATGAAGCAGCTCACGAGGTGGCCGTTGATCGGCTTCGGCGGGTAGGTCGGTGGGACGCCCACTATTATCGACTTCTTTCCACGCTCGCCGAGATAGTCCCAGAGGGTCGGCTCCTTCACCTTCCTGCTGTGGGCTATCCAGTAGTCCGTGTAGGAATAGCCCGTCCTGTGCCTGAAGCCGTAGAGACCGAGCTCTCCAGCCGTCTTTCCCGTGACCATCACCATCCACATCGGGATGGTTATCGCGGGGATTCCCGTCTGCATCGGGCCGTAGACGGACTTTTCCAGGAGCCTCTTCACGTTGGGCATGTCGTCGATGAAGCGGTTGAACAGGAGCTCTGGCGGGGCGGAGTCGAGGCCTATGACGAGCACCTTCTTCGTCCGCTCCATTCCCTCCTTAACTTTCCTTTCAAACTCCATTCTCCTCACCTCAGGTACTCCTCGATTATTGCGAGCACATCCTCGATTTTATCCCTCTCACAGACGCAGCCGAGGACTTCCCTCTTGCCGCCGGCGTTGGTTCCGAGAGCCCTAACGCGCTCGATGACCTCGGCCATGTTTATTCTCTCGGCTTCTTTTCCTGAAATTCTAAAGTACACCTGCGCCTTCCCGTGGAAGTTCTCGTTGACCACGGCCGCGCCCCTGTAACCGAGCTCCCAGACGAGCTTCCTCGCGACCTTGGAGATTATGTTGAACGGGCTCTCAAAGTGAACGATGGCAAAGCCGTTCCTCTCCCCGGCGTTTGAAACCGCCCCCTCGATGGCGTCCCTTATTGCCTCGGCTTTCTTCACCCACGGCTCGTACTCAAGGAGCTCCTTAAGGGGATGACTCAGGAGCACCCCAACGGCTTCCTCGACGGCCTCCCGATCCACCGCGATGTAGTTGGAGTCTATGAGCTCGACGAGCCTCAGCGCTTCCTCCCGCGAGATTCCCCCTTTCCCCAGGAGTTCTCTGACCCTCTCCAGCCCAAAGGCCTTCTCGCCTATGTCCCCAACGACGCCGAGGGCGCTCCAGGCGTTCCATATTCCGAAGTGCTCCGAGACGACGAGGGAGTTGGCCGGCCAGTACTCCTCCTCCAGCGAGGGGTTCACCTGCTCCACGAGCGGATTCTTGATCCTCGGCTGGGTGTGGTGGTCGATGAAGAGCGTCGGAACCCTGACCTTCTCGACCTCCTCCGGAACGTTGAAGTCAAGAACGTAGAGCCTCTCGGCCCTCTCAATGGCCCCCCATATCCTCTCGTCGAAGCTGAACTCACCTATCTGGGCCGTCATGTTGGTGAACTCCTCCAGAGAGAGCGCCCTGACCAGCAGGGCCGCCGACGCTATCCCATCCGTGTCCCAGTGGTGGACGATTAGATTCACCTAACTCACCCCGGAAAAAAATAGTGAAGGTCATTCAACGAACGGGTTCTCGAAGCTCCTCACGACCTCGAAGACCTCCGGCCGCATCATGTACTCCGGCGGCTGCTCGCCGGCCATTATCATCTTCCTGAGCTTGGTGCCGCTTATGTGGATGTGGAACTCCTTGTCGTGGGGGCATATCTTCGCGTTGACCATGCCGCCGCACTTCCTGCAGTAGAAGGACTCGCGGATGAACATCGGGGTTATTCCCAGGTCTGGGAAGTTGCTGAACATATCCCATGCTTCGTAGGGCCCGTAGTAGTCGCCAACGCCTGCGTGGTCCCTTCCCACGATGAAGTGCGTCGCACCGAAGTTCTTCCTCATTATCGCGTGGTGGACGGCTTCCCTCGGTCCGGCATAGCGCATCTCGTAGCGGACGGTTGCCAAAGTTGCCGCATCCTTGGGATAGTAGTGCTCGAAGAGCGTTTCATAGGCCTTGATTATGACTTCATCGCGGTAGTCGCCCTTCTTCTTTCTTCCGAGAACCGGGTTGATGAAAAGGCCATCGACGAAGGTGAGGGCAGCTTTCTGCACGTACTCGTGGCCGAGGTGGGGAACGTTCCTCGTCTGGAATGCGACTATCGTCTTCCATCCGCGCTCCTTGAAGAGAACCCTTGTTTCAACTGGCCTGAGGGTGTACTTGGCGAAGGGATTCGGGAGCTCGTTGAGGAGTTCAATCTCGCCGCCGACGAGGTAGTCGCCCATGTTCATAACGCGAGCCACTCCGGGGTGGGCCGGGTCGTCGGTCTTGAAGACATTGACCGCGAATTCCCTCTTGTCGTAGGTGTAAATCTCCTCGACGTGCATCCTGGCTATCGGCAGGTCATCGTAATACAGTAGTATCGCGTCGCCCTCGTCGAAGGCCCTCTCCTTCACGTCGAGCACTATCGGAATCGTCCATGGTGTGTCGTCGCTCAGACGCATGTGGTCGAGGACGCTCTCGAAGTCGTCGCTCGTGAGGAAGCCCTTGAGGGGCGAATAAACACCGTGGGCAATGTTCTCGAGGTCTATGGCCCTCCCGTGCTCAATCTGAACGCGGGGGTATTCTCTCTGCTCGCTTAGAATCCTCTCGCGGGTCCTCTCAGCGACGAGCCTTCTGACGAGCCTTCCGCCGTGGGGCTTTGAGACCATGGTATCACCTCAAAAAGGAAAGACCTCAGTCAAGGTAGCCGAGGGCGCGAAGCCTCTCCTTGACCTTCTCTTCCTCCTCTTCGGTGAAGACTTCTTCCTTCTCCTCCTCTTCGAGGCTCGCCAGAACCTCACGGAGGACGTAGGTGACGTAGTCAGAAACTGAAGTGAAGCCTGTGCCATCTATCCTGGCCTTAATCTTGTCGTAGAGGGGCTTTGGTATGGAAACTGTGGTGTACTTCTTCTCCTCAGCCATAGCCGGCACCTCCAGTCTTAATGATATTTAATGACATTTAATTAAAGGGGCCTCGAATATTTAAAGATTTCCATTTCTTGTGGGAATGTTCATAGGGTTTCTCGATGACAATCGTTTTAAGGCTCTTCAACAATTTCACAACGCGATGATGAGTGATGGGCGAACCGATTGATGAGGACGGAAAGGTGATCTCTGAGCAACCCTTTTAAGGCCCATCCCCAACCTTTTCTGGGATGATGAGTTCAGCCTTGCCTGAGGCTCGTGATGATGGAGTGACGGACTGACCGCCCGTTTACAGTCTTTTTTCGATTAACCTAATAAAATTGGAAAACCTAATAAAATCCGCCGCCCGGGTCTTTATGGGACTGCGGACCCATCACGGTGGTACCATGGAGGAGGTGTACAAGCCCATCTGGGTCAGTATCATCGGCAACGTTCTCCTTTCCCTGCTCAAGCTAGCCGTGGGCTTCATGTACTCCAGCATCGCCCTGATATCCGACGGCGTCCACTCCTTAAGCGACGTTATCACGAGCGTCATCGGCTACGCGGGCATTAGGATATCCTCAAAACCGCCCGACAAAAGCCATCCCTTTGGCCACTCCCGCTTTGAGCCCCTGGTGGCCTTCCTGATTGGGGAAGCGCTTATAATAGTGGCGTACGAGATAGGCCGCGATGCGGTTTACAGGATAGTTGCGGGTGGGGCCATAGAGGTCAACTCCGTAATGCTCGGCGTCGCCCTGTTCTCGATACTCTCCAAGGAGCTCATGTTCCGCTACTCCGTCCGCGTCGGCAGAAAGCTGGACAGTCAGATACTCGTCGCCGATGCCTACCACCACAGGAGCGATGCACTGAGCAGCGTTGCGGTTCTAATCGGTCTCGGTGCCCAGGAACTCGGTTTTATGTACGGGGACTCCATTGCGGGCCTCGTCGTCGCGGTCTTCCTCCTAAAGGTCTCACTTGACATAATCCTTGAGAACGTCCGCTACCTGACGGGGCAGGCCCCGCCCTTTGAGGTCTGCGAGGAAATAAAGGAGCGCGCTCTGGGTGTCCCGAACGTTCTCGGCATCCACGATTTGAGGGCCCACTACGTCGGCAGCAAGCTTCACGTCGAGCTCCACATAGAGGTGCCCCCTGAGCTGAGCCTCAAAGAGGCCCACGACGTCAGCGAGGAGGTTAAAAGGGTTATAGAGAGCCTCCCCGAGGTTGAGGTCGCCTTCGTTCACGTGGACATAAAGGGGGTTACGGAGTAGCTCGGACCTCCGTCACGGATCGCGTTATCGTGCCCCGACTGCCTCCCTCAGGTCCATCAAAAACGCCTCCAGATGCTCCCTTCTAACGTGGGGCATCATGACGATCCTGATGTACCCCCTGTGGGCGCTCACACCCCAGCCGCGCTTCTTAAGCTCCTCCTCGACCTCTTCCAGGTTCTTTGCCCCGAAGGAAACGATGTTGAGAACCGGCTCGCGGATGAGGTGGATTCCTGGGATCCTCTTGAGCTCGCCCGCGAACCACCTGCTCAGCTCCATGGCCCGCTTGACGATCTCGGTGTAGCCCTCGAATCCGAGGTGCTTTATCATCGCCCACACCGCCAGTGCCTGTGCTCCTGGTCTCGTACCCGTTATCGTCGCCTGCCAGACCTTGCCGCCGGCGAGGTATGGCGCGGGAACGCTTATCGCCTCCAGGAACCGCTTCTCGCGGAATATTATCCCTCCCGCCGGGATGGGGACCATGCCCATCTTGTGGGGGTCTATGGTTACGCTCTTGACGCCCCTCAGCCTGAAATCGAAGTCCGGGATATCGTATCCCAGGGCCTTGGCGAAGGGAATGACGAAGCCCCCGAAGGCCGCATCAACGTGGAGGGGAAGCCCGTAGTCCAGGGCCAGATCGCTCAGGGCCGGAATGTCGTCCACAACTCCCAGGCCGGTGGTTCCGGCGATTCCAACGATGCCTATTGTGTTGGAGGTTATCTTTTCCTCAACATCCCTCACGTCGACGGAGTAGTCCTCCCGCAGGTCCGCCCAGACGAGCCGGACCTTCAGCATCTCGCTCGCTTTTAGGAACGAGAAATGGGCGCTTCTGGGGAGAATCAGCTCGGGGTTCTCCACATCCGCCAGGTTGCGGAACGCCCTCACGGCGAGGATGTTGGCCTCGGTTCCCCCTGAGACTATGTTCCCGTAGCCTCTTTCGAGGCCAAGAAGGCTGGACAGCATTGATATTGCCTCTCTCTCCACCCTCTGGCTTCCAACGTGCAGTCCAGGGTCTCCGAGGTTCCTATCGATGTAACGCCGCACCACCTCGGCGGCGAAGGGATGTGGATTTGTGCACATCGAGCCGAGGATCCTGCCTGAATCAAAGGTCAGGTCCTCCGACGTCTTCTCCTCCAGCTCCGCCAGAACTTCCTCTTCGCTCGCTCCTTTCTTCGGGAACATGGTCTCACCAGCCTGTGCCTAGTTTTATCCCCCGAATTTAAGCCTTTGCCCTCTTCAGGTAGCCCTTGAAGAACACCGGTGTTGTCAGCGCGGTGAGCATGGAGACCGCTATGACGCTCGCGAAGAGAACCTGGTCTATGAGGCCCGCCGAGAGGCCGAACGTGAGTATGGCCAGCTCTAGGCTTCCCCTGCCGCCCATTCCGATACCTATCGTTATCGAGTCCCTCCAGTTCAGGCCAAAGAGCCTCGCGCCGAGGCCGCAGCCGATGAGCTTGCCCATCACCGCCGCGAGGTAGAGTGCCGCTATGAGGGCCAGGCTTATGTCGGCCAGGGGCGGGTTGAACATCAGCCCGACGTAGATGAAGAACAGGGGTATGAAGAACTCGGTGAGAACGACCTGGAGGTCGTTTATGAGTTCGTTGAGCTTTATCCTCGTCACGACGAGCGGGTCCTTCCTCTCGCGGAGGCGGCTTATGGTGAGGCCCGCGAGGTAGGCGCCTATTATCTGGTTGAGGCCCGCCCACTGGGCTATTATGGCCAGGGTGAAGGTCAGGATGAGCGTGAAGGTGAAGAACACGTTGAGGTTCTTGACGATGGAGTAAAACCACCGGGACCTCTTGAAGATGTATTCAGATACCAGAAGCGTCGCGGCTATGAATGCGAATATCTTGACCGTCAGTATTCCAAAGGAAGCCGCGTCGAGCCCCCCTCCCGCAAGGGCGGTGATTATACCTATGAGGTAAACGGCCATTATGTCATCGGCAAAGGCGGCCCCCATGAGTATCGACGAGACCTCCCTCCTCACACGTTCCTTCACAAGGACGCCGCTGGTTACCTCTATCGCGGTGTTTCCGAGGGTTACCCCGATGAATATTGCCGCCGTGGTTCCTTTCCCGGCCACCTCGACGGTTAGGAAGCCCAGGGCGAAGGAGAACGCCACTCCAAGGGCCGCAACGACCACCGCCTTCTTGGTGTTCTGGGCTATGGCGGAGAAGTTGCTGGTGAGTCCCATGTAGAGCATCATCATTATCAGCCCGAACTCGGCGAGAACCCTCAGGTCATCCGTCGGTTCGATCACTCCGAGGACGAATGGCCCCAGGAGTATTCCCGTGAGGACGTGGGCTATTATTGGGTGTACCTCCACCCTCTCAAAGAGCCACTCTATGCTCTTTGCCGTAACGAGAAGAATCGCGAGCGCCGCCAGGAAGTCCACGTCAGTCCCCCCTCGTCAGCAGGGCTGTGATCAGCCAGAGCGCCATGAGTATTATCGCCAGTACTGCCGCGAGCCCAGCGGCCCCCCTGCTTGTCCCGAATATTATCGGAATGGGGCCTATCATTATCACCCCGCCCCCCTCAACGTCCGCCTCTCCTCCGAGGGCAGAAACGAGGGTCCCAATGAAAACTAACAGGAAGCCGATGAATATAAGCGCCATCCCGCTCAGTATCAGCGTTTTCCCATCCATACGGTATGGGCTTCCCTTCCACCTTTTAAAACTTAGCGCCGAACCCAAAGGATTAAAACGACCCGTGGGGATTCTTTAACATGCTTGTGCTCGTTGACCTCGACGACACGCTCTGCAACACCTGGGAGGCCGGCAGGTACAGCGTTCTCCGCCTGATACCCTATCTGCTCAGACGGAGGAAGTTCAGGGCGTTCTTCTACATTCTCACGGCCCGCTACCGGGAGCTGGAACAGTCGAGGGAATTCCACACCCTGGACTTCGATAAGCTCGTCGAGAGGGTGATGAGCAAGGTCTACGCCAAAATCAGCCCGGACGAGCTGGATGATATAACAGAACTGGTCGATAGGGTGTTCTTTTCCAATCTGAAGCTCTACCCGGACGCTATCCCCTTCCTGAGGGGTCTCAAAGCCATGGGTGCGCGGCTCGTTCTCATTACGGACTCCTCCACCAAGTGGCAGAGGAAGAAGCTGGAGTACCTCGGGATAAAGGACTATTTCGACGCGCTGATAATAAGCGGTGAAACCGGCCACAGCAAGCTCGAACCCCACAACTTCCGCCTTGCCCGCAGGCTCTTCCCCGATGATGAAGTTTACATGGTCGGGGACAGGGACGACACCGACATGCGCGGGGGCAGGGAGATTGGGGCGACGACGATACTGGTTCAGAGGGGATACTTCCGCGGAAGGCTCGCCAAACACGCGGACTACGTGGTCAAAGACCTCATCGAAGCCCTGGAGGTGATAAGGCGTGAGCATGAAAAGCGAGCTGAAGCGTAAGTCCCTCCACATGACGGGTCTGCTCGTTCCGCTCTCCTACCACCTGTTCGGCAGGGAGCTTACCCTCACGCTCATAGGCATCTCATTTTTCCTCTTTGTCGTCCTCGAACCCTTCAGGATAATAGAGGAGCTCAGGGACAACATCAAGAAACGGCTCAGGATATACGTCGATGAGGACGTCATGGGCAGGGTGGAGGTTCTGGAAAAGCACATAGACGAGATAACCCGCTCCCATGAGCGCTACCGCGTCGCGGCCCACATCTACTTCGCCGCGGCCTCCTTCGTAGTGGTGTACTTCTTCCCGATGGAGGTGGCGGTCGGTGCAATCACCGTCGCGACCGTTGGCGATGCCCTGGCGGCCATAGTGGGCAAGTCCCTCGGAAGGCACCGCTTCTCCAACGGCAAGAGCCTGGAGGGAAGCCTGGCGTACTTCCTTTCCGGGGTTGCCGTACTCTGGCCCCTCGTTGGTCTTCCCCTGGCGCTGGTAGGCTCCATAGCCGGAACCGTCGCCGAGTTCTACAACCTCCCGCCCGACGACAACTTCTCCAATCAGCTGGTGGTGGCACTGGCCGTTTACCTGGCGGGGTTCGTAGTCTGAGGGATAAACTCCAGAAAAGGGGAAGAAGCGGGCGGTCACTCTATCGTGACCGTCGCGAACTGGGTAAAGGTATCGGCGTCACCCCACTCCTGGCCTGGGTCGTTGTCCCTGACGGCGTCCTGGAGCGGCAGTGAGTCAACGGCCGAATCGCCGGCACCCTGTCCCGTGACGTAGGCGACCACGTTTATCTCTCCCGGCTTAACGCCGAGGGCTTCCCATGGAATCGCTATCTCAAGTGTCTGCAGTCCGTTCTCGGCCCCTCCGGTGTAGGCGTAGAAGCCCACCCACTTGAGCTCCTCGTACCTCCAGCTTCCGTCGTTCCAGAGCATGAACTGGGCGCTGGTTATGTTGCTGGTTCCCTTGTCGCCGAAGAACTCGCCGTTCCAGAAGACGTAGAGCTGTGCATCGACGCCCCTGCTGAAGCTCACCTTCCTGGCCCAGCTGTCCTGGCCGGTGGTGTAGCCGCCGTCCTTGTAGTCGAGGGCTATGCCGTAGGCGACCCTCCAGGAGGCCTTGTTCTCGGTGGTTATCGCTATGTAGAGGAACTGGTCGTCGTAGTCGACGTAGATGGCCTTGAGGTTCGCTCCGTCCTGGCCGTAGCCGGTCTCATCCACCGCCACTGGCTCGACGCTCCAGTCGTCGAGGTTGCCATCTATGGTCTTGGTGAGGTTCTTGGCGAGCTCCTCCATATACTTCTCCCTCTCCAGCTCACCGCTCTGGGCCTTCTCGAGCATGGCCTCCATCTCGCTGACGATCTTCTTGAGGCCGGTGTAGGCGCGGTATATCTTGAGCGAGGCGCCGAAGGCGTAGTTCGGGCTATCTATGAGCTCCTTGCCCTCGTTGTAGAGCCTGAGGAGGTCCATGATCTCGTTCTCTATCTCATCCAGCCTGTCCTTCATGTCCTCCGGCAGAGGCATGCTCCTGAGCTGGTTGTCGAGCTCGGTGTACCTATCGTAGTCCCTCTCGAAGTGCCTGACTCCGTAGTACCTGTTGTGCATCACGAAGGCGTTCTGGAAGGCCATGAGCCTCTGGAGCTTGACGGAGACGACGCTTCCGCCCTCGATGATGTTGTCCATTCTTACGCGGACGTAGTAGTCGGGCACGTTGTCGGCCAGCTCCTTGACGGCGGAGTCGGTGCTTATGGTATCGACGATGTCGCTTATTCCGTCGTCGGCGAAGTCGTTTCCGAAGTTCCAGACGCCCTCACCGTAGCTGAAGCCGGTCGCGACCTGGAAGTTGAACTCCTTGGCGCCCTCAAAGACGCCAACCGGAACCCTGACCTCAACGGCGTTCTTCTCGAGGTCAATTCCGACCATCGCGCCGTCGACCTTCATGATATTTCCGCTCGGGTCGATGAAGTAGAGCAGTGAGGTCAGGCTATCGCCGGCGGCGGCTGTGGCCTTGGTCTGGCCGACGTACTGCTTTCCTCCGAGGTTTATGGCCATCTGAATGTCCCAGGCTATGACCGTCCTGGTGTCCATCCTGCCCGCGAAGGTCTCGCCCCCGCCATTCTTGTAGTCTATCGGCACCGCTATGAAGGTAGCTCCGTTGTCGCCTATCTTGATGTTGCTCATGTCCTTGAACTTGAAGAGGAAGTAGACGTAGCGGTCGTCCTTGGTGACGCCCACCTCGGTGATGTCGGCGTGGGAGGAGCTTCCACCCGGAAGGTACGGGTCCTTATCGGTTCTCTGGTCGTTCTCGGCGTCCCTCCAGATGAAGTAGCCGTCCTGGACCGTGTATGAGTTCGGAGCTATCTCGGGGCTTATCCAGTCGTCGGGGTTACCGTCCACGTCTATGTTGCCCACCCAGACGACCTGTACGTTCATGGTGAACTCGTTGTTGCTCTCGCTGGCCTCGGGTATGGCGTTCTCCTCGTCCACGACGGCCCTTATCGTGTAAAGCCCGGTGGCGTTCGGCTTCCATGTGAAGGTGAACCACCGGCTCTCGCCGGCTCCAAGGTCAACCGTCCGGTTGGCGAGGAGGGTGTCGTTCACGTAGACCTCAACGCTGGCGTTCTGGGCCGGCAGGGAGCCCTCGTTCCTGACGGTGACGTTGTAGACGGCGTTCCTGTTGAGGCCGACCACCCCGGGTCCGCTCACGCCGACGGTCAGGTCAGCCATGAGGAACCACTCGCCGACGAGCATGCTGGTGAAGGTGTCGGTGTCTCCCCACTCGCCGCCTATGTTGGAGTAGTCTATCGCCGGGTCTACCGGCAGACTGTCCACGGCGGAGCCGCCGCTTCCGGTTATCCACGACATGACGGCAAACCTGGAGCGCTTGCCGCCGAGGGCGCTCCAGGGAATGGCTATCTCGAGGGTCTGAAGGCCGGTTGAGGTGTCGCCGGTGTAGGCAAACTTGGCCCCGACGTCGGCCAGGCTTCCGTAGTTCCACCCGCTTCCTGTGTAAGTGTTGAAGTTGTCGGTACCCATTCCGCTGTCCCAGCCCCACCAGAAGTAGAGTTCGTAATCGACCGCGAATCCGTTGGCGAACTCAACACTCCTGCCCCACGAATCGCCGCCGGATACGTAGCCGTTTCCGGTTCCGGGGTCCACGTCTATTCCTATTCCGTAGGCGATGTCCCAGCTCCCCGTGTTGTTGGTCTTGATTGCTATGTAGAGGTACTGGTCGTCCCAGGAGACGTACATCCTATCCATGTTGGCCCCGGCAAGTCCGTTGTCCTTTCCGACCACCATGAGGTCGGCGTCGCTCCAGTCGCTCAGGTCACCGTCTATGGTCTTCGGAGCGACGTAGATGACGGCCATGCTGGTGAAGGTGTCGGTGTCTCCCCACTCGCCGCCTATGTTGGAGTAGTCTATCGCCGGGTCTACCGGCAGACTGTCCACGGCCGAACCACCGCTACCGGTGACCCACGCCATCACGGCTATCTTCTCCGGCTTTCCGCCCAGGGTACTCCACGGTATCTTTATCTCGACCGTCTGAAGGCCGGTTGAGGTGTCGCCGGTGTAGGCGAAGCTTCCGCCGACGCCGGAGATGCTGTTGTAGTTCCACCCGCTTCCTGTGTAAGTGTTGAAGTTGTCGGTACCCATTCCGCTGTCCCAGCCCCACCAGAAGTAAATCTCGTAGTCCGGGGCAAAGCCGTTCGAGAACTCGACGCTCCTTCCCCACGAATCGCCGCCGGATACGTAGCCGTTTCCGGTTCCGGGGTCCACGTCTATTCCTATTCCGTAGGCGACGTCCCAGCTTCCCGTGTTGTTGGTCTTGATTGCTATGTAGAGGTACTGGTCGTCCCATGAAACGTAGAGCCTGTCGAGGTTGGCTCCGTCCTGTCCATTGTCCCGACCAGTTGAGATAATGTCTGCGGAGGTCCAGTCACTTAGGTCGCCGTCTATGATTTTAGTGCCGTACATCGCGCTGACGAGGCCGCTAAACGTGGGCACTAAACCAAGCAACAGAACGAAGGTTAACATAACTGCCGCCGTTTTCTTCACATTGTCCACCTCCAGCGGGGGTGAATCCCCAGGGGTGTACGGTAATCACCCGTAGTGAGTATTAGGAGAAAAAGGTTTATATGCCTTTCTTCCCATATCACCGCTAGTGATAACACATCTGGTGGGTGGTTGGCAATGGTGAACTTTATCTTTGGCATTCATAACCATCAGCCCCTCGGAAACTTCGGCTGGGTCTTCGAGAGCGCCTACGATAGGTCCTACCGGCCTTTCATGGAGATTCTGGAGGAGTACCCGAACATGAAGGCCGCGGTTCACATAAGCGGCCCCCTCCTCGAATGGCTCGATGCCAACAGGCCCGAGTACATGGACCTCCTCCGCTCCCTGGTGAAGAAGGGGCAGCTGGAGATAGTCGTTGCAGGCTTCTACGAGCCAGTTCTCGCCGCCATTCCGAAGGAGGACAGGATTGAGCAGGTTAAGCTCCTCAAGGACTTCGCGAAGAAACTCGGCTACGACGCCAGGGGCGTCTGGCTCACCGAGCGCGTCTGGCAGCCCGAACTCGTCAAGAGCCTCCGCGAGGCTGGAATCGAGTACGTCATCGTCGATGACTACCACTTCATGAGCGCCGGCCTGAGCAAGGAGGAGCTTTACTGGCCGTACTACACCGAGGACGGCGGGGAAGTAATAGCCGTTTTCCCGATAGACGAGAAGCTCCGCTACCTCATCCCGTTCCGCCCCGTTGAGAAGACCGTCGAGTACCTCCACAGCCTCGACAACGGTGACGAGAGCAGGGTCGCGGTCTTCCACGACGACGGTGAGAAGTTCGGTGTCTGGCCGGGGACGTACGAGTGGGTTTACGAGAAGGGCTGGCTCAGGGAGTTCTTTGACAGGATTTCGAGCGATGAGAGGATAAATCTAACGCTTTACTCCGAGTACCTTGCGAGGTTCAAGCCCCGCGGGCTGGTCTACCTGCCCATTGCCTCCTACTTCGAGATGAGCGAGTGGTCCCTCCCTGCAAAGCAGGCGAAGCTCTTCGTCGAGTTCGTTGAAAAGCTCAAGGGACAGGGCCAGTTCGAGAAGTACCGCGTCTTCGTCAGGGGCGGAATATGGAAGAACTTCTTCTTCAAGTACCCCGAGAGCAACTACATGCACAAGAGGATGCTGATGGTGAGCAAGCTGGTGAGGGACAACCCTCAGGCGAGGAGGTTCGTCCTCAAGGCCCAGTGCAACGACGCCTACTGGCACGGCGTCTTCGGAGGGGTTTACCTCCCGCACCTCCGCAGGGCGGTCTGGGAGAACATAATAAGGGCCAACGGCTTCGCCTCCACGGGCAGTTTCGTCCGCGACATAGACTTTGACGGCCGCGATGAGGTGTTCATCGAGGACGAGAACTTCTACGCCGTCTTTAAGCCAGCCTACGGTGGTTCTCTCTTTGAGCTCTCCTCACGCAGGAGGGCCGTCAACTACAACGACGTGCTCGCGAGGCGCTGGGAGCACTACCACGAGGTTCCGGAGGCGGCAACGCCGGAGGAGGAAGGTGGGGAAGGTGTCGCGAGTATACACGAGGTCGGCAGGAAGATCCCCGACGAGATACGGCGCGAGCTTGCCTACGATGATCACCTGAGGGCCATCCTGCAGGACCACTTCCTTGACCCGGAGACGACACTCGAGGAGTACCGCCTCAATAGGCACATCGAGCTTGGGGACTTCGTGACGGGTGCCTACAACTACAGCCTGTTTGAGGGCGGCGTCACCCTCGAGAGGGACGGAACTGTCTCCGGAAGGCCGGCGAGGGTGGAGAAGACCTTCCACCTGACTGAGGATGGCTTCGTGGTGGACTACACCGTGAGGAGTGACGCAAAGGCCCTCTTCGGCGTCGAGCTCAACCTTGCCGTCCACAGCGTCATGGAGGAGCCGGCTGAGTTCGAGGCTGAGAAGTTCGAGGTGAACGACCCATACGGTATCGGAAGGGTGGCGGTGGAGCTCGACAAAAAGGCGAGAGTGTGGAAGTATCCGATAAAGACCCTCAGCCAGAGCGAAGCCGGCTGGGACTTCGTGCAGCAGGGCGTCAGCTACACCGTCCTCCTGCCGGTTGATGGGGAGCTGAGGTTCAGACTGAGGTTCAGGGAGCTCTAAGCCCTCCCGGATTTTCCATTTCTAAAAAAGAAAATCGTGGGAACTTCAGAGTTTTCTGAAGTACATCGAGAGTCCCAGGACTATCAGCGCAAGCATCATTACGCTGGAGAAAAAGGGAACGCTCGCTAGGTCAACCGTCGTTACCGTGTTCCCGTTGTCGGTCATGTAGTCACTGCCGGAGCATATCCTTCCCGCTCCAAGCCCCTCATAGACCTGGGCAGATATTCCTATCTGTCCGTTGGGGTTTCCAATAGAGGCGCGCGGGATCTGCATCTCTATGACGTTGCCGCCGGCCACGAACACGGAGTCCGGGTCATTGGCGGCAACGTTGTTCCAATCGGTGTCGTAGATGTCCAGGAACTCGGCACTTCCAGCAGAGACACCAACCTTGTCAAGGAATGCGTATGCGTAGTAGTCGAGGTTTCCGTCATTATTAACATCGAATCCAACTCCAACAAGTGGTGTCGGGGGCTTTCCGTAGTTCGGTATCTCCGATAGATTGACCATCACGTAGATGTAATCTCCATCTGCCCGGAGCTGGAGACCTTTTATGTCGTACGTCTTGCCTGTACACGATGAGGTGAAGCCTCCGTCGTCTGAATCCTTCCACACGAAGACCCCGTTTATCACGGTGCTCGTTCCGGGTGAGACGATCTGATCGCTCGCCCATCCTCCGGAAGCAGGGTCGCCGTCTATGCCCTCCTGCGCGGTTTTCTCTCCTAAATCCACGTAGAACTTCCTGCTGCCCGTCCTGACGATCCATACCCTGAAGGAGTCCCTTGTGGTGGCGTTGTAGACGTACTCTCCGTTAGGGAGGTTGTTCAGCTGGAAACTCCAGGACTTGTTGGTGGAATCCATGGGGTTCATTGTGTAATCGTTATTGTTGACCGTTAGATTGCTCTCCTTAAGGGATTTGAACAGTGACGTGATGTTGATTACAACGCTGGCCTCATCTATCCTTGCCCCGTTCTCTGGAGTCGGGTACTTCCAGGAGAGATATTGGGGTGTTGCATCGCTCGCGTTCACGAGGCCGTAGCCGGTGTTGTAGTCGATGCCTGTTTCGTTCACGTCCTTCGCTGTGAGCTGAAGTATGGCCCATACGTCGCGCTGGCTCAGGCTTGACTTTGCGCTCAGCACCAGGGCTGCAACTCCTGCCGCGTGGGGTGCTGCTGCAGATGTTCCGGAGAAAGCTCCGTAGCTGGCCGTTGATACCCAGTCAGGCGCAACGACATTGGGTTTGAGCCACTGGCCACTTCTCAGGTATGAGTTGTACGCCGGCCCCTCTGAGGAGAACCACTCCAGTTTAGAGGTGTCGGTCCAGTTAACTGCACCCACCGCGAGAACATTCGGGTGGTCTGCCGGGGGTGTCACGCTGCCCTCTTTGACCACTGGATTATAGGTGCTGTCGCCACCGTAACTGTACCAGTATCCGGCTACCCCATCCCACCAGACGTCGAAGTGCATCTGGTCGGAGTCTGGGGCGTTGTATTTCTTAATGTACAGCCGGCAGTAGTGGTTGTTACCGTCGGCAAGCCCTGCGGAGTTTAAGTCCACGCTTATACTCTCGAGGGGTTCCTGGCCAAATTGCCCGTTCTGGTAATCTTCTGATTTGGCAATTAGTTCCCACTGATTTCCGTTTTGACATTCAAAGTACGCGTCAAAATCGTTGGTTGGGCCGCCGTTCGGGTAGGGGTAGTCGCTCCACCTTATCCACGCCCTGAAAGTTGTTGAGGTGTCACTGTTAAGTGTGACCTGTATGCCCTCCCTGTCTTCTTCTACGCTGTTACCGTCCACCGCCGTGCCGTAAATGTCGAGTATTCCATCGCCGTCGTTGTCCGTCCAATCCCCCTCCCAGTGTTCGAGCCTGTTGTTTCCAGCCGCGTTCACCCACAGGACGTCGTTTTGGATGGTGTAGTTTATAATCAGATACACATCCCAGAACTCTGGGGTCTCGTCATTATCCGTGTCGAACTGACTCGGTCCCCAGCCGAAGTTGCTTATGGAGTGGGAAACGACCCTGACGCCGTTGTCAATGAACCATTTCACCGCATCGTACATCTGCTTGGTGTCCCCATACGTGGCCAGGTACAGGCCGTCTATCCCCGGTGCCACGTCGTACACTATCTCGGCGCACGCGCTCCCGTGAACACTCGAGCCTGCCCCGTTGGGGGTGTAGAGCTGGGTGCTGGAAGGAAGCTCGCCCTGGCTGACCAGCGTCTGATAGTTGCTGAATCCCCCATCAGGAATGTCAAGAACTCCGACCTTAACGCCGCTTCCGTTGTAGCCCTTCCTCCAGGCATATACTGCGGATACGTTGAATATTCCCTGACTCGTCACGCTTCCTGCGACAGGAACTGCAAATGGGCGTCCTGCCTCCCGTATGTACGAGATTTCGGGCATGTTTTCTGCAGCTTTTAGTGCGCTTTCACTGGGTATAACGGCCACTATAGGGTTTGCACTTGAGTCTAGAACCCGGATTCCTGCGATTCCCAGCTGCTCTGCAATATCCCTCAATGCCTCTTTGAACTTCCTGCCTTTAAAGTACCCCGGATCGAGGTATATGAGAACCTCCACACCCCCCGGTGGAGCGGTTCTTAGAGCCGCAGTCTCCTGTTGTCTAGAAAGTTTCTCCCTGATCCCGGGATCGCTTTTTCCGGCGGTTGTCTTTGATGATGTGATAACGGCTGCAGGGGCAGGGGGAATACCGGCTTTCTCTATTTTTGGTTTGTACGAGAAAGCCGTTTTTGTCGAGGATACATGAGGTATGGATGGATACTGTTCTCTGACAATTTTGGGGTTTACTATCTCAAATGGCGTATTACCTTCCAGCGTTATGGTTACTGTGGGGGGTATCGGCCGGCTTTGATTTGTACTTTGGCCATATCCTGTCCAGAACCCCACCGCTGCGGTCATAATTGCAATAGTAATTATAATTGCAGCAACTCTTTTCATGGTGCTCCCCAGATTCTAATTGTGCAAATCTTGATACTTAAGCTTTTTTCTTTGGACCTATGTAAAATGATACTTATCTGGGAGGACATATGTAACTTGGAAGTTTGTATATTTCAAGCGACAATGCTTTGTGTTATCGATACTAACAACAAGTTGGAAAAGAGTGGACCTCAATGAACATTTAATCGTCTAGCATGGGGTCTGATTACATCTTTATCGTCATTCCCTCAAGTTTCGGGTCCACCGACTTCAGCACCCTGAACTCAGTCGCCTTGTCCTTTCTCGATATCTGAATTACGGTGGTTGCGATGTCCTCCAGGAGCCTGACGACCGGTTGCCTCATGCCGTCTATGACGTTGGCCTTTAGGAACTGGACGGCAAGCCGCCTCTCGTCGCCAACGTATTTGGATATGGCGCTGATTATGACCTGGACGTTCTTCGGTGAGAACTCCGATGCCACGAAGAGCTTCTCAAGGCCCACCACCGCGGTGAGGGTTGGCCCTTCTGATTCGAGGAGCTCGGTGTAGGTTTCCATGAACTTCTTTGCCAGAATCACCGGCTCGGAGATGTCCCTTATCCACCCGACGACTTCCCCGGTTTCTATCGTGCCGCCTATCTTGATGACCTTCATGTTGTCCAGGATTCCGTCATCCAGGCCCGCGAGCCGCGCCTTGGCCTTCAGGATGTGGAGCGAGTCCAGGATGTCGATGACCGCAACCTTGTATCCCTTGCTCCTGCCCCAGCTCACCGCCTGGTAGAAGCCGAAGTACTGATCCCCGCTGTCCGTCCTCTCCATGAGGACTATCTCGCCCATCCTCAGGGATTCCCAGATGTTCATCATGAGGCCGTCAGGTACGCTCATTTTTATCACCTCATTACTTGTGGTGCTGATGATGTAGAAAAATATTCCAGTGGATTTAAATAGTCTTTCGTCTTACTCCCTCTCTCTCGAAAGCAGTCCTTTGGAATGAGGAGGGATCAGAGTTTGAAGTTTACTGGCTCCTCCCTGCGCCAGAACCTGCAGAATGAACAGACCTCGCCGCTGGCGGGCATGCCGCAGACCCTGCACTCCCTGAGGTCGGCCTCTTGGAGCTCCTTCTCGAAGAGGGCCTTCTTCCTGAGGTAGCCCTTCACGAAGTTTATCTTCGTTCCCGGCCGCCTCTCCTCCATCTCGTTGAGTATGCCCTTAACCTCTATCGTAGTGGCCCCGACCGCGTGGGGGCATTCCTCGATGTGGTACTCTATGCCGTTGGCGAGGGCGTAGGCGACTACCTCCCTCTCTGTCACCTCGTAGAGCGGCTTTATCTTCTTCACGAGCTTCCCGTTGAACTGCGCCGGGGTTATCGGTCCCTGTTTGGCTAAATACTGCGTGTTCCAGTTCATCAGGTTGGCGAAGATGAAGCTGGCCTCGTCGTCAAGGTTGTGACCGGTCGCCACCGCGTCAAAGCCGTTGTCGTAGGCGAACTTGTTGAAGATGTACCTCTTCGTTAGCCCGCAGTAGGAGCAGGTCGGTCTTCTGGTTCTAACCTCTCCGATGCCCTTTCCGAGCAGCTCCTTAACGCGGACGATGTGGAGGGGAACTCCCAAAGCCTCGCACTGCCTTTTGGCGTACTCCTCGCTCTTCTCGGAGTACTCGCCGATTCCCAGGTTGATGTGGAGGCACTCGATGTCGTAGCCGAGCTTCTTGAGGACGTAAGCGGTAACGGCAGAGTCCTTTCCCCCGCTCACAACAACCAGAATCCTCTCGCCGGGTTTTATCAGCTTGTAGCGCTCTATCGTGCGTTTGACCTTTCTCTCAAAGTACTCGGTGAAGTGTTCGGGGCACAGGTACATCCTTGGGTAGTGGAGTTTTATGAACGCCGGCCTCTCGCAGAACTTGCACCTCATGGGCATTTCTCCCACCGAAAATTAGAAGAGATTGGGGGCTTTTAACGTTAACCTCTCTTTATCTTAAACGGATACGTGCCCTTCTTTTTCGCCACGATGGCGGCGTAGTAGAACTTATCCTTTCTCCACTCGTTTGCCACGTGCTCGGTGCTCTTCATGAGCTTGATGTACACCTCCTGGATGTCGTCGTACTCCCTCACGACCGGCCGTCCCTGCTTTGCCGTTCGTACCTTGATCTTCGGGACGTCCCTCTTGAGGATCAGGCCCCTCCTTTCATATTCGATTCCCCCGAACTTGCCCGCGTAGGCCCTCCCTGCGCTGTCCACGATAATCAGTGTCGCGCTCTTTGGCATGCCATCCAGAAGGGCGCGTTTGTTTATCTTTACTGCGTGTTTGACCGCAACCTTGGTATTCTGCCGGTTCTTGGGGGTTATGTTGTATTCCGGGTCCTTGAACATCCTGACGATGTTGAGGCCCCTGCTGAGATCGAGCTCCTCCTCCCATTCCCTTTCCTTCCTCCCTGATAGAACCAGGTACGCAACCGCCGAGCCTATCACCATTGCGAGCGCTTCCACACAACCACCCAGAAAATAAATATGAATTGAGGTTTAGAAACTTTACTGGATTATGTTGGAACTACCCGTCGAGGGTCTCTATCGAGTGCCTCCAGTTCCCGGGTTTCCTGAAGTCCTTCTCCGTGAAAATGCCCTCCTTCTTGAGTATCCCCCTCGCGGCGAGCAATCCGGTGGCGGCCGCGTTCACTATGTCCCTGCTCAAGCCTGCACCGTCGCCGGCGGCGAAGATGCCCTCTATGCTCGTCTCAAGGTTCTCGTCCACCTCGACCTTCATTGCGTAGTACTTTATCTCCGGCGCGTAGAGCAGGGTGTGGTCGCTCGCAACGCCCGGAAGAACGCGGTCGAGCTTTTCAAGCCCCTCTATGATGTTGGTCACGACGCGGTGCGGCAGGGCCATCGCTATGTCCCCCGGCGTGACGTGCCTCAGGGTCGGCTCAACGTCGCTCCTCTTTATGCGTGCCCACGTGCTCCTCCTACCCCTCCTGAGGTCGCCGAGGCGCTGGAGGAGCGGTTTGCCGCCGCCGATCGTCGTCGCGAGCTGTGCTATGCTCTTCCCGTAGGCCGTCGTGTCCTCAACCGGCTCGGTCAGCTCTATCCTCGTCAGGAATGCGAAGTTGGTGTTGTTGCTCTTCTTCTCGTGCATCGAGTGCCCGTTGACGCCGACGTAGGAGTCGTACTTCTCCTCGACGACGAAGCCGTTTGGATTGGTGCAGAATGTTCTAACGAAGTCGTCGTAGGTGTCGGTGTAGATGTGGAACTTGGGGTCGTGGTTTATGCTCGTTATCGGCTCCATCACTATCGCGGGAACCTCAACCCTGACTCCAACGTCGATCGGCCCGTGCCTCGCCTCAAGCCCTATCCTCTGGGCCACGTCGTGGAACCAGTCCGCTCCGCCCCTCCCAGGGGCGACGATTATGTAGCGGGCGCTGATCGTGAAGATGTTCTTCCCCCGCTTCACCTTCACCCAGCCTTTCCCGAACTCAAGGGCCTTGGTCCAGAGGAGAAACTCGACGCCTCTGCCCTCGAGGTGCCTCTTTATGTCGGCTATGACCTCGGGCGTCCTGTCAGAGCCTATGTGGCGCTGGATTATGGGGATGAACTTCACACCCGCCTGCGCCGCCTTCTGCTCCCAGTAGCGGATCTCCTCCGGGTTTCCCCTGAACAGGTTTCTGGGCGACCTGTGGCGCAGGAGAATCCTGTCAACCTCCCAGACGAGCTGCCAGGCGTAGTTCTCATCGTCGGTCAGCTCGCTCAGATCGCCGCCTATGTCCGGGCGGAGGTTTATCGTGCCGTCGCTTAGACCGCCGGCACCGCCCACCCCGCTCATTATGTGGCAGGGCTGACAGCCAATGCAGTAGCCGAGATCGTACATCGGGCAGATCCTCTGCTCGACGTTGCCGCCTTCCTCTATCACAAGGACCCTAAAATCGCCCTTTTCCGCCAGCTCGTAGGCCGCGAAAAGGCCAGCGGGGCCGGCACCTATAATCACGACATCGTAGGTCTTTCCGTTTTCTGCTTCAGAAACCATATTTCCCTTGCCTATGTCTCTGAGTGGCCACTTAAAAAGTTTTTGGCAAGTTTTTGGTTAACCTGTCTGGGATGTGCAGTGCTTTTAACATTTAGCACTCAAAAAACTCTCCGAAATCTTTAAACACTTTCGCACATTAGTGTTTAAACGTGGGGCGTATGGACACTTTGAATGCTGGAGAGAAATCCCATGAGGCCAAGGCGAAGAAGATACGAATAATCCACAGCAAGCGCAGAATGCTCCAGCTCAGGAGGAAGGAGGAACTGAGCTATAACATCCGCTACATCTCCAAGGTCCCGGTGAGGATCGCCATGGACCGGGATTTCCTCGTTCTCCATCCGAGTGATTCCCTTTCCAGGCTTGTCCAGGAGCTCCGGGGCGAAGAAAGCTCCGCGGTCGTTACAGACGAGGAAGGGCGCCTCATGGGCTTCATCACGATGAAGGACCTCCTCCACTTTTTCGAACCTCCCAGGAGGTACTCCATAGTTGGCGTTGGTCTCCTGAAGAAGTACTCTGTAAACCGTGCCTCCAACGTCTCTGACATAATGGTCAGGAGGCCCGTAACGATCCACGTCGATGACAACCTCGGCAGGGCGATAAAGGTCATGATAGAGACCGGAAAGCACCATCTCCCCGTCGTTGATGATGAGAACCGCGTCCACGGCGTCCTGGAGGTCAAGGACATAATCCGTCTGATACGCATAGTGTCTGAGTAAACCGCTCGAATCTAAAGCGTCTAAGGGATGATAATCATGGACGTATTCCTGGAGCTGGCGCTGATACTCGTGGTTGCAAAGCTGTTCGGCTACCTCACGGTTCGGCTTGGCTTTCCAGCCGCCCTCGGGCAGCTCCTCGGTGGAATCCTCATAGGACCATCCCTGCTGAATCTGGTGGCCTACGATGAGGGAGTGAGACTCGTTGCCGAGCTTGGGGTCGTCATGCTCCTTTTCCTGGCGGGCCTTGAGACCGACGTTGAGGAGTTCAAGAACGTGGGTGTCCCTGCTTTCATAGTGGCGGTTCTCGGTGTCATAATACCCTTCGTTCTGGGCTACGTCGGAGCCCTCGCGTGGGGCTATTCGGACATTCAGGCACTCTTTCTCGGTGGAATCCTCACGGCCACGAGCGTCGGCCTCACCACGAGCATACTCATGGAGATGAAGAAGCTGAGGAGCCGCGTGGGAACGACGATCCTCGCCGCCGCGGTCGTCGACGACGTCCTCGGCATCATAATTCTGACGGTTCTTGTCGCCATGAACACAAAGGGCAGCGTCTATCCTGTGGATGTCCTCATAATCCTCGGTGAGGTCACCCTGTTCTTTATCCTCGGCCTCCTCCTCGGCAGTCCGGCAGTAAAGGAGGCCCTCAGGGCATCAGAGAGGATAAACCTGCCCGAGACCATAACGGCCTTCGCCATAGCCATAATGCTCATCTTCGCCTCCATAGCCGAGCGGTTCCAGCTGGCGGGCATAACCGGCGCTTACTTAGCCGGTCTCATCGTGGCAGGCAGTGCCGAGGCAAGGGAGGTGACGAGCAAGACCCTGACCATCGGTTACTCCCTCTTCATACCCGTTTTCCTCGTCAGCATAGGTGTCGAGACCGACATCCACGTTCTGGCCCACATCGGAGCTTTTGCAGGACTTTACGCGGTTCTGGCGATAGCCGGAAAGATACTCGGCTGCGGTATCGGTGGACTGCTGACCAGGTTCAAGGGCAGGGAGGCCCTGCAGATTGGAATGGGAATGGTTCCGAGGATGGAGGTCGCGCTCATCATGGCCAACATCGGACTGAAAGAAGGGGTGTTCGACAGGGGGACGTTTTCGATACCGGTCAGCATGGTGATAATAACAACGCTTGTAACGCCTTTCCTCCTCAAGTGGGCGTTCTCGAGGGAGTGATATGGAGATACTCCTCCTGATGGCCCTCATGCTGGCAATGGCCAAACTCGTGGGCTACCTCTTCGAGCGCCTCGGTCAGCCGGTGGTGCTGGGGCAGATATTCGGGGGTCTCCTCATAGGGATATTCTTTGACACCAACCCGGTAATCGGCCAGTTCGCCAACCTGGGCGTCCTCCTGCTTCTCTTCATGGCCGGTCTTGAGAGCGAGCTGGAGGAGTTCAAGCGCGTTGGAAAGCAGAGCGTGGTGGTCGCGGGCCTGGGAGTCCTTGTGGCGTTCGTCTTCGGGTTCTCGGTTGCTTACTTTTTCGTCCCCATCCACGAGGCGGTTCTCTACGGCGCCATGATGACCCCGACGAGCGTCAGCATAACCGTCAAGGTTCTCATGGAACTCAGGAGGCTCAACACCCGCGAGGGGACGACGATCCTCGCCGCCGCGGTCGTCGACGACGTCCTCGGCATCCTCATCCTCACCATTGCGATATCCATGATCAAGGGCGGCGCGGTCAACTACGCGAGCCTAGCCGAGGTCGTGGTCTCGGTCTCGCTCCTCCTTTTCTTCTTTCTCTACTTCGGACCCGGCCTCGCCGACAGGGCGTTCCGCTTCATCTCGCGCATAGACCTGCCCGAGGCGGAGACCGCGTTCGCCCTGATATTTCTGATAGCCTTCGCCTTCCTTGCGGAGCACCTGAACCTCGCTTCGATACTCGGCGCCTACCTCACGGGCCTCGCCCTCGGCCAGAGCTCCAGGAAAAAGTCGATAATGGATCACATGAACGTCCTGGGGTACTCCCTCTTCATCCCGCTGTTCTTCGTCGAGGTCGGCATGAGGATAGAACTGGGCTACATCCTCCACGCGGGGGCCTTCGCGGTCCTCTACACCCTCGCGGCCGTGCTCAGTAAGGTACTCGGCTGTGGCCTCGGTGCAAGGGTCTCCGGGTTCGACTGGAACTCCTCCCTCAGGATAGGCGTCGGCATGATACCCAGGCTGGGTGTGGAGCTGGCGATGCTGGCCGTTGCAATCGGGAGCGGAATAATCGGCCCCGACGCCCTGACGGTGGCGATCCTCATGGTATTCGTCACGACGGTGATAACGCCGCCCCTCCTCAAGTCCCTCTACACCAGGTAACCCGAGTGCACACTTTATGGCATAGCTTTATAAAACCCTCACCGCAGTGGCGAACATGAGCGAGTGGCTTTCGATACTCAGTTCGGCACTGTTCATGCTCATCATGATAGACCCGAGCGACAAGATACTCCTGGTCAGCCTCCTGAGGGAGGACTTCCACATAGAGGACATAAAGACCCTCATAGTGAGGGCGAACCTGATAGGCTTTCTCCTACTCTTCCTGTTCGCGGTTTCCGGCCAGATAATTCTCCAGGAGATATTCCATATCGACATAAACGCCCTCCGCGTCGCCGGGGGTTTCGTCCTCTTCAAGATAGGTCTCGAGGCCCTCGAGAGCGGTGGAATGCTGACCCTCAAGAGGGAGAAGAACATACTGGCTCTGGCCGCGGTTCCGGTTGCAACTCCCCTGATAGCCGGCCCCGCCGCGATAACCACCGCGATAACCCTGACCGCCGAGAAGGGCCTCTACCACGCCACCGCGGCGGTGTTCCTTGCCATCCTGATGACTGCCCTCGTCATGTTCGTGACGCTGTACCTGATCAAGAACGTCAGCAAAACGACCCTGGGCGTCTTCATAAGGATAATCGGTATGTTCACGATGGCTATTGGTGCCCAGATGATGGTTCAGGGAGTCGTGGGGATATACCTCCTGATGACTTCCGCTGCATGACGGCCCTTCGGCCCGCTGTCCTGTGAACGGGCAGGGCCAGAACTCCTGGGCTAACCTTTTAACCTCTTGAGCTTTTTCAGGAAAGGAGGGTTGAGAATGAAGGTAAGGCTTGAAAAGGTTAAGGGAACGCGAGACCTGCTCCCGGAGGAGATGGCGAAGAGGAGATGGGTTTTCGAGAGAATCCGTGAGGTCTTCGAGCGGTATAACTTTCATGAGGTTCTCACGCCCACCTTTGAGTACACCGAGCTCTTCAAGCTGAGGAGCGGTGAGGAGGTTGTCGAGCAGCTCTACGCCTTCGACGACAAGGGCGGACGGAACCTCTCGCTCAGACCCGACATGACGTCCAGCGTCGCGAGGCTCTACGTCAACGGCTTCCAGAACGCCCCGAAGCCCGTTAAATGGTACTACATGGCCAACATGTTCCGCTATGAGGAACCCCAGAGCGGCCGTTACCGCGAGTTCTGGCAGGCAGGGGTGGAGCTCCTCGGAAGCGATAAAGTTGAGGCGGACGCGGAGGTTATAGCGCTCTTCGTTGAGAGCTACCTCGCCACCGGTTTGGAGGACTTCACCGTGAACATAGGCGACCGCGTTCTCCTCGATGAGTTCGCAAAGATGCTCGGCGTCGAGGACGACATAGGCCTGATGAGGCTCATAGACAAGAAGGACAAGATGAGCCGCGAGGACTTCGTTAAAGCTTTGAAAGACTTTGGGCTGGACGATGAGGGCGTCGAGAAAGTTCTGGCGCTGGTGGAGATAAAGGGCCTCCCCGAGGAGGTTCTTCCGAAGGCAGAGGAGCTTTTCGCGGGCGAGGCGGCGAGGGCCGAGATTGGCCGCCTCTACGGGCTGGTCGATTTGCTTGATGCCTACGGCGTCTCGAAGTGGATAAGGATAGACCTCGGAATAGCGAGGGGCTTCGACTACTACACGAGCATAGTCTTTGAAGCAATCGCCCCCAACGACCTCGGCATAGGCTCGATAGGCGGCGGCGGCCGCTACGACAACCTCATCTCCGTCTTCGGCGGAAAACCAACTCCGGCGACGGGCTTTGCCATCGGAATCGAGCGCCTCATTCCGATACTCGAGTGGAAGGGGCTCATCCCGGAGCCGAAGCTCAGGCCAGATGTCTACGTCGTGCCCATAGGGAAGGACGCCGAGCTGAGGAGGGCCGCCGTTGAGGTAACGAGCGCTCTGAGGGCCGCGGGCGTCAAAACCGACTGCGAGCTAACCGGAAGAAAGCTCAGGAAGGCACTCGATTACGCTGGAAAGCTCGGTGTTCCGTACGTCGTCCTCGTTGGAAAGAAGGACCTGGCGGAAGGAAAGGTCACGGTAAGGGACATGGAGAGCGGAGAGCAGAGAACGGTGGAAAAGGAGAAGGTTGTGGAGGTCATCGTTGGGATACTGTGATTTTAGTTCCACTTTGGCCTTTTCAATCATTTCCTGGCCTCCGTTCATTGCCATTTTTTGTGAGGCGTCCAACTGCTATCGCCAGTAATTTTTTGATGTTCTTCCATGTGACGTACCTGCATTTACGTGCATTTTCATAACCCGCCGCCCAGAGGGCTGGTACTGTTACAAACACGAGCAGCCGGTATGGCTGGGAAATATGGTCTTCGAGTATCATCATCGGGCCGAATAGAATGTAGATAAAAACTAGGCTGGACAGTGTCGTGCTGTCTTCCAGCAGGAACAGGAACGCGAGGACCAATGGGGCTAAACTCAGGAAGACTATGTCCTCCGTACCAAACGGCCCCTTGGAAAGGAACATTCCCAAATTAACGTCGAAATGAAAAAGAGAATATATAGAGTGCAGGCATTCCCTCTTCATCTTAACCACCACTCATGTTCGGAATCTTTCGTTATGGCAGCTTCTTTTATCTAATTGGCGAGCCAGTTAATGCTGGAGGATCATTGATGAGAAATTTCCAGGATAAGCATTCCTGAGTATGTTATACCGATGGCTTGCAGATACAAACTGCCGATATTAACCCCATCAATTATGATTGCCAGTACGGAGGGCAAAAATGTGAACATGAAGGCACGTGTCTTTCTAGTTGGGGTAATCCTGAGCCTACTTAGCACAATCTCCCACATTGTGAACGTTTTGTCTATTAAAAGCCATGGGGTAAACAGGACGAGGAGCCACAAGATGGGACTTCCAAGACACGCCCCTGCAAAGTTTGCAATAGTAATTCAGTACGGAATGAACGTTGTCTTTTCAAAGAATTTCTCCCAAGTAGTAGACCGGAACAATATTCCAAAGGCTAGGCTCCAAAATATAACAAGGTGTAGTAATATTGGCTGTTTGTAATTTCTCCCCACCAAAAAGTAAAGATAATTGAAATGGCAGTGACAATAACCACTACACCTTTTGTAATTGCACCTCTCATAATTATCCCCCCACTACATTGTTATTGTCTACACCGGTATTTGGTCTTGGTCCAAAGAGCCAGTCGTGGAGATTTAGTACCAACAGACCTGCAGTTAGCAACCCCCTACTCTTTATCTTTAGTATCTCTAGACTTCCTAAACTCTATGGGAATGACATAGATAACATATATTGCCATTAGAACAACTGCCTGTACTCCAAAAATTGCATGATACCACACTACAATTAACAAGGGATGTGCTAACACTATTATTAGCGCCCTCACTGGATTCTTTCGCAGATTTAGATTCTCCGTTAATTTCCTAAGAAAGATAAGCACACTATCAATCCTGAAGAGTGGTAGGAATAGCCATGTCAACCACAAAATTGCTGCAAGACCGCCCAAGAACTCCATCCCAGCCAATACCGCTGCTATCGGCAACCATAAGGGCGCAAAGACTTTCACTTCAAATCCAAAACGCTCATCTTCCAACCATGGAAGCACTATAACCAGTGCCGTTAAATACAGGTTCAGCTGAAGCAACGGGTAGGCAGTTTCAGAGTGATAGTCGCCGGTGTGAAATAAATAAGCCAGAAAAAGCAGGCCGATAACAGCTGGAATGTATCTAAGCAGTCCCTTCATGTTCCGCCTCCTTCGACGTCTTTTGTTCTTAGTGATGTCATCATCACAAGTGTCAAGAGAAGTGCCCATGCAATGGGGCCGACAATCAGCAGTAAAAGGCCTGCCCAAAGGTCCACTGTAGTCGGAACTAATGGGATGTACAAGAATATATAAACCCACGGTGTGAGTTTGATTATTTTCTTCTTAGTGCTCTCATTTTGTGAGCTAGCTAATTTGTAAAGGACTACAAATACTATTACTTCACAGATAATGAGGAAAATCCTATACATAGATGCCTCTGAGATGACGAACAGTTTGTAATTAATCCCCACAAGGCTTACGATGGCTATTATCGCAAGAAGCAAAGAGGCGACTTTACCCATATTGAAAACCCTTTCCAAGAGCAAAGTCCAGCGTACGTTCCTTAAATCTAAATACACGAAAAACCAGAATGCCGGCAAACCGACAAAAATCAGTATCCTAACAGGAAGTGATGCTTTTATGCTTGCGACCATCAAAAAACCTAGCCAATAAAAGAAGAACCCTGCAAACTTGGGATCATCCCCGACGTATACTAAGAAAAACAGGATTAGAATTACAGGCATTGTCAGCAATCCCAGAACTTTGGTTGAATGAGCACCTTCATGATGCAAGAGAACTGCAATTCCTAACTGTAAGAGACTAAAGAGATAAATAAAAAGAGAGACTTCCATATCCCCTTGAAGGGCACCCTTTCCGACATCTATCATCCCCTCCACCATGTTATAGCGTACTCTTTCATCCAATTAGCAAGCCAATTGACACTTATCTGTCCGATTATTGGTTTTACCTTCTCCTTGACTTCTGGTGGAGCTTATTGAGAGCATCTTTGATAAACTTGATATTAGCAATAGGCTGAACTTTTGATCCAAGTTTGTACGTTAAGTATGTATCGGCAGCAATGTCTGCAACTACTGCTATGTGGTCTACTTCCACGTAGGTACTGCTTTGAAGAGTGAAGCGCCGAATCCCGAGTTTATCAAAAGGCACGTCATGAATTATTTTTACTGGAACCCTTGCTCCATAAATCCCCTCCACTTGAATATCATTCTATGCGTCTTCCCAATATGGGAATATGTCTCCAATTACAAAGATATCGGGTTTTGGTATTTTGAAGTGTGCGGTGGAAGTTATGGTGGCGTAACCTTTGGCGGGTATTGTTTTGGGATCAATGTAACTGATCACTGGAGAGGTGCTTCCTGGTTGGAGTTGCAGATATCTGTTTAATATCGAGGCGTTTATGCTTGAAACAATGTCTCCCGTTACTTTTAATTGTATCCATTGTATATTGTTAGTCGGCAAGTGAGAGTTGCTTCATAGTCTCCCATGTTATATTTGGAGTACAGTGGATTGCAGTCCGATGTTACCTGTTTAAGTTTGTCGTCAGTTTTCACTTCCACTTTCACCTCGCTCCAGTGTTCTCCTCTTGTTCATCTAGTTTTGGTCACAGTCTTTTGAGGAGAGCTTATGTTTTAGCTAACGCTCCTTTCTTGGGTATAAGCTACTAAATCATGTTTCAGTACCAAGTATGTCCATAAACTAAGGAGAGCGAATATCGTGGGTTCTAGAATGTTTTGCGTGATTATGAAGATTACAAGCGAAGATCCAAAGGATAAGATAAATAACCCACGTCCTAATAATCTAACGATCATTTTGGAAATTGGCACATACAGGACAAGTACAACAATAATGTAAATCATGATATTCCTGATAAGAGTTGCTTTTGTTGAATACGCAAGAAGAGTAGGTAATAGAAAACCCACTGCAAGCAGGTTATAAATCAAAAGAATTTTGATAACCTCCGGATCTCTATGTGCACTCCATTTGTGGGTGTAGTGATGAATTTCAAGTCTAATTGCCAGATATGCTATCAAATATCCCACAACATAAATCAGCGCCCTAGAGTTCTTATTCAAGAATTCGTACATAAAACTAGTCAAAATCAAAAGAGGAAGATAAAAAGTCAGAATGTTATGAACGCGGAGTTCGTCCATGGTATCACCCCACAAAACCATCGTTATCGAAATCTCTTGGCTGTCTCCAGCCATAAAAATATGCTTCCTCCGCTATATCTGATACGAAGAGGAGTAATCCAACATATCCGAATAGTTTAGATCCAACAACTGCCAGTGATCCAGGTCCTGTTGCCTCGGTTGTTATATATCCTGCTTTTTCGAGTATCTCTGTCACTACAAATGTTCCCGAACCGCCGTATTCAACTGCGTCTTCAATCGTGGTGCCGCTGTTCTTTAGTATCTGGAATGTCGTGCTTATTGGTGGCGCATTCTCAAAGTGTATCACTATCTCCCAAGGTTGCTCCATGGCAAGTTTATCCACATAAGAGTGCCATGGGAAGCGAGGATCGATCCCAAAGTAAAACTCTGCAAAGTTCTCATCTATCGTAATCTTGATGTGGATCTCGTCATCTGGATCATTCGGAGTCACTCTAAGAGTATCCTTTGACAATGTGAGTCCTTTAAACTCGCTTGGCCAGACTTTTGCTCCCCCAACGTCGATTCCTGATATTCTGACTTGCACCGATTCTTCTGGGTTAGTTCGGAATAAGTATAAAGTACAGTCAAGGTCGTCTACATCATTTTCACCCAGCACAACTTCATCATCGCATTCTAACTTCAAATCTGCTTTCCATGACTTTACTTCCACTTTCACCTCGCTCCAGTGCTCTTCTCCTGCTTCGTTTGGTTCTCTGTCAATAGTTTAAAAACTAGAGGCTAAAGGACACTAGCTACTACTTGGCCATGTTTGATTCCCATCTGGTCTTTTTGTTAGTGTTGTATGAATTCCTAAGCCTGTGGAAATGTCCCACAATGCTCCAAGTGAGAGGGCGAGAGTTATATTATCCGTCACCGCCCATGCTGGAAGAAAATACAGTGGAAAACTAACTACAATGACTATCATGGTTTTCTCCTTGGGAGATAACCTTTTCTTCCAATACACGGCGAGGAATCCAACAATATACGCGGTGATTATAAATTGCAGGATTAGATACTTTGCAAGATAAAACGTGCTTGCTACTGAGATAAAAAACATAAAAGCGGGAATTACAAATCTACCCTCAACTGCTAGCACTCACATCACCTCCACTACACACATAATCCTGAAACGAGTAATACTGTCGTCACAACTGTTAAGATTGTGTAGATGTTAAACACAAACTTAAACGTCATTTTGTCAAAATTCGGCAAAGTGAAAAAGAAAAGGCCTGTGCCAAGTCCAACTGTAATAGAAAGGAAAACACTGTGAGTGGTAAGGTATACCGCAATCAATGGAACAATCTCAAACAAAAGGATTAACAGAGTTAGAGCGAAAATATTCCTCGGGTTCCATTCTTGTCTCTTTCTTCCTGAAAGGAATTCATCAAGACGTCCGTTGATATCCATTAATGAGTAGTACCCAATACTCGTGAGATAGAACACTAATACAGGTACTAATAATCCCCATAGCTTGGAATCAGATTCTGAGAGTATTTTTCCTGCTATGTATAATGAAAGCAGAATGGTAATAGATATTTTAAATCCCTTTGTAGTCTTTCCTTGATATATAAATGTCCCATAAATACCGGAAAAAACAAATAAGAAAAGGATTAGTAGTTTTTCGTCTAACATATTCATCACCTCCCTCAATTGTGGAGCTTTGGCCACGCCCATCTAAAGAAGCTCACTAGGTAGGGCCATGAATTTTTGAAAGCACTCACCACCTCACCATTACGTGCCAGTTTCAATATTGTGATCCCTGCTTTGACGTCTGCTCCCACAAGTATAACATTGGTTCCAACGTCTACTATCACGTCCTTGTTATCTTGCCCTATGTTTATTGTGTCAATGCCTGTGAATATAATGTCGTTTCCATTTTGTGGGGACACCACATACTTCAGCGATATTGAGATATAATCTCCAAACAGGTCTCTTTCAAGCGTGATGAGTCCTGTGTGTGCTGTGTTCTTGAAGATTATCGTAGCAGTTTCAGAGCTCTGTATTACGGTGGGATACTCAACTGTCCACGAGGAGCCAAGAGATCGCGTAAAGTCTGAGTTATCAGTATGCCACTCGCTAACACTCACAGCGTTCAAGAAGACATTTTCTTGAGTGGGATTATAGACAAATGCCTTGCACACTAATGTGGCCTTGTATTCTATTCCGTTCCAGTTGAATTTAGGATTATCGCACTCAAAGCTCACTTGTTTGAGTTCTGTTCCGTTCATTGACTTCACTTCCACTGTCGCTTCGCTCCAGTGCTCTTCTCCTGCTCCGTTAGGTTCGCCATCGTGATTGTCGAGGAATACTTTGATCGTGTGAACGCCGACTCCAACGATGTTCCGTCTGAGTGTTATTATGGGATCACCGTTAGCGCTGATCGGAATTTTAGCGTCAATATTTTCCCGTTTCCCATTGATTTCAATGAATCCTCTAACTGGAATCATTGATCCATCGTAATTCCACGCCTTCACTTGCAAATACACTTCTCCGCCACCCTCAAGCTCAGTCGGGTAAGCGACCAACTTAATACCGAACCTGTCGTTAAGGTTCTGGATTGTAATTGACTTTGTCTCGCTGGCTTCGAGGTCCCATGGATCGTTTGAATTAACGTGTCTTGACATGACCTTCACT
Organism: Thermococcus sp. 4557; assembly: GCF_000221185.1. NCBI lineage: Archaea > Methanobacteriati > Methanobacteriota > Thermococci > Thermococcales > Thermococcaceae > Thermococcus > Thermococcus sp. 4557. Next base: position 1,269,760 of record NC_015865.1, on the reverse strand, counting down.
TTTACACTGTGCTCACCTATAGGAAAGGCGCTCGGAACGTTCCATGAGAGCGTCACCATGGTGCTGGACCCTCCTTTAACAGACGTCTCAACCGTGTGGACTGGAGAAAGTTCGTCGTCTATTATCAGTTCTATCTTTGCCTCTCTGTCATCTTTGTACGTGCTGTCGAGCTGTACCTTAAAGCGGACGGTATTTCCTCTGCGGGCAGTTGATGGCCAGTCCAGTGGGGTGATTTTGATGCTTGGGGAGTCATCATCTGGACGTGGTTTGACTTCTATGGTACCGTTGAACTTCTTGTAGTACTGTCCCACCTTAAAGTAGCCCTCGTACTTGTAAGTTCCATGCTTGGGATAGGTTACACTTCCAACGTACACAGTTGAGTCGTCGAATCCCTGAAGCGAAAGAGAGCCGGTAAACTCTTTGAATTTACTTTCTATGAGGTTATTTTCGACCATGTACGGTACTTCAACTTTCAGGGAGTAGTTGCCAGTAACGCTGAAGGGATTGAGGTTGCTAACTTTTATTTTGAATTGGACGGAGTCACCCTCTTCAATATTTCTGCTCTGAGGGATTGTTGTGACTTCAACGTCTATGTTCTTTGTGGGGTCGTATTGAAGCTTTATCGTTGAGGAGTACTCCTCAACGGCTTGGCGTGTTGAATATTTTGAGGAAGTATCATCTAGATTTAAGCCGCTTTCTGAGTTGGTGCGATATTCCGTGATGAACTGATACGTCACCTTAATCTTTCCGCTGACTTCCACTTCGTAATCCCCATAAACTCTTCCGCTGATTGTACTCTCAACTGTGATGGTTTCCCCGTTGTTTATAGCTCCGATGTTTTTGGAGTACTCAAGCTCTGTTCCTTCGATTTTCACCTTCACGTTCACGGCACTTGCCTTACTGGCCGTGATGTCCATTGAGACCTTGTATGTTGCATAGTCTGTTGATACTTCGACTGGAGTGATCGTTATATGGTTTATCTCTAAGATTCTCTGGCTGTCTTCTGGATTCAGGGCTATTGTGGTGATTTCATCGGCAGGGGTTATTGTGACTATGCTGGTAAAGGGTTCTGTTGATATTGTGGGCTCTTCTGTAGAACCTGCATATACTGGCTGTACGGGGAGTTTCGGGTTTATTGGATATATCGGCTCTGTGGGTTTTATTGGTTCATCTTTTTTCCTAGTTCTATAACTCTCACTTTTGACTATTACGACCTTTAGAGAATCTTTTAATTCGGCAACTTTCTGGTGTAAAATACTTTCAGTTTCCCAATTTTCGTTTCCAGACGCTATTGCGGTTGCCAATGTAAGAACATTATCTAGCAATTCGTAGGCATTTAATGCATTGTGCCAGTAATAAGTAGTAGCATTCCAGATTAGATAATCGCCATCTGGAATAGTAACTAGCACTGTGAAGACTAAGGAACCGTTTGTGGTATGGTTGACACTCTTGATCATTCCTGTTTGGGTTACAACTTTCTCATCTTTGAGGAAGGTCAGATTACCGGATATTTTTTCACCAGTCAGCAGTTCGTACATTGAATCTCTCAACTGACGAGCTTTCTTCTCCATTCCCTTGTAATCCCTGGAGGAGTAAGCTTTATAGAATTCAAGCCAGCCTTTGGCGAGTGTTGGGTTTATTATCTCATTGTCACGGGTCTGCTGGAATTCGGCAGAATGAATCCATTTCCATTTCTTTAGCGTCCATGTTTCGTACTCGTTGTATTTGAACGCTACATCAATGAAGGCCATGGAAAACTCCTCGAGGAAAGCCGTCATGTTGAAGTCCTCATTAATCTCACCAGCGTTCTTGGCAATGTAATCTTCCAATGCTTGAATCTGCTCATCAGTCCAGCCTTGGGTCTTTAGAGCCTCTACCGTCTCTTGGGGGAGACCGTTCCGGCTGATGTTCCGAGCTATTTCCCTCAATTCTTCCGCAGTGTAGTGCGTCTTCACGCCGGAAGCCTTCAGTTCTTCCAGAGCCTGCCAGATTAAAGCTGAAATGTTGGCTGCATTCTCTGCACCAATGCGAGAGTTTTGAATCAGTTCTCTGGCGAGGACGATGTTCCCGGTAGCATTGAATTGGACCACGAGTTCGGCTTCCTTGTTGAGGATTTCCCAGAATTTCTCGTACGGGTCGTCCTGGGCTTCAACGGTGGTGGCGTAGACCGTACTCCCTGCCGCCGCTACTATCGATCCCAGCAGGAGGGTTATCAGCAACACTCCTACTGCTTTCCTCATTAAGATTTCACCAAAGTACTATCAAAAATCGGAACTTAAAAGACTTTTCTATTCACATTTTACTTACTATTAAAAATAGTATACAAAAAATGGAAAACTGCATGGGGAGACATGAAGCACTCCCTTTTTAAGCCTCAGTGGGAGGTGTATCAAAATAATGTCTTGTGGAAAAGAGTTTGGGAAACAGCAAAACCTATTTCTTCACCTCCACCCTGAACTCCCGCGCCTTCCTCTTCATCCTCCACTCCTCGAGCTTCCTCACGAACGGGCAGCGGGAGCGCCAGCGCCAGTATGCCCTCTTCAATCCACCCAGCATTTTCATCGATCTAATGCCCCCTTTTAATCTCCTCGAAGTACTCCAAGAGCGACTCCGCAATCTCCTGGGACTCGATTCTAACGCTCACCTCGTGATTCCAGTCCAGCGCGGCCTCGCTCCAGTTGTGGCTTCCGACGTAAACCACCCTGCCGTCTATCACGACCATCTTTGTGTGGAGGGTTACCGAGGAGGAATCAAAGACCACATCGACCCCGTTGGAGCGGAGGTAGTCGTAGGTGGCACTGTTGTCCTCGATGCCGTTTTCGAGTATCACGTGGACGCTCACGCCCCTCTTCCTGGCCTCCACCAGCGCCCTTATCAGGTCGTTGGCGTGGTCGTAGCTGTCGGTGGGGTCGTACTTCATGAGGAACATGGTGACGTAAACGCTCTCTCGCGCACCGCGTATGTCCTCGATGAGGCTCCTATAATACGCGTCATCCACCAGCAGTTTCGCAGGAGGAACGTTCTCCTCCTTTTTTGACCCCTCCAGCAGGCAGTCGCGGTACTTCGCGCTGAGCTCCTCAAGGCTCTCACTCGTCCGGGCCAACGTCGAGTTCAGGAGCCGGAGGTTCTCGATGCAGGCAGTGAGGTTCTTTCTGAGCTCCATTTCAACGCTGCGGTTCTCAATGTACTTGGTTTCTGTCACGGTGATGGTTTCGGTGACCGTTCTGGTTTTTTCCAGGGTCGTGGTTTTCTCCACGGTGGCTTCCAGGGTTGACGTGCTTCCGAGGCAGCCAGAAGTTACGAGCATCGCTGCCACCAGTATTGCCGCGAGGTACATTTTTGACCGCATGGGGGGTCGTAGGAGAATACGCCTTAAAGCTTTAGCGGGTGAAACCTTTTAACGTCCTCCGCCTACCTCGGGTGATTGGGATGATGAGTCTGGAGCCCCCTGATCGGTGAGGAGGTTTCGCGGGGCTGACCGAGATGATAAGGGAACGCCTCTGTCGGGAGTACCTGGAGGAAATCGACCGGCTGGAGCGCTCGCTCCGGGAGCTGGAGGATGAGCTTGTAGAGCTGAGGATGCAGCTGAACCTCAAGGTGGACGAGGCCAACAGGCTCGCCATAGAGAACGCAAGCCTGAGGCACAGGATTGAGATGATGGAGCGGCGCGAGAAACGGCTGGTGGAGTTTCTCCGGAAGCTTAAGATTCCCATGATATACATCGACGAGGAGCAGTTCGAGGACGTGGATGTGGACCTCGGGCCCGATTCGAAGGACTGAGGAAAACCTTAATAGCCCAACCCCCTTTTCTACTTCAGTTTAAGAGGTGAGGCTAATGAGCATGGACATGACCACGAGGATGTTTAAGGAAGAGGGGTGGATAAGGAAGCAGTGCCCCAAGTGCGGCAAATTCTTCTGGACGCTCGACCCGGACAGGGAGACCTGCGGTGACCCGCCGTGTGACGAGTACTCGTTCATTGGAAAGCCTGGGATACCGAAGAAGTACACCCTCGAGGAGATGCGCGAGAAGTTCCTGAGCTTCTTCGAAAAGCACGGCCACGGGAGGGTGAAGCGCTTCCCGGTCCTTCCGCGCTGGAGGGACGACGTTCTCCTCGTCGGGGCTTCGATCATGGACTTCCAGCCGTGGGTCATAAGCGGCGAAGCTGACCCGCCGGCCAACCCGCTCACCATAAGCCAGCCCTCGATTCGCTTCACCGACATAGACAACGTTGGAATAACCGGCAGACACTTCACGATTTTCGAGATGATGGCCCACCACGCCTTCAACTACCCGGGCAAGCCGATCTACTGGATGGACGAGACCGTGGAACTGGCCTTCGAGTTCTTCACCAAGGAACTGGGCATGAAGGCCGAGGACATCACCTTCAAGGAGAACCCGTGGGCCGGCGGTGGGAACGCGGGCCCGGCCTTTGAGGTGCTCTACCGCGGTCTTGAGGTGGCAACGCTGGTTTTCATGCAGTACAAGAAGGCGCCAAAGGACGCCGACCCCGCCCAGGTTGTCGAGATAAAGGGCGACTACTACGTCCCGATGGAGACCCGCGTTGTTGACACCGGATACGGCCTCGAGAGGCTCGTCTGGATGAGCCACGGAACGCCCACCGCCTACGACGCCGTCCTCGGCTACGTCGTCGAGCCGCTCAAGAGGATGGCGGGAGTTGAAAAGATAGACGAGCGCATCCTCATGGAGAACTCCAGATTGGCCGGAATGTTTGACATAGAAGACATGGGCGACCTGAGGTACCTCCGCGAGCAAGTCGCTAAACGCGTTGGAATAAGCGTCGAGGAGCTTACAAAGGCTGTGAGACCCTACGAGCTGATATATGCTGTAGCGGACCACACCAAGGCGCTCACATTCATGCTCGCCGACGGCGTTATCCCGTCCAACGTTAAGGCCGGCTACCTTGCGAGGCTTCTCATCAGAAAGAGCATAAGACACCTCCGCGAGCTCGGTCTGGGGATACCGCTCGCTGAAATCGTCGCCATGCACATCAAGGAGCTCTCGCCTACCTACCCTGAGTTCAAGGAGATGGAAGACGTTATCCTGGACATAATCAACGTCGAGGAGAAGCGCTACCAGGAGACCCTCAGGCGCGGAAGCGACCTCGTGAAGCGCGAGGTGGCCAAGCTCAAGAAGGCCGGCAGGGACGAGATTCCGCTCGAAAGGCTCCTTCTGTTCTACGAGAGCCACGGACTAACGCCGGAGATAGTGGCCGAGGTGGCGCAGAAAGAAGGTATAAAGGTCGAGATCCCCGACAACTTCTACACGCTGGTCGCCAAGGAGGCAGAGAAGACGGAGAAGAAGACCGCCGCTGAATACGCCGTTGACTTCGAGCTGGTCAAGGATCTCCCCGACACGAAGACGCTCTACTACGAGGATCCGTTCATGAAGGAGTTCGATGCGGAGGTTCTCAAGGTCATAGACGACTGGGTGATTCTCAACCAGACCGCCTTCTATCCCGAGGGCGGCGGTCAGCCGTGCGACCTCGGTGAGCTCGAGGTTGAGGGGGAGAAGGTTGAGGTCAGGGACGTTCAGAAGATAGGTAAGGTCATCCTCCACAGGGTCGAGAGGCCGGAACTCTTCAAACCCGGCGCGAAGGTTCACGGAAGGATCGACTGGGACAGGAGAATACAGCACATGCGCCACCACACGGGAACCCACGTCCTCATGGGGGCCCTCGTGAGGGTTCTCGGAAAGCACGTCTGGCAGGCCGGTTCACAGCTCCACACCGACTGGGCCAGGCTTGATATAAGCCACTACAAGCGCATAAGCGAGGAGGAGCTCAGGGAGATAGAGCGCCTCGCCAACCGCGTCGTCATGGAGAACAGGAAGGTGACCTGGGAGTGGCTCCCGAGGACCGAGGCCGAGATGAAGTACGGCTTCAGGCTTTACCAGGGTGGAGTCGTTCCGGGAAGGGTCATCAGGGTGCTCAAGATCGAGGACTGGGACGTTCAGGCGTGCGGTGGAACCCACCTGCCGAACACCGGGCTCGTGGGCCCGATCAAGATTCTGAGAACCGAGCGCATACAGGACGGCGTTGAGAGAATAATCTTCGCCGCCGGAGAGGCCGCTGTTGACTGGATGCAGGAGACCGAGAGGTTGCTCAAGAAGACCGCCGAGGTCTTCCGCGTCCCGCCCGAGAAGGTGCCGGAGACCGCCGAGAGGTTCTTCAACGAGTGGAAAGCGGCTAAGAAAGAGGTCGAGAAGCTCAGGAAGGAGCTGGCCAAGCTCCTCGTCTACGAGCTCGAGGGGAAGGTCGAGAAGGTTGGGGAGGTTGAGTTCATCGGAGCCGTCGTTGAGGGCGCGATGGACGACCTTCGCGAGGCGGCAAACAAGCTCAGGAAGGAGAAGAGGGTTATAGTTCTCATCAGCAGGGAGGGCCACTTCGTCGTTGCGGTTGGCGACGGCCTGGACGTAAAGGCCGGGGAGCTGGCCAGGGCGGTAACGAGTGTCGCCGGCGGCGGTGGCGGCGGAAGGAAAGAGCTTGCCCAGGGCAGAATAAAGAACCCGCTGAAGGCCGAGGAGGCGATAGAGGAGGTTAAGAAGAGGCTCGGCTGAGGGTTAGGTTTTTAAATTTTCTTTTCTTTCTAACTGTTGGTTAAAATGGTGCCTAGGGTTTCAATCCCATTGATCCATCTTGAACTCTTGAGATTTCGGGGGAAGTTTCTCCTTTTGCTCGTGGTGGCTCTATTTGCAGCAATGGCCTTTGGAGAGCTGTCCCCGGTAATTCCATACTTCATAGTGGGCTTTCTATTCTCAACGGTGTTTCCCAGGGATTTAGGTGTAACGGTTGGGTTCTTTCTCTCAAAGCCATTCAGGCGCTCCGGTCTTTTTCTGGGACTTTTGTTCTCAAACATCATCGTGGCATCTATTATAGTGGCTCCGTTTGCCTTTCTGAACCCCACTTCTGCCCTTTATTCAGTCTTTGCCCTTCCTTTCCTCCCACTTGGCTATGTTACCGTGTTGGTTCTAAGGAACCCTAGGAAAACCTTCCTCGTGGGTATCGTTCTGTTCCTCATTTTGACCTTTGTTCCACCGGGAATTGTCCAGATGAAAGCCCAAGAAAAGGCACAGACAATGTTAGATGTCCATAGCTTGGAAGATTACAATGCTAGGAGAACCGAGTATCACAAAATGGTTTCTGAACTTGAAAAGCGATACACAACCTACGTCTTCTTCTCCCCGGGAGCCCAGCTTGAACTCTTCGCGAGGGCCTTGGAAACAGGCGACAAAAAGGACGCTGTGTTCAGACTGAGTTTATCTATGGGACTTTTTATCTTCTTTACTGCCGTTTCGTTCGTTATCTTCCTTCACTTTGAGCCTAGGGAATTTCTAATGCCCTCTCCGCCGTCCCTCTATCTTTCCTTTCTCCCGTGGTGGTTCAGGAAGGAGCTGGCCAATCTATGGGCTTCGAGGGCCTTTGTTGTCTTTGTATTCCTGATGCTTCTGCCCTTCTGGAGAACCCTAAAATCCTTTGTCCTGCTCTTCTTATTTCCCCTAGCAACTCTGGAGGTTCTCTCCGAGAATCCGGTTTTACTCCTCAGCAAGCCTGTTGGAAGAGACTACATTATTCGGCGTTTTCTGGTAGTTTCTGCTCTCTTTGCGATTTCGCTTCCATTTGTTGGAGCTTCTTTTGGGGTAGCGTTCTTTCTTGCGTCGTTAACTTTCCTTGTCGGGCTTTTTACTAAAAAAGGTGCGTTACTTGGAATTCCTGTCCTTGCCCTGCTGTTTGCTCCAGCCATCAACTCCAGCGTGGCCTCTCTTGTCTTTGCTTTCCTTGCGGTATTCTTCCTGTTGCTTGCCAGGTTCAGACTTTTGAGAATTGATTTCAGCTCTTGGGATTGACCTTTTATACTAATGTCCTCGTACACTTATAGGTGGTTCAAAATCAAAGTCAAAACCCTCACGAGAGAGATCGTCGCGCTCGCCGATGGGCTCGGCTTGAATGCGGTTCCGGAATACCGAACGCCCGACGGCACGAGGATAGACATAGCGATTCTCGACGGCGAGCGGAAGCTCCTCGCGATAGAGCTTGAAGCTTCCTTTAAGTGGTTCCCTCAAAGGCTCCTCTACGACGTTGTTAAGGCCCACAGGGCTGGGTTTCCGGAGCTGTGGGTGGTAACACCTTTCAGGACTAGCCCCGGCTGGGTCGAGAGCTACGCCAAAGAGCTTGGCCTGAAAATGGAGATAAAAAGCGATAAAAAAATTACTGTCATGTTTTATGAGTGGTATTTGTCTTTGGGAATGTTTTGAGATTTCTTATCAATCCATTCAAATATCTTTCTTATTGTATAATATGTTACAACCCCATACCCACTGAGGGAGAGTATGAGCAAAGACGACCATTTCAGAGATCCACCGGTTAGTTTGTTGTAAAACACGGTTAATAATGAGAAAATTGACATACTGATGTAGATACCTAACTCTCTTTCTGTCCATTCGCTATTTAAAATAAATAGGCTCAGTAAATATCCAAAATAAATTATCCCTCCAACAATAGCTCCAATAGCTAATGCCTTGTGGGTAGATGCTAATTTTATAATTTCCACAATGATGGTTTGCTGGGATAATGGAGAAAATACTCGGGAAATTATATTAAGTATTTTCACTACGAAGTCTAAATTTGCCATAATGTCAACGATTAAACAAAGAAGAGCTATAACGCTTGTACTAACTAAAAATGAAATCAAGTCTGAGTTCACATGAATACCAATATTCTGCTTGGGTATTAGTGAAATACCTATGTTTTTCCACTGTTTCTTGGTAGCTAAAAATGGAAGGCCCACAAAAAGATATATCAGGATTACAATGTTTATTGCTTTAGTATTGACTAGGTATGGTCCAATAATCATCAGGTATATCACAATAATGGCAATTGCCCACCATATTGAAAGAAAAACCCACGCTTCGTCTTTTCTTGAGGGTATTCCAAGGAGTCTTTTAGTATCAATGCCACTGATTTGTAAGATTGTAAGAGGTAATACTATAAATATCAAGAACTCAACTGTGAGAAATAAATTGTCCGTTGGTACTCCCCTAAGGATAGTATTAGTCACATCCGAGGTCAGTAATGCGAACAAAAATCCGTTCAGAAGGACTAGCATGGTTATTGAGATGGTTATGTAATCATTGTCATTACGCAGATAAAACAACAAGTAATAAAAATACGTACTAAATAGCAAAATTATAGCCACTTCTAGGATTATTGATTTTATTATCAGAGACTCATTGATTTTTGAAAGGGTTGTAGTGAGGGCTGTTTTATAAGTATTATCTACCATAGCTAGGTGTATTGTTGTATTCACTTCATATATTTTGTTTTGTTGGTCATGGATTTCTGTGAATACTAGCTGAAAAAGTAGTGTTGAAATTATGAGTAGGATAGATACCCCACCATATTTATTTTCTTCCCCATTGGTCATTGTGTAAGGCTTATTTAACAGATGTTATTTAAATTTTTTTATCCGGTTAAAGCCCGGTTGGCTCGTCTATGAAGAAGACTTCCAGCCCGAGCTTTGTTCTCACGACCTCCATGAGCGCTTTAACCCCGAGCGTCTCGGTCTTGTAGTGGCCGGCAACGAGGACGCTCTGGGGCAGGTCGATGGCCGTTAGATAATCCGCGTGGGTGAATTCGCCCGTTACGAGCAGGTCGATTCCCTTTCTGTGCGCCTCCTCAAGTGCGAAGGCCCCGGCGCCGCTCACGGCACCGACCTTTTTTATCTCCCTCGCCCCGAACTTGTAGGTTTTGACCGTGGTATCGAGCTTCTCGGCCAGAATCTGTGCAACCTTCTCTATCGGTTGCGGCTCCTCAAACTCTCCCCAGAAACCGACGGAGAGCCCCCTGTACTCGCCGAAGGGCCCCCGGGGCTCAATGCCTAGGAGGCGGAGCAGCTCGGCGTTGTTGCCGACCTCTGGGTGCGCATCTAACGGCAGGTGGGCGGCGTAGAGGTTTATCCCGCTCTCCATGAGGGCCTTAAGGCGTTTGTAATGTATCCCCGTGATGTAGCCGAGGCCGCCCCATATCATGCCGTGGTGAACGATGAGCATGTCGGCCTCGGCCTTTGCGGCCCTCTCGATGGTTCTTAGCGTTGTATCGACTGCAAACGCTACCCTCTTGACCTCCGTCTTCCCCTCCACCTGGAGGCCGTTGCTCGACTTGTCGGGGTAAGCCTGAACGTTGAGGTATTCGTCAAGGAAGGCAACGAGCTCGTCGCGGTTCATAACTTTCCCTCCAGCAGGTTTTTGATGTCTTCCTCGTTAAGGGCTATAACGTTTTCCGGGACGTTCTTTAGCGTTCTCCCGATTACAAGATAGTAACTTTCTCCTTTCCATCCGGTTAGTTCTACCTTTCTTTTCAGTTCTTCAACGAGTTTTTTGGTGTTTATAGCCTTCTTCCTCCATTTGCACTCGCCAAAGAGTGCCCTTTTCCCCTCGGCGTCGAGTGCGACGATATCGATCTCGTATACCCTTCTCTTTCCTTCTTCTCTGTAGTACCCCCAGTGCCTCCCAATCTTTGAGACTTCGAGGGGGATGAGGCCTCTTTCTTCGGCGAGTCTCACAAGCTCCCTGCAGGCGAAGTCGAACCTCTGACCAACGTAGTCTGGAAGTTTGTGGAGGACATTTTCCCAAAGCTTTTCCCTGTTTACCTCGTACTCGCTGAGCCTTGGCTGGATGAATCGAAACCAGAAGTTGAGGTAGGGATGTTTTATGTGGAGGACTCCCCCCTTTCCGAGGACTGCCCTGTCGTAGTCAACAAGCTTGAAATAGCCGACAAGTTCGTGTAGTTGCCTCGTTATAGAGGTCTCCTTTCTGTTCAGGTAGCCCGCGATTTCACTCGGCGATGTTGAGCCGTTGGCTATGGCCTCGAGAATATCATAATAAATCCCAGAGCGCTTGCCGAACTCAATTGAGAGGATTCTTGGAACTTCCTCCTCAAGCGGTGCTGAGTACGTGAAGATTAACTCCTCAAGGATTCTTTCCGCGCTCTCGCCTTCAAGTCCCTCATCTTCAACCGCCACCCAGTAGCGGGGAAAACCTCCGAAGACGGCGTAGAGCGTCATGAAGCTATCTAGGTTCTCTATTTCAAGCTCTTTGGCCATTAAATAACTTCCCCTGATGTTCAACGGTTCAAGGCGAAGTTCTCGCTTAATCCTGCCGTAGAGGGGTTCTTTTGAGTCCTTAAAGAGTTTCTCCACCATGCCAATGGTTGAGCCTGTGAAGATCAACAGGATTGGCCTATCCTCGTTCTCGTCTATACACCTCTGGAGTGTTGGATAGACGGCAGGATCAACAAACCTAAAGTCCTGGAATTCGTCAAAGGCTACGACCCCTTCAAATCTCTCGAAGAGCACCTCGAAGAAGTCACTCCAGCTCGTTATGGTTTCCCTCTTTGAGAGGACACCCTTTTCCTTGAGAATCTCTGAGTACTCCCTGAGGAGCGAAACGGAGCTCTTACCCCGGTTCACGAAGAAGTAAATGTCGTCCTCGCCCAAGAATTCCCTCAAAAGCCTTGTTTTGCCTACCCGCCTGAGGCCGTAGATTGCGAGGGTGTAGAGCTTCCTCCGAGAGCGTTTTCTGGCCCTCCCAAGAACTTCCATCTCGCGCTCCCTGTCTACAAAGCGCATTCTATTCACCAACTGAATTATTCACTAAGTGAATATAAACCTTCCGGCAAACCCTTTTAAAACCGAGCCTTAACTCCAGCCGAGAGGTGTTGAGATGGGTGAGGATTTCCGAAAGGCCGTCGAGGAGCTCGCGAGGGCCGTCATGAAAGGCGAGATAAAGAGCCGTGAGGAGCTCAACAGGTACAAGATAGCCGTATCCAGGAAGTATCATCTCTCGAAGATTCCCGGTAACTCGGACATCCTCAAGGCCATCCCCGAGGACAGGAGGGAGGAGTTCAGGGACCTGCTCAGGAGAAAGCCGACGAGAACGATAAGCGGCGTCGCCGTGGTTGCCATGATGACCAAACCCTTCCCGTGTCCCCATGGGCGCTGCATCTACTGTCCAGGGGGGCCGAGTGTCGGCTCCCCCCAGAGCTACACCGGAAAAGAACCCTCAGCCCTGAGGGCCGTCCAGAGCGCCTATCATCCATACATCATCATGATGCGTAGGTTAAAGCAGCTCACAGACATAGGGCACGACGTGGACAAGGTGGAGGTCATAATCCAGGGCGGAACCTTCCCGGCCGTTGATCTGGACTACCAAGAGTGGTTCGTCAAGTGCGCCTTCAAGGCGATGAACGACTTCCCACACTTTAAGGATATAGAGAACCTTGAGGAGAAGCTCGTCAGGCTGATAGTGAAGAAGGATGAGTCCGTGTTTGATGAGGATCCGAAGTTCAAGGAGGCGTGGGAGAAAACCCACTCAAAGCCCTACTACTACCTCGAGGACGAGCAGAGGAAGAACGAGAGGGCTAAGGTCAGGATGGTAGGCCTTACCATCGAAACCCGCCCGGACTGGGCCTTCGAGAGGCACATAGACAGGATGCTGAAGCTTGGAACCACGAGGGTTGAGCTTGGAGTGCAGACCATATTCAACTTCATCCATGAGAGGACGAGGCGCGGTCACGGCGTCGAGGAGATAGTTAAAGCTACACAGCTCCTCCGCGACGCGGGGCTTAAAATCAACTACCACATAATGCCCGGCCTGCCGGGGAGCAACTTTGAGCGCGACCTCTACACCTTCCGCGCCATCTTCGAGGATCCCCGCTTCCGCCCGGACATGCTGAAGGTGTACCCCACCCTGGTTACCGCCGATGCTCCCCTCTACCGCTGGTGGAAGGAGGGTAAATACCGCCCCTACCGCACGGAGGAGGCGGTGGAGCTTCTCGTCGAGGCATACAAGCTCTTCCCGAAGTGGGTTCGTGTGATGAGAATCCAGCGCGATATACCCGTTCAGCTCATCGTTGACGGCGTCAAGCACTCCAACCTCGGTCAGCTCGTCTTCAACGAGCTGGTCAAGCGCGGCATAAGGCCGAGGGAGATTAGGTTCAGGGAAGTTGGCCACATGATGGAGAAGTTTGGGGTTCAGCCAGAGATCGAACATATCAAACTCCTCCGCGAGGACTACGAGGCGGCAGGCGGGAGGGAGATTTTCCTCAGCTTCGAGGACGTCAAGAACGACATCCTGATAGGTTTCATCCGCCTCAGGATTCCGAGCGAGAAGGCCCACAGGAAGGAGATAAATTGCTGTCCCTCCGCGATAGTTAGGGAGCTCCACATTTACGGGCCGCTCGTGCCGATAGGCGGAAAGCCGAAGTACGAGTGGCAGCACCGCGGTTACGGAAGGGAGCTCCTTGCGGAGGCCGAGAGAATAGCGAGGGAGGAGTTTGATGTCAAGAAGATGCTCGTCATAAGCGGTGTCGGCGTCAGGAACTACTACCGGAAGTTCGGCTACCGGAAGAACGGGCCGTACGTTGCAAAGCGGCTCGATAGGGGCTATGCTGACTTCGAAACCCGCGGACACTTCGATGGACACCTGAACACCTGAACGGTGGTTTATACCTCTTCGGCCTCAGTTTATTTCTATCGTCGGTTTCTGAGGAAAACCTTTTCTCTTCAGTAAAACTTTTAAGCACCACTGAACAAGTATGAGCCGAGGTGCGTCCAAATGGTGAAGGGTGGTAAACCCCGGATGTCGTATGAGACTACCTTCAGAGTGAAGGTTATCATCCTCGCTCTCATCTTTGGAATCGCTATATTCATGATAGTATATTACCCCCTCATCTCCCACCAGGTCGATCCGCTTAAAGTGGAGTCTCCCCGGGGCCAGATACTGCTCGCCCAGAACTTCTCCATCGCTGGGGTCAACTACACTAACGCCGTTCCGTTCACTGCCGAGAACAACGCCCTCGTCCTCGGGGGAAGTGATGAGCTGGACGAGACCCTCACGATTGCGGTCTCCACGCCGCAGTGGTGCGTTGACCTGTGGACGTGGGGAGGCTCGGCCAACGGCTGGGTGAGGAAGTATGATTGTGCGAGGGAGCTTCAGCTGAGCAAGTACGCCTTCAACAGAGTTCCGACCCACGAGGCGAAGGAGATAGCCCGCTGGAGCCTGGAGCCGGGATACGTCCTCGTTTTCCACAAGAACGGCCCGGTTCAGAGGCATGAGCTCGTCAACTTCACCGTGACCTACGGGGGAGAGAAGGATTGGGGGGCGTTCAAAGTGTCTGTTAAAAGCTCGTGAGGTGGTTTTTTATGAAACTCTCCTACGAAACCTCTTTTCGTCTTAAGGTTCTTCTCGTGGCATCGCTCTTCGGGCTGGTTATATTCTACATAGTGTACTACCCGATAATATCCTACAACCCGGTGCCGTACGGCGTTGCCTCTCCCAAGGGGCAGCTGCTGCTCATGAAGAACATAACGTTCGGCGGCATGGAATGGGAGAACGCCGTTGACCTGTACAACAACCTGGTTCTGAAGGGCGACGAGGATTACGGGGACTACGTCGTTCTTGACCTCAAGACCCCCGGCTGGTGCATGGACGTGGTCGTGTGGAGCGGAACTGCGTACATCAGGAAGGCGGAATGCGTTAGGGAGGTCACGATATCCAAATACACCTTCCGCATACCTCCAGGCTCCTACTGGTACCTCGACGGCTCCTACCACCTGGTACTCTACAAGCCGGACGGGGTTCCACAGAACTACGAGCTGGTTAACTTCACCGTCACCTACGGCCCGAAGTCCGACTGGGGGGCCTTTAAGGCCGCGTATCCAAAGGACTGATGTTAAAAGAGGGGAAGAGAGAAGGTTTCGTTTTTTTCGCTTCTCTCGCTTCCATTTGGCTCATGCCTGGGTCTCGGGCTTGTTCTTCATGGACCTTGCCCCGAGGGACAGCGCTATGAAGCTCGCACCTGCGACTATGAGCTCAATCGCCACGAAGATTCCTATGACCCACGGGCTCCACTCGGGCCAGTTGGCGAGTATCATGACTCCTATGAAGAAGTCGATGACGCCCGAGAAGATCACTATGCCCCCGCCTTCGGTCTTGAAGCCCATGAGAACCTTGACGATACCGAAGATGAAGTACGCGCCGCCCAGTATGAACGTCAGTATCTGGGCCGATAGAAGGGGTTCCTCCAGCATTGCCGCTCCCGCTATTATGTAGAGTGCCGCCAGCAGGAGCTGGAATATCCGCGTTCCCCCGCTCTCACCGCTGGTGAACAGTGCAACTGCTATCAGGATGACACCGCCGATTATGAGGAACACTCCAAAGACGGCGATGCTGGCAAGGGTCACGAACGGCAGTATGCCGAGACCGACGATACCGAGAACGAGCAGGACGATTCCCAGAACCAGATACCACTGCCAGTGCGCCATCAGGCTGGCCACCTGCTTCTCGGCCATTTCCTCCCTGTACTCCTCCGGGGTCATTGGCTTCTTCTCCTCATCCCCGGCGGGTTCTTTAATCTCATCCATGGGTATTACCTCCAAAACTTTTTTTGCAAATGTAGTGTACACTTCAAACCCATAAAAACATTTCGTCGAATAGTTTTCGGAAGCATCCGGTGCATTTTTAACCGGTTTTTTGAAGGTGGTTCTATGAGATTCAAACCCAGACCCTTCAGGGAACCGGTGCCCTTCAGGTGTCTCTACTGCCTCGACTGCTGCAGGGGGAGGCACATCTATCTAACTCTGAATGATATGGAGAGAATAGCGAAGGCCGGTCACGACCCCCAGGACTTCGTGACGTTCTCCGTTGAGGGGGATAAGATACGCTTCGTCCTCGCGGTGAGGGAGTGGGACCTGGGCTGCGTCTTCCACGACCCGGAAACCGGAAAGTGCCGTGTTCACGACGCGAACCCGATAATCTGCCGCATCTATCCTTTCATGGTCTCCCGCAAGCCCCTCGGCGTTGAGGGGGAGATGCCCTTTGAGTACAAGGGTGAGAAGTTCTGGCTCTACTACGACGAGAGCTGCCCGGGGATAAACGCGGCGGAGCCGGAGACGACGATAACCCCCGAGGAGATAGCGGAGCTCGGCCTTCGCTTCGAGAGGGAGTTCGAGAGAACTGGCATGGCGGGGTTCGCCGAGCTGCTAGATAAACTCGAGGGCTAACCTTCCCACGGTCGTGATGGGTGCGGCTTCGGGAAAGGAAAAGTAAATATACATGCGGGGGCAAACGTCTATCATGACCAACTGGAAGTCCTACCTGCTGCCCGCTCTCTTTCTCATTCAGGCGGGGATCAACCTGGTGTTCTACGGCTTTCCAGCGGTCATGTTCTCGGTGGTCATTCCTGCGAGCCTATACGGAAAGCTGGCCTGGGCCCTGCCATTCCTTATCTTCGGCTACTTTGCCTTCGGGATACTGGCCCTCTACTACCTCTCCGCTTCCAACGTCCGCAGGGGAAGGTTTCTTGGATTTTTGTATTTCGGCGCTGGAGCGCTGGGCTCGGCCGCGGTTCTCTCGGAGTTCATTCACGAGACGCCCATGCTCCCGGCGATTTTTGCCCTCTGGCTGGCGCTGTCCCTCCTCGGGACGCTCCTCCTCTTCCGTGGAATTGAGGTTTCGTGGAAGCTTTCGCTCGTGGCGATGCTTCTCCTCGGCGTATCCGCCATCGTCAGCGCCTCTACCGCACAGTGGGTCGTTGAGGACTACTACGCTCACGTCCACATAGGGGAAATCCCCGAGAACGCTACCGTTATCGTGGCCTACCCCGAAAACGTCAGCCCCCCAAACGCAACGGGCTAAGCTTTTAAGCTCGGTGTCGAGGCTGAAACCATGGAGAGGGAACTCAGGTACAGACGCGCCTCATCCTGGGAATACGACTTAATCCTCCGCGAGGCCGAGAAGTACGGCGAGCTCAGGCACCACCTCTTTGCAGTGGTTGAGGGTAAATTCCGCGACGTCTACGCGGTAAACGAAACCCTCTGGGCAGAGATTGAGGGGATGCCCATCAAGCCCTACGCCTACGGAACCTTCGTGGGCACGATAAAGGTGGACAAAAACCTGGTCGAGAAGTTCTACCCCAACGTCGAGTTCTTCTACTTCGTTGACGTTGCGAAGAACTACGCCGTTCTAACCCCCAAGGCGGGATTCCTCTTCACGACCGGTAAGGACGTGCCCAGGAGCGGCGTGAGGCGGTACGACTGGAAGGGGACGAAGAAGCTGGTGATTTACGACGATAACGGTGTTATCCTGGGTATCGGCAGGATAAACCCTGAGAGCAGGAGGAAGTTCATCCTGAACGTTACCGACATCGGTGAGTTCATAAGGCGGAACCGCTGATTTTTCTTACGTACCATAACTTTTTTAAGGTCTTGCCCCCATGAACCAATTGATAACAAAAAGTAACTAAAGGGGTGATGCCCGATGGTTGGGAGGGTGAGAACGGGCATCCCCGGGATGGACGAGGTTCTCCACGGCGGAATCCCTGAGAGGAACGTCGTTCTCCTGAGCGGCGGCCCTGGAACTGGTAAGACGATATTCTCACAGCAGTTTCTGTGGAGCGGCATTCAGAACGGCGAGCCCGGCATATACGTGGCACTGGAGGAGCACCCCCTTCAGGTCAGGGGAAACATGGCGGGCTTCGGCTGGGACGTCAGGAAGTATGAGGAGGAAGGCCTGTTCGCGATGGTGGACGCGTTCACCGCGGGCGTGGGAAAGAGCAAGGAGTACGAGAGGTACATCGTCCACGACCTGACGGATATCAGGGAGTTCATAGACGTCCTGAGGACGGCTATCCGGGACATCGGCGCCAGGAGGGTGGTGGTAGACTCCGTCACTACCCTCTACATCAACAAGCCCGCGATGGCGAGGAGCATCGTCATGCAGCTCAAGCGCGTTCTGGCTGGCCTTGGTGTTACGAGCATACTCGTGAGCCAGATAAGCGTCGGTGAGCGCGGCTTTGGAGGGCCGGGCGTTGAGCATGGCGTTGATGGCATAATAAGGCTCGACCTCGACGAGATTGACGGCGAGCTGAAGCGCTCACTCATAGTCTGGAAGATGCGCGGGACTAGCCACAGCATGAGGAGGCACCCGTTTGAGATAACCGACAGCGGAATAGTGGTTTACCCCGACAAGGTGCTGAAGAGGAAGGCCGTAGTTGAGCTCGAGTGAAAACTGGAAGGGGGTGAGAGGATGGAGGTTCCGCTGAACCCCCTGGGGAGGGAGGAGATACACAGGCTGGAGAGCATACTGCTCTTCGCGACGCTCTTCAGGCCGGAGGTCATAGAGCTGATCAAAGACCAGGCCGAGAGGCTGACATGGGTGGACAGCCTTGCGGTGGCGGCTGGAGCGATAGCGAGGGAGAAGGCGGGGATGACTATTGGAGAAATCGCCGAGGAACTCGGCAGGACGGAGGCAACGATAAGGAAGCACCTCAAGGGCGAGACCAAGGCAGGTCAGCTCGTTAGGGAGACCTACGAGCTCATAAAGAGGGGCCAGCTCGATGATCTGGTCAGAAACATCGAGGTCCTTGCAGAAGGCGGCAGGCCTGCTGGGCTTGAGGAGTGCGGGAAGCTCAGGGAGCGGGTCAGGGAGCTCGAGGAGCAGAACCGCGAGCTCCAAGCGAAGCTCGAGAACGTCAAGAAGATACTTGACGACGCGCTGGACAGGGTAAAAGAGATAGAAAAGCTTCTGTGAGGCCTCTTATTCCTTCCCGTTCTTTCTGAGGGCCTCTTCCCACGTCATTATCATGTGGGTGTAGGTGTTGTCGTCCTCCTCTATTCCGCGCTTTATCTCGGAGACGTGGGCGTATTTGGCCTTGAACTGCTCGAGTATGTAGTCGACGGCCTTCTCCGGATCTGCCTTGGTGCCGCAGGTGTAGACGTCCAGAGCGGCGTAGCCCCTCTCGGGCCAGGTGTGAACTGAGATGTGGCTTTCAGCGACTATGACGACGCCGCTGACACCGGTTGGGGAGAACTTGAAGAAATAGCTTGACTTGACCTCCATCTTTCCTATCTTTGCTGCCTCCAGGAATATCTGCCTTATCCTGTCAGCGTCACCCAGGATCTCGGGATCGCAACCGGCGGCCTCAACAACGTAGTGGAACCCGATGGTCTCTATCTCGCTCATGGTCTCTCACCTCTTGTTGCTCCTATTACGTACCCTTTTTAAAGTTAAGCCCTTGAGAGGGGAACTATGGGTGCGCCGTTCTGCCGTTGAACTGCTCTGAATTGGCCTGGAATGCATTGAACTGTTAAGTTCTGGCTGTTATCGAAATTTTCCGAAAGCTCCTGGGGGATTGGGCCTAGTCCCGATTTGAAGGCGATTTCATGAATTAAGTCCCCTCTCCATCCCCGTTTGGCCTGCTCATCGCTGGTCATTTCCAGGCATGAACCACTAATTTTAAAACCCGCGCTTCCAACTAACGACAAGTTTTGCAAAAACTAACGACGGGGTGAAGGTATGTCGAAGCCTAAAACTAAGGCAAAGCCCACGGCCGGCGATGCCGTGAGGGCAAGGAAACGAAAGACGCTTGGATTTTTGGCCGAGATGGAATACAAAAAGATGATCATGTACCCGTTGGTGGTATTCCTCGCGGCTCTGATTCTGCTCGCGGTCAACTTCCCCACGCTTGGAATAGACCTCCAGGGTGGTGTGGTCGTCACCGCCTATGGAATCGATGCGAACCCCGATGAGCTCGCCAAGACCCTGAGCGCTCAGCTGGGAGTGGACGTGAGGGTCGAGAGCTTCACCAGCGTCGATACCAGCGGCATCAGGGTTTACGCTCCCGTCGGTACCGATCCCGCGGAGATAATAAAGATACTGAAGAGCGACTATCCCAACGCGGAGTACACCCACAGCGAGGTTCAGCCCACCTTCGGTAAAATCGCCCAGCAGCAGGGCATCAGGGCCCTCGTCTTCGCGTTCCTTGCAATGGCTGTGGTGGTCTTCCTGTTCTTCAGGAACCTCGTGCCGGCGATGACTATAATCTTCTCTGCCCTTTCGGACATGACAATAGCCGTCGCCCTCATGGGCCTCTTCGGCATCGAGCTGACAACGGCCACGATAGCGGCTCTGCTCATGCTCATAGGTTACACCGTTGACAGCAACATCCTCCTGACCACCAAGCTCCTTAGAAGAAAGGAGGACACTCTGGACGAGGCCTACCTAGCCGCGGTCTCCACTGGATTCACGATGAGCACCACCACCCTCGGTGCTCTGCTCGTGCTCTGGATTATCTCCACCAGCCAGACCATCGACAACATAGCCATCGTCCTCATCTTCGGTCTGCTCGCAGACTTCATGAACACCTGGGTTCTTAACGCCGGCGTGCTGAAGTGGTACCTCTCAAACCCGGCAAGGGGTGGTAGCGAATGAAGAGAAGAACCAGGAATCTCCTTCTCAACTGGAGGGTAATCCTGCTCATCCTGTTCCTCGTGGGCTCGGTGGCCACCCTGGCCCTCAGGCCCCTGACGTATGGAATCGACATATCCGGTGGTGTTGCCCTCGTAGCTCAGACGGAGCACCCCGTTGACAGTGATACGATGCAGCTCGTCGTTGATTCACTGCAAAAGAGGCTCAACACCCTTGGACTTAGGGACATAACCGTCGAGGCGCAGGGAGACCAGATAGTGCTTGTCAAGGTCGCTAACGTGAGCACCACAGAGGAGGCCAACCAGATAAAGTCCGTCATCGAGAGCCAGGGTGTGTTCTACATGGAGTTCACCGGGACCGTGTTCGGAACCGGTGAGGACGTTGAGTACGTTGGAATATATCAGATAAAGCCCGACAACAGCTGGGCCGTTCCGTTCAGAATCTCAAAATCCGCCGCCGAGGAATTTGCCGAGCTCGCCTACGGTAAGAAGGGCTGGCCCGTTGACATGTTCCTTGATCCCCCTGTCAACTCCCTGGTGGTGGTGCCTGACTCGGTTTACAAACTCATGAACAGCACGGAATTCAACGCCGAGGCTCCGAACGCCCCGACCCTCATGGAGAGGATCGGTAAAGCCTTCAACGTAACCGTCGTCGCCTACGCCAACCAGAGCGCCGATGAGATAGCCAAACTCGCTGAGGGCAAGGATAAGATAGTTCTCGTCGATGTCCCGCAGGACCTGCAGACCCAGCTGGAGGGAATGAACCTCACTGTCCGCTACGTTCCTAGGGCCCCTGGCGAGAGCGACCACGCGCTCATAGTCAGGGTTCTTGGTCTCTACGGCCCCTACTCGCTCGGAGAGGGTCTCACGGTCGGTGAACCCCAGCAGGACGTTCAGATAACTGGAACCGCCCCGGACAGACTCACCGCCGAGCAGGAGGCCAGCACCATCTACACCGTCCTCAAGAGCGGTTCGCTCCCGGTCAAGCTCAACGTCGTCGGCATGGAGTTCATATCCCCGCGCCTCGGTGAGGGCTTCAGGACGCAGGCCCTCTACGCGGGCCTCGCCGCCCTGATAGCGGTGCTCCTCATAGTGTACTTCCACTACCGGAACTGGAGGATCGCAATACCAGTCGCGAGCACCAGCCTCTTTGAGGTCATAATAATCCTCGGCTTCGCGTCCCTCATAAACTGGAACCTCGACCTCCCGAGCATCGCGGGTATCATCGCGGCGATCGGTACCGGCGTCGATCAGCAGATAGTCATAACCGACGAGCTTCTAAGCGGCGAGAGGACCACGAGGATAACCAGGCGCGCCAGCGTTCTCAGGAGGATGGGAAGGGCGTTCTTCGTCATCTTCGCATCCGCGGCGACGACCATAGCGGCCATGAGCTTCCTGCTGGTTTACTTCGTCGGAACGCTCAAGGGATTTGCCTTCACCACGATACTCGGCGTCCTCATTGGAATCCTCATCACCAGGCCGGCCTACGCTGAAATAGCCAAATACCTGCTCGGTGAGGACTGATGTTCGTCGTGATAATGGGTGCCGGAAGGGTCGGCTACCTCGTGGCCAAGATGCTGGAGGAGGAGGGGCACGACGTCACCATAATCGAGATGGACAAGGCGAGGGCCAAGGAGCTCTCCCTCCTCATCAACGGCCTGGTTATTGAGGGCGACGCGACCGACCCGAAGACCCTCGAGGAGGCCAACATCAAGCAGGCGGACGCCTTCGCGGCTCTGACCGGCAAGGACGACGCCAACCTGCTGGCCTGCATACTGGCGAAGCACCTGAATCCCAAGGTGAAAACCTCCCTCAGACTGGGGAACCCCAAGAACAGGCGCATATTCGAGGAGGTCACCGACCTCAAGCGCTACTTCGACTTCGTCATCAGTCCCGAGGAGATAGCTGCGGAGTACATAAGCAGGAACATAGTCACTCCCGGTTTTGACCGCGTCCTCTTCCCGAAGGAGGGCGCCGAGATAGTCCGCTTCACCATCGACGAAAACAGCGAGATAGCTGGCAAGTACGTCCGCGACCTCAAACTGCCCAGGGACGCCCTCATGATAGCCGTTTACGACGAGAAGGGCAACCTGATAATCCCGTCCGGCGACACGAAGCTTCCGGAGAGGGGTCAGGTCATAGTCTTCGCCAAGAACAGCATACTGGACAACGTGAAGGGTCTACTCGAGAGGAGAAAACCCGACAATGAAAGTTAATATGACATTTTTTTCAACTTTTATGTCCATTTCTGTTCCTTCCTCGTCATATCTTTGGTGTGGGGGCCAAAAACTATTTAAACCGGTTAGGGAAGCCAAAAGCGACGTGTGAGGAAACCTGTTTTCAGGGTCATTGGGGGGCTAATCATGGAGGACGTCATCAAGCAGATTGTTGATGCAGAGAAGCAGGCCGAGGCACGCATTGAGAAGGCCAAAGAGGACGCCAGGGAGATAGTGCTTAAGGCCCGTGAGGAGGCCAAGCTTCTCGAGAGGGAGATTATACAGAAAGCTGAGGCTCAGGCGGAAGCCCTCGTCGAGAAGGCCCGCGCCGAGGGAGAGGAGGAGGCCAAAAAGGTCCTCGAGGAGGGCAACGCCGAGATTGAGGAGCTCAAGGTGAAGGCCACCAACAACTTCGAGAGGGCCATCTCGGCTGGTATAGCACTCGTGAGAGGGAGCTGACGATGTTCAAGCCTGAAGAGATGGTCAAAATAGAGGTCATCACGCTCAACCGCTACAAGGACAGCCTCCTCACCTACCTCCACGAGAACGGCGTGATCGAAATAAGGGAGCTCAGCGTTGACGTGGCACAGAAGGACTCGCCGAACGAGTACCACAGGAAGGCCGCCTCGTACAGCATAACCATATCTCGGCTCGTCGATTTTCTCAA
Organism: Thermococcus sp. 4557; assembly: GCF_000221185.1. Taxonomy (NCBI): domain Archaea; kingdom Methanobacteriati; phylum Methanobacteriota; class Thermococci; order Thermococcales; family Thermococcaceae; genus Thermococcus; species Thermococcus sp. 4557. The sequence continues at coordinate 1,246,597 of NC_015865.1, read as the reverse complement.
GGCGTATAAGAAGCAGACCGGGGGCGGCATAAGGGAGTTCATCTTCCCAAGTGAGAGGGCGAAGAAGAAGTACCGGTACGAGGGAGTGGAGAAGCTCATCAAGGACGTTGAGGCGTTCCTGGCCACAGTCGAGCCTGAGATAAAGGCCGTCGAGGGTAAGATAACCTCCACCCAGACCGAGATCGAGAGGATAAAGAACGATATCGCGATTCTTGAGCTGCTCTCCGCGCTCAACCTCGACGTCTCATACCTCAAATCGACCGACATGCTCGAGATAATCGTTGGAACCGTTGACAGGAACAAGTTCAGGCCCCTCATTGAGGAGGTCGAGAAGGCCACGGAGGGAAGGGCCGTCGTCGTCTCCAAGGAGTTCAAGGACAAGATTCTGGCGGTCTTCGCTTTCCTCAAGCGCGACTACGAGAAGGCCAACCCGATACTCGCCAAGTACTCCCTCGAGAGGCTCGAGGTTCCCGAGGGTGAGGGAACGCCGAGGGAGCTCATATCGGTTTACGAGGAGAAGCTCCGCGCCAAGGAGGAAGAGCTTGAGAGCGCCAAGAAGGACGCCGAGATGCTGGCGGAGAAGTACTACGACGACGTCGTCTTCTACCAGGAGCTGATGGAGAACGAGCGCGACAAGTCAACCGTGCTGCCGATGCTCGCCAGAACCAACATGACCTTCGCTTTAACCGGATGGCTCCCTAGGGCCGACGTGCCGGAGGTTCTCGAGGGGATAAAGAGGGTCACCGAGAACAAGGCCTACATAAACGTCCGCGAGCCGAGTGCGGAGGAGCTCGACGAGATTCCGATAAAGCTCAGGAACCCCGGATGGGCCAGGCCCTTCGAGATGCTCACCGAGATGTACGGCGTTCCCAGGTACGACGAGATAGACCCGACGCCGATAATAACCTTCACCTACTCGTTCTTCTTCGGATTCATGCTCACCGACTTCATGTATGGTCTCATCATAGCCATAATAGCGGCCCTCCTCGTCAAGGGGCACAGGAAGTTCGACGACGGCACCTACAAGTTCTCTTACACCCTGCTCCTCAGTTCGTTCTTCACCATGATTATGGGTGCCATCTTCGGCAGCTACTTCGGCAACGCCCTCGACCTCGCTGGATTCACCGTTCCGCGCGTCTGGGACACCTTCCAGGATGCCCTCGTGGTGCTCCAGCTCGCCCTCGCGATAGGAATAGCCCACCTGTTCCTCGGCTACACCCTCGGCTTCGTGGTCAAGTTCAAGAACGGCGACAGGAAGGGGGCTGTGCTCGACCAGCTGTCCTGGATGCTCATAATACTTGGAATAGTGACTCTTGTCCTGGGAACCAACAGCCCGAGCGCCGGAATGGTGGGCAAGGCCCTCTTTGGAATAGGCCTGGTGCTCTTCGCGATAGGGGAGATAGTCAACAACGGCGGGCTGGCGGTGCTGCTGATAATCTCGGACTTCTTCGGCTTCGTGGGAAGCTGGCTCAGCTACGCCAGGCTGATGGCGCTGGCTCTAGCGACGGCAGGAATAGCGATGGTCATCAACATCCTCGTGCAGATGGTCTGGGGCGTGAGCGTAGGCCCCGTTCCGATAGGCATAGTTATAGGTCTCATACTCTTTGTCGGCGGCCAGCTGTTTTCGGTCGCCATCAACGCCCTCGGAGCGTTCGTCCACTCGCTCCGTCTCCAGTACGTTGAATTTTTCGGTACGTTCTATTCAGGTGAAGGTAAACCCTTCGAGCCCTTCAGGGCAAAAAGAGAAGTTTCCGAGTTGGAGTTTGAAGCTTAAGGAGGTGCATGAAAGATGGACCCGATAGTTTACGTATCCCTTGGTGCGGCCCTTGCGGCCGGTCTCGCCGGAGCCGCTTCGGCCTTCGGTGTTGGTATAGCAGGTGCAGCAGCGGCAGGAGTCGTCGCCGAGGATGAGAAGAACTTCAAGAACGCCCTCATCCTTGAGGGTCTCCCAATGACCCAGAGTATATACGGCCTCATTACCCTGTTCCTCATCCTGATGGTCTCGGGAATCCTCGGTGGCGGCTTCAAGTTCACCGACCCGAGCAGCATGGACAACATCGTCAAGAGCGCCATACTCCTCGGTGCTGGTCTCGTGGTCGGCCTCACCGGCCTCTCGGCCATCCCGCAGGGTATCATCGCCAGCGCCGGTATCGGTGCCGTCGCCAAGAACCCGAAGACCTTCACCCAGGGAATCATCTTCGCCGCTATGGCCGAGACCATGGCCATCTTCGGTCTCGTCGGTGCCCTGATCATGATAGTTACCGGAGTCGGCTTCTGACTCCGTCCAAAACTTTCTTTATAGCAGCGAGGAGGAAGGAGGATGGATGGAGCAGAGCTGATCATTCAGGAGATAAACAGGGAAGCGGAGCAGAAGATACAGTACATCCTCAGTGAGGCCCAGCAGGAAGCGGAGAAGATCAAGGAGGAAGCGAGGAAGAGGGCCGAGGCCAGGGCCGAGTGGATAATGAGGAAGGCCCAGACCCAGGCAGAGATAGAGAAGCAGAGGATAGTAGCCAACGCCCGCCTCGAGGTCAGGAAGAAGAGGCTCGCCGTTCAGGAGGAGCTCATCCAGGAGGTCATCACCGCGCTTCGTGAGAGGCTTGCGGAGCTTCCCGACGAGGAGTACTTCCCGATGCTCGTTGACCTTACGGTTCAGGCTGTTGAGGAGCTCGGTTCCGAGAGCGTCGTCGTTCGCTCCAACGAGAGAACTCTGAAGCTCCTCTCAGAGAGGGCCGATGAGTTCAGAAAAGCCCTCGGCGAGAGGCTCGGCAGGGAGATCGATGTAAGCCTCGGGGAGCCGGTCGGCACCATAGGCGGCCTCGTCGTTGAGACCCCCGACGGCGCGGTTAGGGTTGACAACACCTTCGAGGCCAGGATAGAGAGGTTTGAAGGCGAGCTCAGGGCGGAAATCGCCAAGGCTCTCTTCGGGTGAGGGCGATGGAACCAGGAGCGGTGAGCGGAATACTGGACACTACCCTTGCAGTGGTGTTCACCTGGGTGGGATACAAAACGGCCAGGATAATCTGGAAATACACCCCCTACTCCTATCCCAACGCCAGGATAAGGGCGATGGAGGCGAAGCTCCTCACCGAGCAGAGGTTCAACGAGCTGGCGGAGAGCAGGACGCTCCAGAACTTCGTCGTCGGTCTTGAGGACACGGAATACAGGGACTACTTCGCAGATCTCTCCAGCTACGACGTGGAATCGATAGAGAGGGCCCTGGAGAGAGCCCTGGCCGGAACCTATGAGCTGATGATTAAAATCCTCCCGAAGAGGTCCGCTCCCTTCTTCAGGCTCATGCTTGAGGAGTGGGACGTCAGGAACGTGGCGAGCGTCGTCAAGGCCAAGCTGGCGGGGGAGCCGGCAGCGGACTACGTCATAGAAATCGGAACCATGCTCCCGAAGATCAAGGCCATCGCAGGGGCCAAGACCATGGAGGAGATACTCGTCGTGCTCGAGGGCACCCCCTACGAGGAGCCCTACCAGAAGCTCATCCTCGGGGAGATAACCCCCAGGGAGTTCGAGACCGAACTCTACAGGATGCACTACGGCAAGCTGCTCAGCTACGCCCTCTCCAGAAAGGAGGATGAACGCGTCATCCTCGAGGAGTTCGTCAGGCTGAAGATAGACAAGCTGAACATCCTCACCGTCCTCAGGGCCAAGGCCGCTGGAATGTCCGCCGAGGATATCAGGCCCATGCTCATACCCGGCGGAAGCGTCAGGCTCGACCCGCTCCTGCACGTGGACGACCTCAGCATGGCACTGGCCGAGCTGGACTCCACCAAGTACGGCCCGGTCATCAGGGACGTCAGGGAGGAGGTCGAGAGGGACCTGAGCGTCCTCGAGAGGGCCCTTGAGAGGCACATCCTCACTCGGGTGAACGAGCTCAACAGGTTCTACCCGCTCAGCGTGGCCGCGCCGCTCGGCTACGTCATTCAGAAGGAGCGCGAGGTCAGGAAGCTCAGGGCCATAGCCAAGCTCATCAGCGACGGCCTCGAGCCAGAGAGGATAAAGGAGATGGCGGGTGATGCCGCATGAAGATAGCCGTGCTCGGGGACAAGGACACGGCGCTGGGGTTCAGGCTCGCCGGCGCCCATGAGGTTTATTCCTTTGAGGACACGCCTCTGGAGGTTGAGAGGCTCAGGAACAAGCTCAGGGAGCTTATCGAGAGGGGCGACGTGGGAATAATACTCATAACTGAGAGGTTCGCCCAGAGGGTTGAGATACCCGAGGTTACGCTTCCGATCATCCTTCAGGTGCCGGACAAGTCCGGCTCTAGGTTCGGCGAAGAGGCGATTAAGGAGATAGTTAGGAGGGCAATTGGTGTTGAGCTGAAGAGGTGAAAGGAAATGGGAAGGATAATTCGTGTTACGGGTCCCCTGGTCGTCGCCGACGAGATGAAGGGCTCCAAGATGTACGAGGTCGTTCGCGTCGGCGAAATGGGTCTCATAGGAGAAATCATCCGCCTTGAGGGTGACAGGGCTGTTATCCAGGTCTACGAGGAGACCGCAGGTATAAGGCCGGGTGAGCCGGTCGAGGGAACCGGTGCCTCCCTGAGCGTTGAGCTCGGTCCCGGACTGCTCACCGCAATGTACGACGGAATTCAGAGGCCGCTCGAGGCCCTCAGGGATCTCAGCGGAGACTTCATAGCCAGAGGTCTCACCGCCCCGGCCCTTCCGAGGGACAAGAAGTGGCACTTCACGCCCAGGGTCAAGGTCGGCGACAAGGTCGTTGGCGGCGACGTGCTCGGTGTTGTTCCCGAGACCAGCATCATCGAGCACAGGATCCTCGTTCCCCCGTGGGTTGAGGGAGAGATTGTTGAGATAGCCGAAGAGGGCGACTACACCATCGAGGAGGTCATAGCCAAGGTCAAGAAGCCGGACGGGAGCATTGAGGAGCTCAAGATGTACCACCGCTGGCCCGTCCGTGTCAAGAGGCCCTACAAGAACAAGCTCCCGCCGGAGGTTCCGCTAATCACCGGCCAGAGGACGATAGACACCTTCTTCAGCCAGGCGAAGGGTGGAACGGCCGCTATCCCCGGTCCGTTCGGTTCAGGGAAGACCGTTACCCAGCACCAGCTCGCCAAGTGGAGTGACGCGCAGGTCGTCGTTTACATAGGCTGCGGCGAGCGCGGAAACGAGATGACCGACGTTCTTGAGGAGTTCCCCAAGCTCAAGGACCCGAAGACCGGAAAGCCGCTCATGGAGAGGACGGTTCTCATAGCCAACACCTCGAACATGCCGGTCGCGGCTCGTGAGGCCTCAATCTACACCGGAATCACCATCGCCGAGTACTTCCGCGACCAGGGCTACGACGTGGCTCTGATGGCCGACTCGACGAGCAGGTGGGCCGAGGCGCTCCGTGAGATTTCGGGCCGTCTCGAGGAGATGCCCGGTGAGGAGGGTTACCCGGCCTACCTCGCGAGCAAGATAGCGGAGTTCTACGAGAGGGCTGGACGTGTCGTGACCCTCGGAAGCGATGAGAGGATTGGAAGCGTTTCGGTCATAGGTGCCGTTTCGCCGCCCGGTGGAGACTTCAGCGAGCCGGTCGTCCAGAACACCCTCCGTGTCGTCAAGGTCTTCTGGGCGCTCGATGCAGATCTGGCGAGGAGGAGGCACTTCCCGGCCATCAACTGGCTCAGGAGCTACTCGCTCTACGTCGACGCTATCAAGGACTGGTGGCACCAGAACGTTGATCCGGAATGGAAGGCCATGCGCGACAGGGCCATGGAGCTCCTCCAGAAGGAGGCCGAGCTCCAGGAGATAGTCAGGATAGTCGGTCCGGACGCCCTCCCTGACAGGGAGAAAGCTGTGCTCATCGTCACCAGGATGATACGTGAAGACTTCCTCCAGCAGGACGCCTTTGACGAGGTTGACACCTACTGCCCGCCGAAGAAGCAGGTCACCATGATGCGCGTTATACTCAACTTCTACGACAAGACCATGGAGGCCGTGGACAGGGGCGTTCCGGTTGACGAGATAGCCAAGCTCCCGGTTAGGGAGAAGATCGGACGTATGAAATACGAACCCGAGATTGAGAACGTCAGGGCCCTCATTGATGAGACGAACGCTCAGTTTGAGGAGCTCTTCAAGAGGTACGGGGCGTGATGTCGATGCCGGGAATGGAGTACTCAACCGTTAGCAAGATTTACGGACCGCTCATGATAGTTCAGGGCGTCAAGGGCGTCGCCTACGGTGAGGTCGTTGAGATAGAAACCGAGAGGGGCGAGAAGAGGAAGGGTCAGGTCCTCGAGGCCAGGCAGGACATGGCCATCGTCCAGGTCTTTGAGGGAACGAGAGACCTCGACGTCAAGACGACCCGCGTTCGCTTCACCGGAGAGACCCTCAAGGTCCCGGTCAGCATGGACATGCTCGGAAGGATATTCAACGGTATCGGAAAGCCCATCGACGGAGGCCCTGAAATCATCCCGGAGGACAGGCGTGACGTCCACGGTGCACCGCTCAACCCCGTCGCCCGTGCCTACCCGAGGGACTTCATCCAGACCGGTGTCTCCGCCATAGACGGAATGAACACCCTCATCCGCGGTCAGAAGCTGCCCATCTTCAGCGGTTCGGGTCTTCCGCACAACATGCTCGCGGCCCAGATAGCCAGGCAGGCCAAGGTCCTCGGTGAGGAGGAGCAGTTCGCCGTCGTCTTCGCGGCCATGGGTATCACCTACGAGGAGGCCAACTTCTTCAAGAAGAGCTTCGAGGAGACCGGTGCAATAGAGAGAGCCGGTCTCTTCCTCAACCTCGCCGACGACCCGGCCATCGAGCGTATCATCACCCCGCGTATGGCCCTGACCGTTGCCGAATACCTCGCCTTCGACTACGACATGCAGGTGCTCGTCATCCTCACGGACATGACCAACTACGCGGAAGCCCTTCGTGAGATTTCAGCCGCCCGTGAGGAGGTTCCCGGAAGGCGTGGTTATCCGGGTTACATGTACACCGACCTCGCCACCATCTACGAGCGCGCCGGCCGTGTCAGGGGCAGGAAGGGTTCCATCACCCAGGTGCCCATCCTGACGATGCCGGACGACGATATCACCCACCCGATTCCGGACCTGACCGGATACATCACCGAGGGCCAGATAGTCCTCAGCAGGGACCTCCACAGGAAGGGTATCTACCCGCCCATTGACGTCCTTCCGTCGCTCAGCCGTCTGATGAAGGACGGTATCGGTAAGGGCATGACCCGTGACGACCACCCGCAGCTCAGCCAGCAGCTCTACGCGGCCTACGCCGAAGGAAGGTCGCTCAGGGACCTCGTCGCCGTCGTTGGTGAGGAGGCACTCAGTGAAACCGACAGGAAGTACCTCAAGTTTGCCGAGCGCTTCGAGAAGGAGTTCGTCGCCCAGCGCTACGACGAGGACAGGAGCATCGAGGAGACCCTTGACCTCGGCTGGGAGCTCCTTGCCGAGCTTCCGGAGAGCGAGCTCAAGCGTGTCAGGAAGGAGTACATCCTCAAGTACCACCCCAAGTACAGGAAGAGGGAGGGCTGACCTCCCCTCAATCTTTAGGTGGTCGAGATGGCAGAGCTGCTCAACGTCAAGCCCACCCGTATGGAGCTCCTGAACCTCAAGAGGCGCATTAAGCTGGCCAAGAAGGGCCACAAGCTCCTCAAGGACAAGCAGGACGCCCTCATCATGGAGTTCTTCACGATATACGATGAGGCGCTCCAGCTCAGGGAGGAGCTTGGGAGGAAAATGGACGAGGCCTTCAGGGCCCTTCAGGCGGCGGAGATAGACGTGGGAATGCTCCGTCTCAAGGAGATAAGCCTCAGCGTCGAGCCCAACAGGGAGGTCGAGATAAAGAGGAGGAACGTCATGGGTGTCCCGGTTCCGCTCATCGAGGCGGAATCCTTCAGAAGGGGCACGAACGAGCGCGGCTACGCCTTCGTCTCCAGCTCCGCCAAGGTCGACCTCGCCGCCGAGAAGTTCGAGGAGGTTCTCGACCTGGCCGTTCGCCTCGCAGAGGTTGAGGAGACGCTCAAGAGGCTCGCGAGGGAGATAGAGGTCACAAAGAGGCGCGTCAATGCCCTCGAGTACATCATAATCCCGCGCATGGAGGCAACGGTTAAGTTCATCAAGCAGAGGCTCGACGAGATGGAGCGCGAGAACTTCTTCAGGCTGAAGAGGGTTAAGGCCCTCATCGAGGCCAGGACCCAGGCCGAGGGCTCCTGAGGCAACAACCTTTTATTTCCAGTTCCCCTTTTCTCTCCGGTGATGACATGACTGAGAAGCTGTTCTATGCCGACGCTTACCTCCGGGAAGCCGAGGCGGTAATCAGAAACGTTGAAGTTGAAAGGGGAAGGGTCAGGATTCTCCTTGACAGGACGATATTCTACCCCGAGGGCGGCGGCCAGCCCTCGGACAGGGGGACGATAGTGGGCGAGGGCTTTAGGATTCTCGTGGACGGAGTCGAAGGCAAGGGGGAGGTATGGCACGAGGGAAGGCTTGAGGGACGCCTCCCGGAGCCGGGCGAGAGGGTGAAACTTCTCCTCGACTGGGAGTGGAGATATGAGAACATGCGCCAGCACACCGGTCAGCACGTACTCTCCGCGGTTCTCAAGGACCTCTACGACGCCAACACCACCGGCTTCCAGATTTTTGAAACCAACAACAAGATAGAGATCGACTACCCCGGTGAGCTGACGTGGGAGATGGTTCTTGAGGCCGAGAAGAGGGCCAACGAGGTGGTGTGGAGGAACCTGCAGGTTGAGGTCGAGGTCTATGACGAGCTTCCCGATAACCTGAGAAGGGAGCTGAGGAAGGAGCTTTCCGACAAGGTGAAGCCCCCGATTAGGATAGTCTCCATTCCCGGCGTCGACGTCATACCCTGCGGCGGGACGCACGTGAGGAACACCAGCGAGGTGGGCCTCATCAAGGTCGTCAGGTTCTACCGCAAGAGCCGGAAGCTCTGGAGGGTGGAGTTCGTCTGCGGGAACAGGGCGCTCGAATACCTCGACGACCTCCTGGGAGACTACTGGCTGAGCCTCGACGAGATGCCCAACAAGAACCGCCCCCTCGTCGAGCGGGTTAGGGAGCTTAAGGCCGAGATGGGCAGGCTGGAGGAGGAAAAGGACGGCCTCAGGCGGGAGCTCTGGAGGTGGAAGGCCAGGGCGCTCCTGGAGGAGGCCCGGGAAATCGGCGGGATTAAAGTGGTCTCGTACATTGAAGAGGCACCGATGAAGGACGCCCAGGCATTCGTGGTGTATCTGGTGGACAAGAACCCGAACACCGTGGCCCTTGTGGTCGGGGAGAACTACGTGGTCTTTGCCAAAAACGAGAACGTTCAGGGAATTTCAATGAGGGAACTGCTCGGGGAGGTTCTCTCGGAGGCCGGTGGCGGCGGTGGGGGTAGCGACGTGCTGGCGAGGGGAGGTGGGTTCAAACTTTCGCCGGAAGAGGTCCTGAAGAAGGCCCTGGAGGCTCTGAGGGCCTCCCTCCAGTGATCCTATTCCTTTTTTCGCGGCTCGCGTTATTCCAGTAAGGATGTATCAAGGCCCAATTTCAGGTATACAAGCTTTTTCTGTTCTTTCGGCACACTGGGCTTTGCCACTTCCCTCTCGGCCTTTTCCCTGTCCATGAGGCCGTAGCGCACGAGGGCCGCTATCCTGCGGTGCTCGAAGCTGTGGCCGTGAACCTCCCAGTACCTCTCGAGGGCCGGGCCCAGAACTAGGCAGTTGGTGGTGTAGCCCGGCAGCTCTGGAAACTCGAAGGGTAGCCTCTCCAGGATTTCGAGCCTCTCCCCCTCGGTCATCATGGAGAGGAGCCTTATCTGAACCACTCCTCCGCTCATGAGCCTGTACGGATGGTGGCCGAAGGGAAGCTCGTGGCCGGTGATGATGTACTTGTAGCCGTTTTTGAGCGCGTACTTCCTCAGCTTCTCCATCGTTCTCTTGGAGCAGCGCCTGCAGGGGGATTCGGCCTTCAAAAGGGCCTCGCGGAAGATGTCGGAGTAGTCGTAGCGGAGGATTTTGAATGGAACCCCAAGGTGCTCCGCTATCCTCCGGGCGTTCTCTATGGCCTCCTCTGCCATGAGCCCGTGGTCTATCATGACCGCCTCCAGGCTGGGAATCTTATAGACCTCCTTCGCCAGGTAGAGGGCAACTACGCTGTCTTTACCGCCGGAGTAGGCGACGATTGCCCTGTCCACGCCCTTCATGAGCTCCTCGAGCTCTTTCCTTATCCCCTCCCGGTCCATCGGGTGCCTCATATAGACCTGGCACTCCCTGCAGACGGGTTTTCCGTCGATGATGTCTATCTTCGCAGTCCTCTCGTCGTGAATGCAGAGTGAGCACTTGAGCATGGTCTGGGAAAAGGAAGGACTCTTAAAAGCTTTATCCGGACTTCTTTGAAACCTTTGACTTCAGCCTGCCTGTGGTGTCCTTTGCCTTCTTCACGGTCTCGTCGGTCTTTCTCTTGCCCTTCTTCGTCGCGAAGAAGCCTACTGTAGCTATGGCGTTCTTGAGGAGTATCCCCCTGTTGTTCCTGGCTATGAACCAGCCGAAGAGCAGACCGAAGGCCAGTCCTGAGAGCCAGAGGGAGAGGATGAACGTGTTTGCGCTCATTCCGTTGGGGCCGAGGGTTACAGAGAAAGCCTTGTACGCCAGCGCAAAGGCGACGACGAAGATAGTCTCGAGAAGTATCGACAGCTTGGTCGCCATCCCAACTATCCCCAGAACCGTGCCCTCCTCCGTGTGCTCCTCTATGATCTTCTGGTCGTGGAGGCCGTAGACGAGAGTTTTGGTTATGTTCGCCCCGCTCCTGAAGGCGAGGAAGCCGAAGAATGCCGCGCTCCAGCTGGCCCCCCAGAGCTTCCAGAACGCCCAGACTCCCACGGCCAGCCAGACCAGCGTGTAGAGTCTCGCGATGCCTTTCTTCTCGTTCTCCGGAACGTCGAGGCGGAGAACCTTCCTCCAAGCCATTCCGGTCAGGCTTCCGAAGGCCCTCATCAGCATCAGGAATAGGTTGATGAAGAGAAACGCGGTCAGGAAGAGGAATGCGAAGAGCTCCCGAAGCACGGGGTATCCCCCCATGTCCCTCTGGTTCTATTTTGTCGGGCACTTATTTAACGCTTCCCCTCAGCGCTTCAGGAACTCCTCCTCTATCCTCCTGCTCAGAGACACGAAGGAGAGCGCCAGAAGGCCTATTGAAACCCCGACCGGAACCACCTGCCACCATGCCAGCCTGTAGGTTGCCCCCTCCCTTATGGTCTGGCTCATTATGGTTCCCCAGTTGAAGCCCGGCACGATGTTGAAGAAGCCCAGGAGGGTTATGAACGCTATCGTTCCGGGGACGGCGAGGGCGAACTGATAGACGGTGTAGGGCACCAGAACCTTTGAGACGTGCTTCCTGAGAATCCAGAGGGAACTCCCGCCGAGCGCCCTGGCGGATTCGACGTACTCCTTTCTCAGCTCCTCCTCCACCATCGAGCGGACGTTTCGGGAGACGTTCCCCATCATCAGGATTCCCACGATGAGGGCTATCGCGAGTGGACTGGCCTTGATGACGTAGTTCTCGTCTATCGCCGCCACGAGAACCACCGCGGACACGGCCACAGGAAGAACCGGGGTTACCGTCACGAGCCGCGATACGAAATCCGCTATCTTGCCCACCCAGCTCGAGAGGACGCTCAGAGTTCCCAGAACCAGGGCCAGGCCAACCGTTGCGAGGGAGCCGAGGATGGCTATGACTATGGTTTCCCTCATTCCCCAGATGAAGCCGGTCCAGACGTCCCTCCCAACGGTGTCGGTTCCCAGGAGGCCGTAGCTCTTTCCAAGCACCCTTATCCTCGGCTCCTTCTCCGCGCCCTCGACCACTATTTTGTACTCCCCCTTCAGGAATTCCGGATGGTCCAGGCAGTCCTCGGTGGGCTTCGAGAATATCACGTTGAAGGCATCATGGAACAGCAGGTTCCCGCCGTCTGGAGTCACGTTGCACTTCTCCCCCGCTATCCTGACGAACACGCTGGGGTTCTTGGAGAAGTGTATCTCGCCGAAAACGTAGCCGTCCCAGAGGATGTATTCCCGCCCGTCCGGCCCGATGATCTTTATCCTCATCACTCCCGTCGAGTTTGGAATGAAGATGATATCCGAGGGTGAGGACGAGTAGTGGAAGTCGTAGGTGAAGACGAACGCCCCCGCCTGACGCTCCCCCTGGAGCCACTCCGTCTTTGGAAGCCCCACCAGCTCGCCGTACCATTCCGGCGGAACCCCCTGCGGGTTAAGACGCCAGTAGCTTAGATTGTCCCAGTTCTCAACGTCCTCGTGGTTCAGGGTGTGGGGACCGATGATGGAGACTAGGATGAACGATAGAATTATCGCCACCGCCGCCCGGGTTGAGAGGTTTCTCTCAAACATTCCGCCTCACCCTGGGGTCGAGCTTCAGGTACAGCGCCTCCATGACCGTCGAGTTGATGAAGTAGAGCAGGACCATGACGAGGGCGACGAAGAAGATGTGCCCGCCGTTGAAGGCGAACGTCTGCGTTATCTCACCGCCGGGCGATACGTAGTAGTCCTTTCCCGCGGAGTGGGCGAAGACGTAGCCAATCCCGTTCACGTTGAAGAGCTTTTCAACGGCCATCGCGTTTATCAGCAGGCCGAGGAAGTTGTAGCTCGTGAAGGTCAGGAACGAGGGGAGAACCGTTCTGAGGAGCTTTTTCATTATCCGCCTGTCGGGAAGGCCCTTGAGCACGTCGGCGAAGAAGTGCTCCTCATGAGTTTCCTTCTTCACAAGGGTTCTCACGTTGAAGGCGTAGATGACGACGTTGGCGAAGGTCAGGGTGAGGACGGGAAGGAGGAGGGCGTTCAGGTAGGTTAAAACGCTTATCTCCCCCGTGGCCTTGGCGTGGGCGATGTAGCCCATGTAATCTATCGTGGAAAGGTCCAGCCGCCACCAGAGCATCCACAGCAGGAATATCGCCCAGAACCAGCCAGGAATGGCGGAGAATATCGGTGCCAGGGCGGAGAGAACCCTGTCCCACCAGCCTCCCCGATAGCCGGCCTTCAGCCCCCAGTAGAGGCCCAGCAGGAACACCAGCGCCATCGTCAGCAGGAGAACCGTGAAAGTCGTCAGTATTGCCCTCTCCGGTGTCGTCCGAAAGGCCTTTTCAAAAATCTCGCGGGGAGAGGGGTGGTATATTTCGGTCGTCATGTTTCCGTATCTTACCACGACGACGCTTCCGTTCTTCCTGCTGAACAGGGCGAGGGAGAAATTGACGTACCTGTAGGTTTTTTCCAGGCTCTCCCTTATCCCCCTCCCACCATCCGCTGGAATTCCGAGATTGTTCATCTCGATCGAGTGTATCTTGTGCTCGGCCTGGGCTATTAGAACGCCCGTGATGATGAGAACAATTATGAGCAGTGTTACGTTCTCCAGGACTTTACCAATGAATCCCATTCCTGGAGCACCGTGGTAATGTACGCCTCCCACTTAAAAAGATTTCCATCGTAACAGAGTCAGAGATTAAGATGGGGAAATGTTCCCCGTTGTGTAGAAAAATGGTGCCGGGGGTTACACCCTTTCCCTCTTCATCGCCGGTGCCACGTCCCTGGCGACGCGCCTCGCGCTGAAGAGCGTCAGCGGGTCCATCGTCCTGTAAACGGCCAGCTGGCAGCCGCTTATGCGAACGTCTATGTGCTCCTTCGCCTCCATGGCCGCCTTCAGGTACTCCCTCACGCTCTCCGCCCTCTCGAAGTCGAGGCCGGCCTTTCTCAAGCGTTCAACGTTCAGCTCATGGATTGTGAGCGGCTGGAGCATCATCTCGTCTATTCCGAGGGAGGAAGCAAGCTCCGCTATCTTCGGTATGTCATCGTCGTTGATGCCGGGCATGAATATCGTCCTGACGACGGAGCGGACGCTTTTGTCCGAGCCGACTATCCTAAGGGCGTTCACGACGTTTTCAAAGGTGTCCGCGTTGGTTATCATCAAATGCTTCTCCCTGCTCGCCGCGTCGAGGCTTATCATGACCAGGTCGAAGTCGAGTTTGCTCCACAGCTCCTCCGTCAGCAGGGAACCGTTGGTCTGGAGGTCGAGTCTCGCCTTTGGAAACCTCTCGCGGAGCATCTTGTTCACTTCAACTATGCGCGGGCTTATCAGCGGCTCGCCGTACTGCGAAACGGTTATCGCGTATGGATCATCCCAGCCGTAGTAGCCGGGCTTCGGGGCCTTCCCGAGCTTTACCGCAACGTTCGAGTAGCAGAAGATGCAGTCGTGGTTGCAGGCGGGGGTAAGCTCATAGCTCGGGTGGTGAACGGGATTCGGGTTGCTCAAATCCAGTCCCTGGCAGCCCTGACAGTGGGTGGGGAACTCCAAATCCATGACGAACTTCTTTAAGAGCCTCGCTTCCCTGTTCTCAAGAATCTGGGGCTCGACGCCCATGCTTCTCGCAAACTCCTCCCAGCTCATCTTCCTCATTCTCTCACCGGCCGAAGCGGAGAAAAGGGGTTTAAAAAGCTCACTGGTCAGAGCAGTCCCTTCAGCTGGAAGCCGTCGAAGACCGGCCCGTCCCTGCAGACGAGGTACTTTCCGAGGTTGCAGGAGCCGCAGACGCCGATTCCGCACTTCATGTAGCGCTCGGCCGATACCTGGACGTTTTCGTAGTCCATGACTCCGAGGACGGCCCTCAGCATCGGCTCCGGGCCGCAGGCATAGACCCGGTCAAACTCTCCCTTCCTCTCGGCGAGAACCTCCGTCGGGAAGCCCCTTCTCCCCGCGGAGCCGTCGTCGGTGGTGATTACTACTTCGTCCACGTAGTTCTCGATGTCCATCAGTGCTAGCTCGTCCTTTGAGCGGGCACCGTAGATGAGGGTTATCCTCTCAAATCTGTTCCGGTGCTGCCTCGCGAAGGCATAGAGCGGGGGAATTCCTATGCCGCCGCCGACGAGAGCTATCCTCTCTCCCTCGGGTTCGAAGCCCCTGCCGTAGGGGCCCCTAATCCAGATGTAATCCCCTTCCCTCAGCTCAAAGAGCCTGCTCGTGAAAGGTCCAACGCGCTTGACGACTATCAAATCGTTCCAGGCCAGGCTGAAGGGCTTTTCACCAACACCCGGGAGCCATGCCATTATGAACTGCCCCGCGTTGAATTCGAGCTTTTTATCGAAGCGGAAGGCTTTAACGTCCTTGGCCACATCCCAAACTTCCCTAAGCGCTACCCTTTCCAGCATTTATCCTAACCCCCTGGGGCTTTCCTAGGATTTCATCGTCCTCCATAACGATTCTTCCCCTGAGAATCGTCATTACTACCTTCCCCCTCAGTTTTCTGCCCTCCCACGGGCTCCATTTTGCCTTCGTGTAGAACTCCTCCGGCTTAACTACCCACTCTTTCTTAAGGTTCACCACGGTGAAGTCGGCATCTTTGCCAACTTCGAGACCCTTGTTCCTTATTCCAAATATCCTAACTGGATTACTGTGCATCTTCTCAACGATATCCGAAAGCTCGAGCATCCCCCTGTTCACCGCGTCAAGGAGGAGGGCCACCTCGGTTTCCAGTCCGGGTATCCCTGCCGCGCCGGATTCCTTGTCCTCCTGTGTGTGTGGTGCATGGTCGCTGGCTATGAGTGGAATGCGGGAAAAGTTTCTCCAGAGTGCCCTCCTGTGTTCCTCGTCCCGCAGAGGGGGGTAAACCTTGAGGAGCGGGTTTTCCTCGTAGTCTTTCCTCGTCAGGAAGAGATGGTGCGGCGTGACCTCGAAGCTTACCCGCGGAAGGTTTCTCCCCAGTATCGCCCCGATTCCATCGGCAGTCGACACGTGGCAGATGTTAAGTGGCTTCCCCAGCTTTTCCGCCGCGTTTAATGCCCTGTTTATTGCCCTGATTTCGGCTTCCGGCGGCCTCTCTGGATTTTGGGCGATAATTTCGGCGTCCTCCGCGTGGACGCTTACGATCCCGGGGGCGCAGGAGTAGTCCCCTTCAAAATCCTCCGAAAAAACTCCTCCCGTTGAGGCCCCCATGAATATCTTGTAGAAGTCCGCACCGGCCTTCACCGCATCCCCGCAGTTGTTTCTTATCAGAAAGCTCAGGGCGTAGTCGGCGTAGGCCCTCCCCTCAAACAGCGCGTTCCTCCTCTCAAACGTCTCAACGTCCAAGACGGGTGGCTGGGTGTTGGGCATGTCGAAGACCGCCGTTATCCCCCCGTGAACCGCCGCCATCGTTCCGGTTTCAACGGTCTCCTTTTTTCTCTGGTCAAAATCCCTTAGGTGGACGTGTACGTCTATCAAGCCCGGGAGTATGACCTTTCCACGACCAATTTGAATGGTTTCTTCTCCCCTCAGCTCGCCCGTTGAGACGCGCAGAATCTTGCCGTCAGAAACCCCTATGCTCCCTTCTATCAGTTTCCCACCCGTCAGGAACTTCCCTTTTAGAACTAGGTCGTACATAGTGCCCGCTTGGGGATGGATACGTTGCCATTTTAAGTTTTTTGCCTCGCTCGATGAGAGGGTGTCCATCAAAAAGGCTGCTAACGATTTTTTGGGCTTTCTCCACGCTTGTGTGCTCTTTTTTGGAAATTTCATGAGTTTTGCTGTCTTTTAATGGTAGTACAAGTGTATGCGGTGGCACAATTGGCTGGGGACAATGTGAGGGCTTTATTCGGGGCGATTGGCCGCATGTCCTCTTGTTTTCATCGGCGTTACTTTTACAAGAACGTAACCCTTAAATAGGCTTTCAATGTATATTGTCATGCCATTATACACCACATGTGGCAATATTGCCAAAAAGTGAAGGAGGCAGTAGAGTATGAAGAAGGCTTTGGGATTGTTTATTATGGGTTTGATGTTGTTTAGTTTGTTTGCCATCCACCCGGTTAGCGCGGCGGACTACACGCCGAAGGACATACCGCTGGACAGCCAGGATGCAAAGGACAGGTTCAAGGCCGACCTCCAGTGGTACCTCAAGTACGGCCACTTCGTGATCAGCAACGGTCCGTACATCATCTCACTGTACTCACCCGAGAACCTCTACCTCAAGCTTGAGAAGTTTAACGGTCAGAGGACTGTTTTCAACGATGACCCCAAGCTCCCGAAGGAAGGTTACGCCGATGTTATCGAGTACCAGGGCGTCCAGAACGAGGAGACCATAATCCTCCAGGTCGCTAAAGGTGAGTTCGACCTCGGTCTCTTCGCCTTCGGCGCCAACAAGTACCAGGGTCTCGGAAGCGACGTTCTCGCCAACCTCGACCTCAAGAAGAGTGCCAGCTCCTCCGTCGAGCTGAGCATCAACCCGTACAAGGACCCGGACCAGGACCTCCCGATCGTCACCGTTGGTGACAACGTTTACTTCAACCCGTTCGCCATCAGGGAAGTTAGGTTCGCCATGAACTGGCTCATCAGCAGGAACTACATCATCCAGAACATCTACCAGGGTAGCGGTGCCGCCGCCCTCAGCGGTATAACCCCGAGCGACCCGGCCGCCAAATACTTCGGCCCGGTCTACGACGCCCTCCACCTCACCGCCGACGGCAACGAGGACCTCGCCCTCAAGATGATAAGCGACGCCATGCAGGAGGCCGCCCAGCAGGTCGCCGCCGCCGGCCACACCCTCGAGAAGAAGGATGACGGTTACTGGTACTTCGACGGCCAGCCGGTTGAGGTCAAGTTCGTCATCCGTACCGAGGACGAGAGGAAGGACATAGGCCTTTACATCTCTGACCTCCTCGAGAAGAAGGTCGGATTCAAGGTTGACAGGATGCTCCTCGACAGGCAGAAGGCGAGCGAGATCGTCTTCAGGAAGCCGATAAGCACCTACGAGTGGACCCTCTACACCGGCGGTTGGGGTGCCGGTGGTCTCGGAAGCATGTACCCCGACTGGCAGATTTACTACTGGTACTCACCGCTCGGTTACTACCCGAACTTCAACGACCCGAGGCACCAGCCGGACGTCACCGTTGAGGACGCCCTCAAGTACATTGGAGACGGCAGCGTTACCGCTGGCCTCCAGAAGCTCGACACCAAGTACTACACCAGCGAGGAGAGCCTCGGCCCGATACTCAACTGGACGACCAAGGAGATCGGCTACCTCCTGCTTATGACCCAGTACACTGACCCGGCCACCAACATCACCATCATCCTCAACAACGCCGACCAGTACTGGGACCTCCAGAAGATCGGTATCACAATCGGTATCATGGACAGTGTCAGGATTTTCCTCGTTGAGAACTGGGAGTTCTACCCGGTTAACAAGGAGCGGGTTACCGACATCATCAGCGACCCGAGCGTTGGTATTGCCAGCAGGTGGAGCCTCATGAGCGCCAAGACCTCGGACAAGCACCTCAAGGTTGCCCAGTTCGCCTCGACCGGTGCCCTCTTCATGAGCGCCATCAACCCGGTCGGAGGTATCACCGACGTTTACAGCACCAGGCTCTGGAATCTACGTCCCGTACAGGTGCAAGTGGACCCTTGAGAGGGGTGAGTTCAAGGTTCCGGACGATGCGGTCATCTACAACCAGACCCAGGGCTGGATTGCGGCCCACGCTGGCGAGACCGCCAAGGCTAAGGTCACCGTCACCTGTGACATGGGTGAGTGGCAGAACGGCGTGAGGATGACCGTTGACGACATCAAGTACTACATCGCCTTCTACTACACCTGGGCCTACAAGGATACCCCGGACGACCCGTACTACGACAGCGCCCTGAGTGACACGGCCGCCACCTACCAGACCTTCCTCGGCTTCCAGTTCACCGACAACGGCTACGTTGTCTACGGCAACTACGTCCACCCGTTCGCGGACGACGTTACCGCCGGCAACTACATCCTCTACCCGAGCATGCCGTGGGAGATGTACTGGGCCATGGGTGAGCTCGTCGCCAACAGTGACGCCTACGACGCCAGCAGCAAGTACTCCTTCAGCAGCAGCGGTGAGGGACTCCTCCAGCTCGACCTCCTCACCAAGCAGCACGTCGATGACCTCGCCAAGGTCATGCTGAAGATCTCAGGCCTCACCTGGGACGAGATAACCAGCACCACTACCACCACTCCAGGCGAGACCACCACCGCTCCGGCTACCACCACTGAGACCCCGAGCGGAGGTAGCAACACGACCACCTACGTCGTCGTCGGCCTGGTGATAATCATCATCGCCGCGGCCGCCTGGTACTTCACCAAGAAGAAGTGAAGTAGTTTCGTTCTTTCCCCTCTTTTTTGAAATTTTACCCGTGTTTCTGACGGTTCTTTCCAAGCTCCATAGTGCACTTCTATGAAAATGTGCACATCTATGCAGTAAGATATATAAAGTCAGTTTTACAATGTTGAAAAAGATACATTAAACACGAGCAACCTACGTGGGGGTGAAAAAATGGGGTATCTAAAGTACCTTGTGTTTAGAATTCTGAACGCTATCCTCGTTCTACTGATTGTGACCTTTATTATCTCGGCACTCTTTGTTAAGGTTGCGGAACAGAGCAACCTGGCAAAGATGAACGATGAGATGATGCAATGGGATAGGACCACGGGGCAGAATATCCTGAGGACACAGGGCCAGGACGCCTACGAGAAGGCGAAGGCCGAGCACGAGCAGTTCCTCAGGGAGAAGTACGAACTCGACCTTCCGTACTGGCAGAAGGTTTACAACAAGGCCGTACGCACCCTGAAACTCGACTTTGGAACCACCACCACGCCCATCTTCGGAACCAACAACGTCTCGGACATCATCAAGGTTGCCGTTCCGAGGAGCGTCTTGCTCTTCACGACAGCGACGATAATAGTCATCATCCTGGGTATCTTCCTTGGAGTCAGGGCCGCCAGGCACGCTGGCAGCGTCTTCGACAGGGGTCTGTCTATCTTCGCGCTGCTCACCTACAGTCTGCCGATGTGGTGGACCGGAATGATGTTCCTCCTGATCTTCGCCTTCAAGCTCGGCTGGTTCCCGCTCAGCTCGATGTTTGACCCGCAGCTCACCGGCTGGGAGCACGTTAAGGACGTTATCTACAAGCTCGCCCTTCCGGTCTTCACCTACGTCTTCGTCGCCTTCGGTGGCTGGGCATGGACGACCAGGAACATCATGATAGGCACCCTCCAGGAGGACTTCATCATGGCGGCCAGGGCCAAGGGTGTCCCCGAGCACAAGATCATCTACGGTCACGCCCTCCGCGCCGCCGCGCCGCCGATAGTCACCATGATCATCTTCTCCCTCCTCGGATCTCTCGGTGGTGCCATCATCAGTGAGCTCGTCTTCAACTACCCGGGAATGGGAAGGCTCTACTGGGTCGCCCTCCAGCAGAACGAGACCAACCTCCTCATAGGACTGACGTACTTCTTCACGGTGCTCTACCTTGCGGGAGTTGTCCTCGCGGACATGGTCTATGGATTCCTCGACCCGCGTGTCAAGGTCGGTGCTTCCGCCAATATGTGAGGTGATTCACGATGAGATGGGTCGACGTCAAAGAAGGATTTAAGGAATTCCTTGAAGAGTTTAAGAGGGAGAAGACCGGTATAGCCGGCGTCCTTCTCCTCATCCTCCTCGTCCTCGTCGCGCTTACAGCCCCGTACACAACAATACCGGACCTCCCCGATAAGTGGAGGAGCTCCGCCTACTGGGAGGACAACCCCAAGAACGTTCCGCCGACCTGGTACAACATGTTCACCTCCCAGAAGCTCGTTCCCCAGGTGGCCTACTACAGCGATGAGCTCTCCATAACCCACCCGAGCGACACCGAGACGATAATTGAGGCGGATTACAACTTCCCCGAGGGCTACTACCTGGGTCCGCAGGGAATCATCATAAGGAACATAAACGTGACCCTGGCCCTGCCGTCCAAGGCCCCGACGTACAGCCTTTACCTTGAGAGGCCCGATGGAAAGACCGTTCCCCTCGTAGACAGCAAGCCGCTCACCAGTTCCACCACCATATCCGTCGGTAGGGATGCGGCGATTTCGGCCAACATCTACGTGTGGCTCGTCAACGTTACCGAGGGTGAGGAACTCGACCCGCTCCAGGCGCAGATGGACCCGATAGTCATCATGAACATCAACACCCTCGTGTCCACCGCCTTCGCCAAGGTCGAGCCCGGGATGAAGGCTGAGGATGTTATAAACAACCCCGAGCCGCTCTGGGGTGACTACAGGCTCGTCCTCAAGATCGACAACCCTGCCCCCGGCTATAACAAGGTCATCCTCGACGACATAAAGATCACCTTCCTCGGAAGGAGCTACGGAACCATGGGTACCGACTACCTCGGAAGGGACCTCTGGGCAGGCATCATCTGGGGTAGCAGGGTCTCCCTCGTCATCGGTATCCTCGTCTCCGTCCTCAGCACCCTCATAGGTCTCGTCTACGGAGTCACCAGCGCGTACCTCGGTGGAAACGCCGACGAGTTCATGATGCGTATCAACGAGATATTCGCCTCAATACCGAGCCTGCCGATACTCATCCTCATCGGTGCCACGGTGGGACACGTGACCCTAATGTTCATAGTCCTGCTGTTGGTCATCTTCGGATGGATGGGAATAGCGAGGATTGCGAGAAGTATGGCCCTCCAGATCAAGGAGCAGACATACATCGAGGCCGCCAAGGCCCTTGGTGCCGGCAACGGAAGGATAATCCTCAAGCATATACTGCCACAGCTCCTGCCCTACGCCTTTGCCGTCATAGCCCTCAGCGTTCCGGGTGCGGTTATCGCCGAGGCTTCCCTGAGCTTCCTTGGTATCGGAGACCCGACCGCCGTTACGTGGGGACAGATACTCAACGCGGCTCAGGCGCAGGCGGCGACGACCAAGGGCTACTGGTGGTGGGTTCTCCCGCCCGGGCTCGGCATAGCTGTCGTCGGCCTGACCTTCGTCCTCATAGGTACGGCCCTCGATAAGATACTCAACCCGAAGCTCAGGAGGCTGTGAGGTGGTATAAATGACCAAGAACGTACTCGAAGTTAAGAACCTCAAGATGTATTACTTCACCAACAAGGGCGTCGTCAAGGCCGTCGATGACCTCACCTTTAACCTCAAGAAGGGCGAGGTGCTGGGACTTGCCGGTGAGAGCGGATGCGGCAAGTCCTCCCTCGGTTTTACCCTTATGGGAATGCCCACCGCACCGGGTAAGATAGTTGGAGGCAGCATCAAGATCGATGGCAGGGAGATAGTCGGTCTCCCCGAGGACGTCCTCAGGAAAGAGGTTCGCTGGCAGAAGATAGCAATGATATTCCAGGGTGCCATGAACGCCCTCAACCCGGTTTACACCGTCGGTCACCAGATGATCGAGCCGCTCCTCCTTCACAAGGGCATGAGCAAGGACGATGCCATTGACAGGGCTCAGAAGTATCTCGAGCTCGTGGGTCTCGACCCCGAGATCGTCTACCGCTATCCCCACGAACTCTCGGGAGGTATGAAGCAGCGTGTCATCATAGCCTCGGCCCTCCTGCTTGAGCCCGAGGTGGTCATAGCCGATGAGCCGACGACGGCCCTCGATGTCGTTGTCCAGGCCCAGATCATCAACCTCCTGAAGAAGCTCAAGAAGGAGCTCGGTCTCTCCATGATATTCATCACCCACGACCTCAGCATCCTCGCCGAGATCAGCGACCGCGTTGCCATCATGTACGCGGGCAAGATCGTCGAGATCGGAGACAGCGAGAAGATCTACTACGAGCCGGCCCACCCGTACACCCAGAAGCTTCTCTCGGCCATACCGAGGCTCCACGAGGACATTGAGAGGCTTGAGTTCATCCCGGGACAGCCGCCCAACCTCATCAACCCGCCGAAGGGATGCCGCTTCAACCCGAGGTGCCCCTACGTTATGCAGGTCTGCAAGGAGCAGGAGCCCGAGCTGAAGGAAGTTGATAAGGACCACTACGCCGCATGCTGGCTGCTGTGAGGTGTGAGAAATGGCCGAGCCGGTACTTAAAGTTGAAAACCTCAAGAAGTACTTCCCCATCAAGAGAGGCTTCGTGGACACCATCAAGGGTGCCCCGCAGAAGAAGGTTCACGCCGTTGACGGCATAAGCTTCGAGATATACAAGCAGCAGGTCTTCGCCCTGGTTGGTGAGAGCGGCTGTGGTAAATCGACCACCGGAAAGCTCATCGTCAAGCTCCTCGAGCCGACGGATGGAAGGATATACCTCGAGGGCAACGACGTCACCCACATCAAGACAAGGGAGGATGTGCTCAACTACCGCAGGCACGTGCAGATGATATTCCAGGACCCGTTCAGTTCGATGAACCCGCGCTTCAGGATATTCGACATCCTCGAGGAGCCGCTGCTCATACACGGCATCGGTGAAACCAAGGCCGAGCGTGAGGAGCTCATCTACAAGGCCCTCGAGATGGTCAAGATAACCCCGCCGGAGGACTACGTCGGCAGGTTCCCGCACATGCTCTCCGGTGGTCAGAGGCAGCGTGTGGCTATAGCTAGGGCCCTCATCCTCAACCCGACCTTCGTCGTCGCCGACGAGCCGGTCTCGATGCTTGACGTGTCCATCCGTGCAGAGGTTCTCGAGCTGATGAAGGAGCTCAAGGAGAAGATGGGCGTCACCTACCTCTACATCACCCACGACATGTCCACCGCCAGGTACTTCGCCGACTGGATGGCGGTCATGTACTTGGGCAGGATAGTCGAGATGGGACCGGTCGAGAAGGTCATCGACAACCCGCTCCACCCGTATACCAGGGCACTGCTCGCGGCCGTTCCGGAGCCCAAACCGGAGCGCAGGAACGTCATCAAGGAGCTGCCCATCAAGGGTGAGGTTCCCAACGCCGTTGACATACCGCCCGGGTGCCGCTTCCACCCGAGGTGCATCTACGCCCAGAAGGGACTCTGCGACACCAAGCACCCGCAGCTCGTCGAGTACGAGCACAACCACTTCGCCGAGTGCCACCTCGTCGGCAAGTACTGACCCCCTTCTTTTCTTTACTCCGGGTGATGCCTATGGGAACTTTCAGGGATGCCATGGAATACCCTCTTCTCAAGGCCGGCCTGATAATGCTCGTCCTCGCCCTCGTTATATCCGCCGCTGGTTTCTATCGCGTTGATAAGTCCTACTCCGCGAGCGGAACCCTGAAGGAGGGCATGCACTACCTGGGTGATGATAAGTTCGAGACCGAGTACCTGTACCACAACAGAACCCTCGTTCTCTATTCCTCCAACGCGAACCTCTCCCTGATTCAGGGTACCGAGATGACCAACTACACGCTTGTGAACCGCGAGATAACGCTCCACCCGAGCGAGAGGCCGGTGATATATGTTTTTAACGGGAGCGTGGACTATACTTACAGCGCGACGGCCGTTGACTACCCCTACGCCATCTACTCGGTGGTGGCCTTCGTGCTGGTGCTTGTGGGAGTCGTTATGGCTTTCATGGGGTACTCCCAGCTGCTGAGGGACGTGAAGGAGGGTAAGAGATGAGGGAGCTTGATTACAGCGCCGTCATTGAGAGGATAACCGGGTTCATAAGGAAGAGCGTCGATGGGGCCGGCGCCGATGGCGTCGTCGTTGGTATAAGTGGAGGCATAGACAGCGCCACCGTTGCATACCTCGCCGCGAAGGCCCTCGGAAAGGAGAAGGTTCTCGGCCTGATTATGCCCTACTACGAGAACCGCGACCTCGACGACGCCAGGCTCGTCTGCGAGAGCCTTGGGATTGACTGCAAGGTGGTCAACATAAAGCCCATCGTCGATGAGTTCGAGAGGGCAGTTGGGGGACTCGACACTAGGAGCAGGGGGAACGTCATGTCCAGGACGAGGATGGTTCTGCTGTATGCCCATGCCAACGCCATGAACCGCCTCGTCCTCGGAACGGGCAACAGGAGCGAGGTTCTCACTGGGTACTTCACGAAATGGGGCGACGGTGCCAGCGACTACGCCCCGCTCATAAACCTCTACAAGACCGAGGTCTGGGAGATAGCAAAGCTCCTTGGAGTTCCGGAGAGGATAATCGAGAAGAAGCCGTCGGCTGGCCTGTGGGAGGGGCAGACCGACGAGGACGAGCTCGGTATAAGCTACCGCCTCCTCGACGAGATACTCTGGCGCATGGTTGACCTTGGAATGGAGAAGGATGAAATAGCGAGGGAGCTTGGAATAAGCGTCGAGAGGGTCGAATACGTCGAGAGACTTGTGAGGGGCAGCGAGCACAAGAGGCGCCTCCCTGTTGGCCCCGCCCTCTGAGGTGAGCCCATGAGGAGGGGATACCTCTTAGTTTTTCTCGCCGCGTCGAGCTGGGGTACCCTTGGGATATTCGCCAAGTACCTCGACGGCTTCGGCCTCAGCCCCTTCACGATGGTCTTCTACCGCGTTCTCTTCGCGCTGAT
The DNA here is from genome assembly GCF_000221185.1 of Thermococcus sp. 4557. NCBI lineage: Archaea > Methanobacteriati > Methanobacteriota > Thermococci > Thermococcales > Thermococcaceae > Thermococcus > Thermococcus sp. 4557. The sequence continues at coordinate 1,221,369 of NC_015865.1, read as the reverse complement.
GCTCCTCGGTGCGTACCTCAAGCTCAGGGGAATTGGACTGTCTCTGGAAAGGGAGAGACTGAAGTTCTACGCCCTCTACGGATTCTTCAGCATCTTCCTGTTCTACACCCTCTACTTCTACACCGTGACCATCTCATCGGTCTCCTTCGCTGTTCTACTCCTCTACACCGCCCCGGTGTACTCGATAGTCCTGGGCAGGCTTGTCTTCAAAGAGCCCCTGAGGAGGGAGAAGCTCATCGCCCTCGTCATGGTCATGGCGGGAGTGGTTCTCGTCAACGGTTCGGGGGCGGAGTTCTCGACCAGGGCGCTCCTCTTTGGCCTCCTGACCGGACTGACCTACGCTCTCTACGGTGTTCTGGCCAAGCTCGCGGTGAGGAAGGAGGAGCCCGAGAAGGCCCTCTTCTACACCCTCCTGTTTGGGCTCCTGTTCCTCCTTCCATTCACTGACTTCAGCGTCCCCGCTGGGGCGGTTCCGTATCTCTTCGCGCTGGCGCTCTTCCCGACGTTCCTCGGCTACATCCTCTACAACCATGCGCTGAAGGAGGTTGAGGTCAGCAGGGCCAGCATAGTTGCCACGATAGAACCGGTGGTCGCCATAGTCCTGGCGTTCGTTCTCTTCGGCGAGAGGCTGAGCGCGGCCCAGCTCGCCGGCGCCGCCCTGATCATAGGCGGCTCACTGATAGTGCACATGGGGGAGAAAGGGGAGCCGGAGGAAGTCCGCTAAATGTGGAAGTACCTCTCGAGCTCCCACTCCGTCACTTTCCTTGTTTCCGTGGGAATGTCCCGCGAGGCCAGGTACTCGAGGTAGTCCTCCCACTCGCGTTCTTTGTGCTCCACGAAGTTCCGGTAGGCACCGCCCAGGGCCTCCCTGACGACCCGGTCCCTCTTCAGCTCCTCAAGGGCCTCCCCGAGGCTTCCGGGCAGGGTACCTATCCCGAGTCTGGCCCTCTCGGAGTCCCCCATCTCGTAGACGTTTGCCTCTGTGTACGCCTCGGGCTCCAGCTTTCTTTTTATCCCGTCGAGTCCGGCCATTAGAACCGCCGCGAACGCCAGGTATGGGTTTGCGCTGGGGTCAGGGCACCTGTACTCTATCCTGGCCCCGTTGCCCCAGAACGCGGGAACCCTTATCAGCGTGCTCCTGTTGCGGTAGCCCCAGCTGATGTAAACGGGGGCCTCATAGCCGGGGACGAGGCGCTTGTAGCTGTTCACCGTCGGGTTCGTGACTGCGGCTAAAGCCTTTGCGTGCTTCAGCAGGCCGCCGAGGAAGTGCAGTGCGGTCTCACTGAGGCCGTCCTCCCCGATGAACGCGTTCTCCCCATCTCTCCAGAGGCTTATGTGGAGGTGCATCCCGTTCCCCGGAAATCCGTGGATGGGCTTGGGCATGAAGGTCGCGTAGAGACCGTGCATCTCTGCTACAGCCTTGACGGTGTATTTGAAGCTGACCACGTTGTCGGCGGTTTTAAGGGCCTCATCGTAGCGAAAGTTTATCTCGTGCTGGGACTTTCCGACCTCGTGGTGGAGGACCTCCGGGACGAGGCCAAAGGACCGCATGTAGAGCGCTATCTCCCTCCGCAGGGTGCGGGCCCTGTCGAGGGTGACGAGGTCGAAATAGCCCCCGCTGTCGGGTATCTTAAGCTCCCACGTTCCGTTCTTTTTGAATAGGTAGAACTCAGGCTCCGGGCCGATGTACGCCCTGAAGCCCTCCTTTCCGAGTCTCTCGATCGCCGCCCTGAGCACCCCCCGCGGATCGGCTCCGTAGGGGCTTCCGTCTTTGTAGATGTACCCGTAGACCCTCGCTATCCCCTCCCATGGAACCTCAACGTAGGTGGCCGGATCGGGCTTCAGAACGAGGTCGCTGTCCTCTATCCCCTGGAAACCTGATATGGACGAGCCGTCGAAGGCTATTCCCTCAGTCAGTGCGTCTTCGTATCTGTCCGCGGGTATCTCCATGCCCTTTGGAACCCCGTTGATGTCGACGAAGACCAGCTGGACGAACCCCAGCGACCCGGCCCCGTGACCAATTCCAACCGTGGAAATTTCGTTCATTTTTATCACCATTAAATGTTCTAACGTTCAGTTTTTATGCCAGATTACTGAACGATTAATCAGATAAAAGCCTTTTCACTAGATTTTTGTCACTATGACGACTGGGTACGCGGGACTTCCTTCCATCGACAGCAAAATGTCCATCTCATCGTCGAAATCATTTGGGATTTACAGTTTAATGTCAAACAAAGCTTTTTGTGCCCCGGCCGTAGCCATAAACATGACAAAGGCGGAGGACATACTGAACCGGGAGATCGCGAGGATGAACCTTCACCTCCCCGCTCTCCGTCCCACCCTTTCCCAGCTCCTGGCGGAGGAGGAGCCGAGCGTTAGGCTCCGCGACGGGAGCTATCACTACTTCCGGCGCTCCGAGCTTGAGTACCTGCGAGACCTGGTGGACGGTAACGAGTGTGAGCGCCTCAAGGTGCCCATAGTTCTGGAGATAAGCACCCTCCACAGGGGCTACTTCAGGGTCAGGGGGCGCGTGGAGGTCAAGGTCATAGAAAAAGTCCTCGGCACCTACAGCATCCTGGAGGAGAAGGACGAGGAGCTCTATCCCCGCTACCTGCTCCCGAGGATCAGACGGGTCCTCCCGACCACCACGACCTACGCGTTCATAGCGGAGTGATGAACCATGGACGAGGACACCAAGGTTCTCAGGGACTACCTGACCTTCACGGTGCCCCACGTCACCGTGCTGGCGGGGGCCATTCTGGGCGTCATGATGATCCTGGGGTTTCCGATTAACGTTGCCCTCGGGCTTTTTGCCGTGGCTTACGGAATCATGCTCACGATACTGGGCCTCATTATACGCCCGCACGTCTCGGGCAGCGCCCTCTACCGGCTTATGATGGCCTTTTTCGTGGGTCTGGTTGGGGTAGGCATCATCATACTGTTCTACGGGGGGTAGGGTTTATATTGAAAAAAGTACAATTACTGGTGGTGAAAAGGATGCGGAACATGATGACAGCGTTTATCGTGCTCCTGATGCTTGTCTCAGTAGTTCCCGGCGCTTCCGCACAGTTTGATCAGCTCGAAACAAGCGATGAAATAACCGTTCTCAGGGGGGACTACGGTTCCGGAACGGTCTGGCTCACGAACGCAGGGGGCTTCACTTACAAGGTCGTCAGCTATCAGCGCTTCTGGGTCGAGGATTCCTCGGGGAATAAGATCGACGGTTTCACGTTCAACATCTCCCCCCACGTCTTCAGCGACTGGACCCCCAAGGGCAGGTATTCCTTCTCGTACAACATCACCTGCCCCTCCAACGTCTCGGGCGGCACCTACACGCTCTTCATGAGGTTCCTGGCCTTCACGTCCGATGGCTCCATGTACATACTCTACGCAAGGATACCCCTTCACGTGATCTCCGAGCCCCTCAACTTCGGCGTTGCCGAGGCCTACGTTCAGAACCGGCCGGGCTCATCCTACGTTCTGAACGGGGAGACCATAGTCGTTTTCTCCCACGTCACCAACATCGGTCACGGGAACGTCTCCGCGGTGGGGCAGGTCTCCCTGATCAAGGATGGAAAGACCTACTTCCTTGAGAACAGGACTCTGACCTTCGTACCCGGGGACAACCTCGTCCGGTTTGAGGTTCCCGTCGGATACGACCTTCCCTCCGGAACGTACCGGCTCCACTATCTCCTCCAGTACGATGGGGGCACCTACAGGTACTCCAAGGACTTCCCCGTAAAGTTCGGGGTCACGCTGGTCGGGGTCTCCCTAAAATCCGACGAGGTGAACGTGAACGAGGACAACAGGGCGTACGTGACGGTTCTCTCCGAGAGGTTCATCGGCATGAACCTTACGGTCGAGGCCTACCGTGATGGAGAGCTGATATCGAAGGCCGTGGAGCGGACGGAGATTGGAGGGGGCACGACGGTTCTCGAAGTTCCCCTCCCAACGAACGTGTCGGGCTCCATCACGGCCGTCATAAAGCTGGCCTTCGGCGAACGCCTGATCGGGGAAGGCAACGTTACCTACACCGTTTCGGCTCCCCCGGTGCTCGCAAATGTCTCCTACGAGAGGACTGCCAACGATGAGGTGCTCTTCAAGCTCGCCGTCGAAAACCCCGGGGACGGGAGTGTGGACGGCGTTCTCGCCTACAGGATATCCTCGGACGATGGGGTGCTGTACAAGGACTCCATGGAGGTAGCTATACCCCCCGGAACCAGCGAGATAACGGTGAAGTTCCAGGTTCCGGTGGGGAAGACCGTCTATTACGAGTTCGCCCTCACCGCGGCGGGGGAGACGAGCACCGCGAAGGGAGAGCTTTACCTGGAGCCTCCTGCGCCGACGACCACGACTTCGTCTCCCACGCCCACGACCTCGTCCACCGCACCATCGAACACCACTACCATCGGCGGTGGCGGCGGCTCCAGGGGCCTCTGGGTCGGCCTCGTGGCGGTGGCTTTCATCCTCCTGGCGGCGGGTGCCTTCTACTACCTGAACCGCGCGGAGGGGACCGGAAAGAAACGCGTCAGGCCAAAGCCCAAGAGGCGCTCCCCCCTGGGCAGGTTCAAGAGGCCCAAGAAGCCGGAGTTTAAGGAGAACAAGGAGCTTCCCAGGAAGAAGTGAGCCTTCTTCCTTTTTTTGTTCCGTTCAATTGTCCGGATGCCAACCTTTTTATTCCGGTTGTTCAAACTCCCCTACGGCGAGGGGGTCGGGGACTCTCGGGGCGCTCCCGAGGAAGTTCCGCCCACCTCACCGGGGCCGCGGTGCCGCGAGGCACCTCCCGAGAGGGAGGGCAACGGCGCAGAAACGACACGTCCCGGCGGGTATGGGAATGAAAGCGGCGAAGGGCCCGGTGACGGTGCCCGAGCTAACCCGCAGACGACCCGTCGGGGACCGGTGAAACGGCCGTCCCGCGGGGTGCAAGGCCGAGGGAGGGGCGATGAAGTCCCGGTGCGAGCCCCGTGGTAGGCCGCTCAGTCGAATGTCCCCTTGAGACAGAAGGCGGGCTACGACCCCCTCGCCTTAATATCCAGCAGGGATGCGAGGAGTATCAGGGCCCCTCCGAGTGCTGTTCTAACCCCTGGAACCTCTCCGAATACCAGAAACGCGTACACCACCGCGCTCATCGGGTCCAGATAGCTCAGCAGGGCCGCCTCGTTGACCTCCACTTCCTTGAGTCCCTCCATGTAGAGGAACAGCGCCAGGACGGTGTGAACCCCGACGAGGACGAGAACCGCCCACCAGACGGGTTTCCCAACGTCTGAAACCGCCATAAACGGGGCGAGCACGAGCGATGCTATCGCGAGCTGGAGGAAAGTCAGCGTTTTGCCGTTGATTCCGCGCAGGAACCTCCCGAGGTTCGGTATCAGGGCGTAGAAGAAGGCCGCCGTCAGAGAGAGTAAGATTCCGACGAAGTCCCTGTTATCTAAATCGATGTTCTGACCGCTCATAATCAGGATAAGCCCCGCAAATGCGGTGCCTATGAGGAGCCAGCTCTTCAGGCTCAGTCTCTCACCGAGGAAGCGCCACGAGATAACCGTCGCTATTATCGGGGCCAGGTAGTAGACGAGAACCGCGTTTGCTATGGTGGTGTAGTTGAACGCCGTGAAGAGGAAGGCCCAGTTCAGGGCAAGGGAGACGCCCAGTGCCAGGAGGGGCTTCCATCTGGCCCTCACGAGGGATGGAAGCGATGAGGTCCATCCTTTACTGCCCGCCAGGACGGCGAGGAGCAGGAGGGCGCCGAGGGACACCCTGAAGAAGGCGACCCCTAGGCCGGACAGGTTTGAGAAGCGTGCGAATATCCCCACGCTGCCCCATATCAGCATCGCCGTGGCGATTTTTATCCTTCCGTTCACAGTGCATCCCCGTGCTCTTCCAGCCACTCGCTGTATGCCTCCCTGACCTCGTCCTTCCTGAACCTGGGAACGGCATCCTCGAAGGGGTTGAACTTTTCGAGCTTTCTTTCATCAGGGCCGATGTAGGTCGTCACGAGTCCGACCTTTGAGTGCAGGCTCGACGGGAGGCGGAGGATTCTTTTAACATCGACAGTGACGCGACCGTCAAAGTAGGCCTTTGAGAACGTACTCGAAAGGGAGAACAGCCTTGTCAGGGTTTTGTATCCTATCCCCCGAGGGAACGCGGTTAGGAGTCCCTTCCGCACGAAGCCCTCGTATATCTCCTCCCTTCCCTCCAGGAGCTTCTCAACCTGGCCCTTTTTCAGGCCTATGTTGAACAGGTGGTTCTCGTTGGCCCTCCGTATGAAGTACCCGAATCTGAGCCGGAAGACCCTGTAATAGCCCGAGGAAAGCATTATCCTCCTGCTCTGGATATCATCGAAGGTTATCTCCTCCGCGGCGCTGATGTAGGCCAGAACCTTTTCCCTGGCCTTGCCCTCGAGCTTCAGCGCCCAGTCGTCCAGAACGCGGATGTGGTAGCCCCTGCCGGAATAGATCACGTGGACATCCTCGAAGCCGAAGTCCTCCTTGAGAATCACGAGGGTGTCCCTCGCCAGCTCCTTCGCGTCCTCGAGGCATATCGGGCACACCCGGCCGTGCTCGTGGAGGTGGGAGCACCTCCTCAGGGGCAGGTCCTTCGCGTCTATGTCGAAAACGAGCTCGGCCCCGAGCCAGCCCTCCATCTCCTTGGGCTCCTCGTAGAGGGCGACGCTGGAATAGACCGCGTAGGGGGCGGTTGTCTTCACGTAGTCCTCCAGGTCGCGGACGTCGAGGAAGACGTTCTTCCTGTCGCTCGGCCCTTCACCGGTGTGGTCGAACCCGAACTCCCTGTTCTCGAGGTTTCTGACGATGAAATCTGGAAGTCTCTTTGCGCTCCATTCCCTTTTGTAGTAGAGCGCCCTCTCCTCCTTCGTCATCTCCCTGAGGAGCTCAGCCATTTTCCTCACCGCCGTCCGTTTCTCCGCCCTCGCCTTCTCCCTTCCTCCGGTTTTCGAGGTAGAGCTTCCTGAGGTAGTACGTCAGGGGGTTCTTGATGTTCCTGCAGTCCCTGTCCGGCTTGCAGAGATCCGGCGCGTTGGCCTTTATCTTGGAGCAGTTGGGCGGGAAGTACCAGGTCGAGTTCCCGCTGTCCTCGAGGGTTGGCTTGTCGGTGAGCCCGAAGCCGAGGTGGTACCAGATGTTCTTTACCTCGTGGGGCTGGTCCTCGAAGAGGGGCGGCGAACAGCGGTTGCCGGCCTCGATGATCACGGGCAGTATTTCCTTCTCCACAACGCTCAGGTCGCTCACGCAGTCCCTTATCCTCACGTCCCTCCTGGGGGGATTGGGGCAGAGCCTGGCGTAGCTCAGAAAGCTCGTCAGGAGAACCGTTATGGCGTAGTTCCTCAGTCCGGACGGAACGCCGCTCAGGGCAATCTTGACGCACGGCGGGAACAGGTCGAAGCGCAGCGGCCCCGCCTTGGCGGAGCCCATCCTCTCCAGCCTCTCCTTGTAGTGCTCCCTCGCTATCTCGCCGAGCTTCTCGTAGAGCCTGAGGTAGTAATCGGGCAGCTCGTCCCTTATCTCGTAGAGCAGGTTCACTGCCCTGTCGAAGTTCCTCTCGAAGGAGCGCTTCCACAGCTCGATGGCCCCCTCCTCAGTGAGGTACGCGTATCCGTTCCGCACGTAGACCTCTTTGAGGGAGCCCTCCCACAGCTCCAGGAACTTTGACAGGTGTATCCTGTACCCCAGCCGCAGCTTCCTCCTCTTGTCGGGGGACAGCTCCGTGTGGTGGGTTCTCTCGAGTATGGTTCTGTCCCTCTCGGAGATTTCGCCGCCGGAAACCGCCTCGAGGGGTGTGGAGACCCCCACGAGCGTTCCTCTCTGCAGTATCCTCCTGTGGTATATCCTCAGGTTGGCCTCCCTGACGACCTCCCTCTCGAGGCCGTACGGTGAGAAGGCCAGCGCCCCCAGGAGTGCGTAGAAGGTGAGCAGGTCCCGTATTCCCTCAAGCTCAAGGATGCCCTCGGGTATCTCGCCGGACTTTATCCAGCTAACCCTCTCGAGGGCGGCGTCAACCCCAACGTACGAGGGTATTATCATGAGCAGCTCGGTTATTCCACCGAACTCGTCTTTAACGAGCCGCCTGGCCTCGGGCCCGAATGGATCCAGCATGGCTTCACCTCTCAGACATAGATGTTGGTTTGAGCATAAAACAGTTTTCCCCTTGGAGAGGCTCCGAGGTGCATCGGGAAATTTGGTCTTATTTGGAACCCTTCCGGTGCTACCGTCAGGATACCTTTCGATTCCGGTGCGAAAGCACGGAATTTCCCCAAAAGTTTTATATCTTCTTGGTGCTACATGTTATACCAGGGAGAACGACGGGTTCGTAAAGAACTCCAGAGGGTGGTCTGTATGGTCACGAAATACACAGTTGAAAGATTGAAAAGTGGCATTCCTGGCTTTGATGATTTAATCCAGGGCGGCTTTCCCAGCGGAACCACGGTTCTGGTTACCGGCCCTACCGGAAGCGGCAAGACTACTTTTGGTGTCCAGTTCGTCTATAAAGGTGCCGAGCTCTACAACGAGCCTGGAGTTATCGTCACCCTTGAGGAGAGGGCCCAGGACCTCAGGAAGGAGATGCTCGCCTTTGGGTGGGACTTTGAGAAGTACGAGAGGGAGAGAAAGATAGCCATCGTGGATGGTGTGAGCGCTGTTGTAGGCCTTCCCTCCGAGGAGCAGTACGTTCTTGAGGGCAACCTCAACGCAGAGGACTTCCTCCGCTACATATACCGCGTTGTCAAGGCCATCGATGCCAAGAGGCTCGTGATAGACTCTATCCCCTCCATCGCGTTCAGGCTCAGGAAGGAGAATGAAATCAGGGAGGTTCTTCTTCAGCTCAACACGATTCTCCTTGAGATGGGGGTCACCTCGATACTCACCACCGAGGCCCCCGAACCGAGCAGGGGCAAGATAAGCCGCTACGGCATAGAGGAGTACATAGCCAGGGGTGTCATCCTTCTCGACTTCGTTGAGAAGGAGGTCGAGCTGAAGCGCTACCTCCTGATAAGGAAGATGCGCGAGACCAAGCACTCGATGAAGAAGTATCCCTTCGAGATAAACGAGAAGGGCATCGTGGTCTATCCGAGCGGCGAAGTTTACTGACCCCCTCCTTCTCTTTGCACCACCGGGTGGGGTAAAGTTTTTAAGGCTCGATGATTACTTTTAATCATGGTCATAAACAGGAGAATTGCAGTTGTATTGATGGTCGGCTCAATAGTTGTGTTAACTGCGCTGGCTGTCGTAGGTGAGAGCCGGGTCGAGTCCAGCGCGTTCGTTGGCCTCTGCGTGTATTCCGAGGACGGCTTCTCCATCCTGACCAACGGAACTGAGAGCATCGGAGTCTACGCCTCGCTCGACGTTGGAACGGTTTACAGGGTTGTTGGAGTTCCTCGCAACTCCACCTCCGGCCCCAGGATGAGACCCGAGAGGGTGGAGCCCGCGGAACCGACGTTCCCCCTCGACTCGATGACCGGGGCGTACTGGCCTTCACGTGGATATTACCTCCTCACACCCGCAAAGATACTGCTTGCGCTCCCGATAGACGCGGCCAAGGGGGAGATGGTCAGCGTCAAGGGCCTCTGGCACGGTGGAAAGTTCTACCCCCTCCGCTATCGGCGGCTTGGCCTCCCCGACGGCCCCGCCAATGGGATGCCCTGGGAGGGGGGGGGAACCGTTCTCTACTCCGGCAGACAGACGCTCATCTGGAACGGCAGCGAGGAGATAGCGGTCTATCCTCCCTACGGCGTCGAACTCGAGCCCGGCCTGAGGGTCAGGGTTCTTGGAATCGTCAGGCTCTACTCCAGGGTCTCCCTCTTCGTTGATTCCCGGGACGACATCCAGGTGCTCGGGGCCGCGGAGAGGAGACCCCTCAGGGACGCGGGGATGGGGGATATCGCCGTCGGCAACTGCACCGTCCTCGGAACCGGCCGCTCCCTCAGACTCGACTGCTCTGACCTGAGGCTCTACGGCTTCTCCGCCAGGGCTGGAGATTTGCTCCGCGTCGAGGCCCTGAGGAGGCCTTCATCTCTCCTTTGCCTCAACTGCACGGTGATGAGGCCGAGGGAACTGCTTCCGAACTCCATCTGCAACTTCTCCGACGGGAGCTTCGCCAGAATAAGCGGAAACGTCTCGTGGGTTAAGGTTTACAGAAACGGCTTCGGCCTGGCCAACGTGACTGCCGGGGACTGCTGGGTGCTCCTCAAGCTGAGGAAGTCGCTGGGAGTAGGGCTGGATGAAAACGAAACCGTCACCGCCTACGGATTCTTCACGACCTATCGAGGTATGCCCGCCTTCGAGGTTGCCTCGGGGGATGACGTGTGCTCCGGGAACTGCTGACGGGCATCGCGGGCGGAACCTTGAGCGGTATCGCGCCGGGAATACACGTCAACACCCTGGGAGCCTTTCTATCTGGCATGGGAGTCCGCAGCAACCTCCTCCTGTTCGCTATGGGGCTGACCCACACTTTCCTTGACGTCATCCCCTCCGCCTTCCTGGGAGTTCCCGACGAGGGCACGGCGCTCGGCGTTCTTCCAGCTCACAGGCTCGTTCTCAGGGGGCGGGCGATGGAGGTCGTCAGGATCGCCCTCTGGGCGAGTTTTCTGGCGGTTCTCCTGTCCATCCCCCTCATGCCGTTCTACATGCCGCTGGCCAGGAGATACCGCCCGGAACTCGGCCGCCTCTTCGTTCTCCTCCTGGCGGCCCTTGTGGTCGGGACGGAGAGGGGCAGGGGGAAGGCCTTTGCCCTCCTCGTCTTCCTGCTCTCCGGCCTCCTGGGCATTCTGACCTTCAGGCTGGGCCTCTCCCAGCCGTTCTACCACCTGTTCACGGGCCTCTTTGGGCTCTCCGTCGTTCTGCTGGCCCTGAGAAGCGGGGCAGCTCGCATAGGCGGCGGGGAAGACGGTAGAATCCTCCTGGGCAGGCGCCGCTTCGCCGGCCTATCCCTCCTTGGGACGCTCCTTGGAATGGTCGCCTCCCTTGTTCCGGCCTTCACGGCGTCCCAGGCGGCCCTCATCGGTTCCCTCCTTTCGAAGGACGAGCGCTCCTTCCTGACCGTCGTGTTCTCCGTGAACACCGCCAACTTCATGTTCTCCTTCGCCAACTTCCTCTCAACCGGAAGGAGGAGAAACGGTATCGTTGCCCTGATGGCGCCCGTTCCGGGGAATGATATCAGCTTCTACCTCCTGGCGGCCGTTTTCGTTTCGATGGCGGTTCTCCTCTATGCCGAGCCGCTCGCGGCCCTCATACTCCGCCTGCTCGGACGGGTTCCGTACCGGGCGCTAAACTCCGCGGTCGCCGGGGTTCTCGTGGCCCTCTCGTACCTCTTCGATGGTGTCACCGGTTTGGTCGTTCTCCTGGGAGGCGCGATGATCGGACTGCTGGCGGCGGTGCTCGGGGTCAAGAGAACGAACTGCATGGGAGTGCTGATGCTCCCAATAATAATCGGATAAGAATGGGAAGGAGGTTCAGACGGATTTCTCCTTCAGAATCTTCTGGAGCTCAACGTAGTCGGTTACGATTTTCTTGCCGTCGAGGGTGGTGAAGTAGGCCTTTTTGACCTTCACCTTTTTCATGTCGGTGTATTTCATCTCGGGCGGATCGTAAGAACCCGGTTCGACGACCTCGTCCTCGATGACGTACGTTTCGAGGTCCGGCTGGCCGACGTATTTCCAGACCTCGTAGAAGACCTCCGGCTCGAGGTGGATTTCGCCGTCAATCTCTATCCAATCCGCCCCGGTTTCCTCAAGAAACTCTTTCACTACCTCGAAGTGCATAGAATCACCAGCATAGTATAGGACGCTAAGGGTTATATACCTATCGCCGAACTTCCACCGGTGGTGAGAGATGGCGAAGGTTATAGTTGACGCTCAGGCTGCGAGAGCGATAGGCAAGGGTGCGATGATAGTTTTCAAGAAGGGGGTCGTGAGAACCGAGGGCGAGATAAGGCCTGGTGACATAGCCGAGGTCTACACGCGCGGGGGCAAGTTCCTGGGCAGGGGCTTCATTAACCCGAACTCCAACATCATGGTCAGGCTCATAACCCAGGACGAGCACACGGAGGTTAACAAGGAGCTCTTCCGCGAGAGGATAAAGAAGGCCAACGAGTACCGTAAGAAGGTCCTCGGCTACGACAAGGCTTACCGCATGGTGTACGGCGAGGCGGACTATCTGCCCGGCCTCATAGTTGACCGCTTCAACGAGATTGCCTCGGTCCAGATTTCGAGCGTTGGAATGGAGAGGTTCAAGCTCGACGTTGCCGAGGCCATAATGGAGGCCGAGCCTGAGATTGAGACCGTCTTCGAGAAGAACACCGGAAGGAGCAGGCGCAGGGAGGGCCTGCCCGAGATAGAGAGGGTTTTGCTTGGCAAGGAGAAGTACCGCACCATAATCGAGGAGGGCAGGGCCAAGTTCATCGTGGACATGCGCGGCCAGAAGACAGGCTTCTTCCTCGACCAGAGGGAGAACAGAATAGCCCTTGAGAAGTACGTCAAGCCGGGAATGCGGGTTCTCGATGTCTTCACCTACACCGGCGGCTTCGCGATACACGCCGCCGTCGCAGGCGCCGACGAGGTCGTCGCTGTGGATAAGTCCCCCTGGGCCATAAACATGGTGAAGGAGAACGCCAAGCTCAACGGCGTGGATGACAGGATGAAGTACGTCGTGGGGAGCGCGTTCCAGGTCATGGAGGACATGATAAAGAGGGGCGAGAAGTTCGACGTCGTGATTCTCGATCCGCCGGCCTTTGTCCAGCACGAGAAGGACCTTAAGAGGGGGCTCAGGGCTTACTTCAACGTGAACTACGCGGGCATGCAGCTCGTTAAGGAGGGCGGCGTACTCGTCACTGCATCCTGCTCCCAGCACGTTGATATGCAGGCCTTCAAGGACATGGTGATAGCGGCCGCGGCCAAGGCGGGCAAGTTCCTCAGGCTCCTCGAGCCCTACAGGACGCAGGCCCCTGACCACCCGATACTCATGGCCTCGAAGGACACGGAGTACCTCAAGGCGCTCTTCCTCTACGTGGAGGACATGAAGTAGCCGCTCCGTCCGTGGACGTCTCAGCACTCACGCCGGTCTCAGAGGAGGTGCTTTCTCTTCATCGCGGCCGTTAAAGATTGGGGGTTCACAATTAATGCTTTTTCCACCCCCAACTTTATAGTGTTCACCGACAATTCTTAACCATGTCCCTTCGGGTGTTGGTCTTCGATAGCGGCGACCCAAAGTTCGACCTGGCCTTTGAGGAGGCCCTGGCCAGGTTGCGGGCTAGGGATAAGATTCCCGACACCCTTCGCCTTTGGAGGACCTCACGTTCTGTCGTTCTCGGGTACTTCAGAAGCGCCGAAGAGGACGTCAATCTTGACGTGGCCAGTAATGAGGGAATCCCCCTCATCAAGCGCTTCAGCGGTGGGGGTACCGTGTACCTCGACCGAGGCTGTGTAAACTACTCAATAGTCATGAAGAGAGAGGTTGAGTTTCCCATATCGTACCTCTACGGGACCGTCCTTCGGGGCACGCTCACCGCCCTCGAGTCCCTGGGTCTCTCCCCCTACCTCAGGAACACGAACGACGTTGTCGTGAACGGAAGAAAGGTTTCGGGAACCGCCGCGAGCATCAGGTGGGGTGTTCTCTTTCTGCACGGCTCCATCCTGGTTGATGCGGATTTAATGACACTTCGGGCCCTACTTAGGGTCCCGGAGAGACTCGGGCCCTCCGTTGACCCAGTGAAGTACCGTGTGGCGAACCTCCTTGAGTTCGTTGGGGGGCTCGATGTGGATAGTGTCATGGACGCTCTGATTGGAGGGTATTCCAAGGTGCTTTCAGAGGACGCTTACGTGGATGAGCCGTCGAAGGAGGAGCTTGACGTTGCCAGGATTCTCTACCGCTTCAAGTACTCTCACGAAGAATGGAACCTCAGACTTCCCTCGTCTCATCTGGCGAGTATTGAGGAAAATATAGAAAATGAACTAAAAGGCTTGGCCCTCTAACCCTCGAAGAAGCCCCTCTCCGCCGCGAGCCTGAGGGTTTTCCTGTAGTCTATCACCCTCGGTCCCGTTCTTGTGAGCCTGGCTGTTATCTCGCCGTCCATCTCGACCTCCCTCTCGCCATCGAGGGCGAAGAGGGTTGGAGTGGTGTGTATCTCAATCTCCTCCCCGAGGGGTACCTCCCTGACCTCTCCAATGAGAACCCGTTTGAAGACCCCCGGCGCTATCGGAGCCTTTACCGGCCTGCCCTTTCCTATCTCCAGGTACAGCCCGAAATCGTCCTCCTCCTTTACCTCCCTCAGGATTCCGGCGATGGAGCTGAGTCCAATGTTTGAGGGTGAGCAACGGCTGACCACGAGTTCCCTGAGATACTCCGGTTTCCACACGGCCTTTGAGCCGACAAAGGAGTGAGTCGTTGCGGCCGCGTCTATGAGTGCTATGTCCCTCAGCTCGCCGTTTTCGAAGAGTTCTATCCTCTTCGTCCTGTAGGTTCCTTCCTCCGGCGTTACGACTCCGGTCGCTATCGCCGCCACGGCTTCTCCGGCTATCGTGGCCTCTATCATGTATGGAAAGACGTTGTTGGTTCCGGTGGAGATGGGCATTATCGGCGTGTCCCCGCAGGCTTTCGCCACTATCCTGTTGGTTCCGTCGCCGCCTATCACCACTATGACCGACGCCTCCTCCCTGAGGTTTTCGGCCGCTTTGTAGGTGTCGCGCCAGTCCCCAAATATCTTCATATCCATCAGCTCGACCTCGATGCTCAGGTGCTCCTCCACGGCCCGCTTTGCGCCGGGGATTATCCCGAAGGTCTCGGGCATGCCGATTACCCTCTCCACCCCCAGCTCCTGGAGTATAAGGAGGAGCCTCTCGACTATGCTGACCTTCTCCATGTTGTCGAAGACACTGGCGTGGGCGACCAGCCGCCTTATGTCCCTTCCGGATTCCGGATTGGCTATTATCCCGACGACTCCTTTCTTCATGCTTCAGCCCCTCACAGGTCTCCGAAGACTTCTTCGGGGTTTTCCAGGTAGTGCTTCACCCGTCCCAGGAACCTCGCTGCTGGAGCACCGTCTATCGCCCTGTGGTCGAAGCTCAGGGACAGGGTCATGACCCTGGCCTTTTTTATCTCTCCGTTCCTCACAACCGGTTTTTCGGCTATTCTATTGAGGCCCAGAATCGCCACCTGGGGTGGGTTTATTATCGGGGTGAACGAGTCAACCTCCAGCATTCCCAGGTTCGTGACCGTGAAGGTCCCCCCGACGAAGTCCTTTTCCTTCAGGAGGCCCTTCTTCGTCCGCTCCACGAGGTTGGAGTACTCATCGAGAAGTTCCTCAAGGCTTTTCTCGTCAACGTTCCTGATTACCGGAGTTATCAGCCCTATCGGGCTGTCGACGGCCACATTTATATTGATGTCGTCGTAAACCGTTATCTTGTCCCCGTCCATCGTTGCGTTCACGTCTATGAAGTCCCTGATTGCCTTTGCTATGCACTTCAGCATGAGCACGGTGTAGGACGGCTTCCTCCCGAGCTTCTCGGTAAGTTTTTTCCTCATCTTAACGAGCCCGTCCATCTCCACCTCCATGTTGATTGTGACGTGGACTGCCTCTCGGTAGCTCTCGGAGAGCCTTCCCGCTATCACCTTCCTTATCCCGATGAGGTTGACCTCTCTCAGAACCTTCGGGTAGAAGTGCTCTTTGATGTACCTCTCAAGGTCTTCGAGGGTTACCTCACCACCCGGCCCTGAGCCCTCAAGCTTCGAGAGGTCTATCTCGTACTGCTCCGCTATCATCCTGACCTCTTCGTCCGTCATGCGATCACTCTTCCGCCTCTATTATGGCTATAACCTCCCCGACGGGCACTTCGGCACCCACGTCGTGGAGTATCTCAACCAGGTGGCCGTTTTCGGGTGCCTCTATCTCACCGGTGAGCTTCTCGGACTGAACTACCGCGATAACTTCTCCTTTCTTGACGTGCTCTCCGGCTTTCTTTTTCCATTCCACGATCTCTCCCTTCTTCATGGTCATGCCGAGCTTCGGCATTATTACGTTTACTCTTTTCATGATATTACCCCCCAAATTCACAACTTATAAGGGCAATAGCTGGATTAACCTATATAATACTTGCGAAATACGTATATAGAGGTTTTTTCATTAGTATAGTGTTTAAATCTCTTCTTAAAAATAACCTGGTGAGAAATCTACGTTTTAGAGGAGGAGATGCCATGCCAGTTGAGGAAATACCTAGGGAAACCCTGCTGTGGATGTACGAGACCATGGTGAGGATAAGGGTCCACGAGGAAATGGTTGCGGAACTCTTCGCTCAGGGCAAGGTACCCGGCTTTGTACACCTATACGTCGGGGAAGAGGCCGTCGCCGTCGGTGTGATGGCCAACCTCCGGAGGGAGGACTTCATAACGAGCACCCACAGGGGGCACGGCCACTACATAGCCAAGGGCGGAGACGTGAAGGCCTCAATGGCAGAGCTGTTCGGGAAGAAGACAGGAAGCGGAAAGGGAAAGGGCGGTTCGATGCACATAGCCGATCTTGACGTCGGCGAGCTGGGGGCCAACGGCATAGTTGGGGGCGGCATTCCCCACGCGGTAGGCGCAGGCCTGGGAATAAAGCTCAACGGCCTCGATAACGTCGCCGTTGCCTTCTTCGGTGACGGTGCCTCGAACCAGCAGAACTTCCACGAGGGAATAAACCTCGCCGCCATCTGGAAGCTGCCCGTTGTATTCGTCTGTGAGAACAACCAGTACCAGATATCCCTCTCCTACGACAAACAGCAGACGATAAAGAGCGTGGCCGAGAGGGCCAAGGCCTATGGAATCCCCGGTGTAAGCGTTGACGGACAGGACGTTCTGGCGGTCTACGAGGTCGCCAAGGAGGCCATCGAACGCGCCAGAAGGGGTGAGGGACCCACCCTGATAGAGGCCAAAACCTACAGGTTCAGGGGCCATTTCGAGGGCGACCCGCAGGTCTACAGGTCAAAGGAGGAAATCGAGTGGTGGAAGAAGAACAAGGACCCGATAAAGCTCTTCGAGGAGAAGCTTCTCGCCAAGGGGGTAGCCACCAAGGAAGAGCTGGATGCAATCTGGGAGAATGCCCGGAAGGAAATCGAGGAGGCAGTTAAGTTCGCTGAAGAAAGCCCGTGGCCGTCGAAGGAGGAGCTCCTTGAAGACGTCTTCTCCACGCCCACCAAGGGGGTGCTCGTATGGCAGTGGTGAGGGAGATAACCTTCGCTCAGGCGCTCAACGAGGCCTTGGACTACGAGATGGGAAAGGATGAAAAGGTCGTCGTGATGGGCGAGGACGTCGGACTCTACGGAGGAATCTACGGGGTGACGGCTGGGCTCTACGAGAAGTACGGGCCCGAGAGGGTCAGGGACACGCCGATAGCGGAGAGCGGCTTCGTGGGCACCGCGGTTGGCGCCGCGGCGACGGGTCTGCTGAGGCCGGTCGTGGAGCTGATGTTCATAGACTTCCTCGGAGTCGCCTACGACCAGATATACAACCAGGCCGCGAAGATGAGGTACATGTTCGGCGGGAAGGCTAGGATACCCATGGTTCTCAGAACAACGTGCGGTGCCGGCTTTTCAGCCGCTGCCCAGCACTCTCAGTCGCTCCATGCCCTCTTCATCCATGTGCCCGGGCTCAAGGTTGTCATGCCGTCCACGCCCTACGATGCGAAGGGACTGCTGATCTCGGCGATAGAGGACGACGATCCGGTAATCTTCATAGAGCACAAGGGGCTCTACGCGGTTAAGGGTCCGGTTCCGGAGGAGCCTTACTCGATACCCCTCGGCGAGGCGGACGTGAAGAGGGAAGGAAAGGATGTGACGATAGTGGCAACGGCCGCAATGGTCCACAAGTCCTTGGAAGCGGCGGAGAAGCTCGCGGAGGAAGGTGTGAGCGTCGAGGTCGTTGACCCACGGTCGCTCGTACCCCTAGACGCCGACACTATTTTGAACTCCATCAAGAAGACCGGAAGGCTGGTCGTCGTTGACGAGGGCTACCCGAGGGCGGGCTTCGCCACCGACATAGCGGCACTCGCCGCCAGCAGGGCCTTTGAGCACCTGAAGGCGCCGGTCAAGATAATCACACCGCCGGCGACCCCCGTTCCATTCAGTCCAGCCCTCGAAAACGAGTGGATACCCTCCGCAGAGAGAATAGAGAACGCGGTCAGGGAGGTTCTCTGACCTTCCATTTTTTGGAGGTGGGAGCATGCTGAAGGCCGCTTTCATGTTCGTCGCACCTGAAGCAAACCCTGGAGAGCACAGAGCGATCATTAGGACTCCAGTGGTGGAACTCCACGTTGTCGGCGTCAAAAACTACGACGAGGCCTGTGAAGTTGCAAAAAAGCTCGTTGAGGATGGGATTGCGGCAATAGAGCTGTGCGGAGGTTTTGGTCATATCGGTGTTGCCAGAGTCGTTGAGGCCGTAGGAGGAAAGGTTCCTGTGGGGGTCGTGAGGTTCGACGTTCACCCCGGTCTGGAGGGCAAAAGCGGGGATGGTATCTTCGGGTGATGGTCTTGGAGGAATGGACGTTCTACGTAACCGGAAAGTCCCTCTCGGACACGAAACTGCTCGCGAAGGTCAGGGATTTTGAGGTTCTCGTTGACGAACCCGCCGAGATAGGGGGAACGGATGGGGGGCCAAATCCCGTTGAGTACCTCCTCGTGGCGCTGGCTGGCTGCCTGAACGTTACCATCAGGGGAATCGCGGGGGAGAGAGGGATATCCGTGGAGTCGCTCGGGCTAGCCATCACTGGAAAGCTGAACCCTGCAAAGTTCCAGGGTATCTCAGAAGAGGGACGTGCAGGCTTCACCGAGGTGACGGTCTCGGTTTATCTGAAGACCGATGCCCCCAAGGAAAAGATTGAGGAGCTTTTGAAGGAAGTAGAGGAGCGCTGTCCTGTCACTGACAACCTAAAAAACGAAACTCCGATTCGGATAGTGCTGAAGGAGTGACCTTTTCTTTTTGCCTTGTCCAGCTAAAATCAACGGAAAAGGCAGGTGGGAGAATGGGAGTTGAGGAGATACCTAAGGAAACCCTGCTGGAGATATATAGGACCATGCACAAGATTAGGACGTACGAAGAGACGCTGGCGAAGTGGTACTACGAGGGAAAGAGTCCGCGCTTTGACATCTCGGCCGGTCCGATTCCCGGAGAGCTGCATCTATCCTCAGGTCAGGAGTCGGCGGCCGTTGGCGTGTGCGTACACCTCAAGGACGAAGATGCGGTTATGGGAACCCACAGGGCCCACCACTTCGCGATAGCGAAGGGGGTCGACCTGAAGAAGATGACGGCCGAGATATTCGGCAAGGCCACCGGCCTATCGGGGGGCAAGGGCGGCCACATGCACCTCTTTGACGCGGCCAAAAACTTCAGCTGCAGCGGTATAGTCGGTGCGAGCTTCCCACAGGCCGTTGGAGTTGGCATCGCGGCCAAGCTAAAGGGCGAGGACTACGTGGCGGTTGCAGTCGGTGGCGATGGAGCGGCCAACCAGGGAACTTTCCACGAGGCGCTTAACCTTGCAGCCCTCTGGAAGCTGCCGGTTATATTCCTGATAGAGGACAACGGCTGGGCGATCTCCGTTCCGAAGGACAAGTCAACGGCCGTCGCCAAGAACAGCGAGCGGGCTAAGGCCTACGGAATTCCCGGTGTAAGCGTTGACGGTGCCGATGTTATAGCGGTCTACGAAGTTGCCAAGGAGGCCGTTGAAAGGGCGAGGCGCGGAGAGGGGCCGAGCCTCATAGAGGTCAGAACGTACAGGCTTAGAGGGCACTTCGAAGGTGACCCGCAACTCTACAGACCGAAGGAGGACTTCGAACTGGCGAAGGAGAAGGACCCGCTGGCCAACTTCAGGAAGCTGCTGCTTGAGAAGGGCATTGCCACGGAGGAGGAGCTGGCAAGGATCGAGGAAGAGAACGAGAGGGAAGTTCGGGAGGCCATAGACTTCGCCCTCAACAGCCTGTATCCTGAGCCGGAAGAAGCTCTGAAGGGCGTTTTTGCAGGGGGTGAGTGAAATGGCGAGGAAGCTCCCCATGTACAAGGCGATAGCCGAGGCGATAGCGCAGGAAATGGAGCGCGATGAGAACGTCTTCGTCATGGGCGAGGACATCGGTGCCTACGGTGGAATCTTCGGTGCAACGAACGGGCTTCTTGAGAAATTCGGCCCCGAGCGGGTTAGAGACACGCCCATAAGCGAGTCTGCCTTCATAGGCGCCGCCCTTGGAGCCGCATCGAAGGGCATGAGGCCGATAGTCGAGCTTATGTTCGTTGACTTCTTCGGCGTGGCGATGGACCAGATATACAACCACATCGCCAAGGCGCACTACATGTCGGGCGGGCAGGTTAGGATGCCCATAGTCATAACCACAGCCATCGGGGGAGGCTACAGCGACGCGGCCCAGCACTCCCAGTGCCTCTACGGTCTGTTTGCCCACGTTCCGGGACTCAAGATAGTAATTCCATCCAACTCCTACGACGCCAAGGGACTCATGATATCCTCCATACGGGACGACAATCCGGTCATGTACTTCTTCCACAAGGGACTCATGGGGCTCGGATGGATGCCCTCCCCGGACGAAGCTGCGGTTGAAGTGCCCGAGGAGCCCTACACAGTCCCCATCGGTGAGGCCAAGGTCGTAAGGGAGGGCGACGATGTGACCATAGCGACGGTATCTCGCATGGTCTACGAGGCACTGTGGGCGGCCGAAGAACTCGAAAAGGACGGGATAAGCGCCGAGGTCATTGACCTGAGAACCCTCGTTCCCCTTGATAAGGAGACCCTCGTAAACTCCGTCAGGAAGACCGGAAGGCTTCTCGTCGTGGACGAGGACTACATGAGCTACGGGATGAGCGGCGAGATAATAGCCACCGTCGTCGAGAGGATAGGCAACGAGCTCAGAGCCCTGCCGAGGAGGATAGCCTACCCGGACATTCCGGTTCCGTACAGCAGGGTGCTAGAGAGGTTCGTTCTTCCTGACAAGGAGAAGATAGTGAAGACAGTGAAGGACATGGTCGGGTGAGGGGCAGAATGGAGATAGAGGTCAGGGTACCCCGGACGACGAAGGAGGAAAAGACCGGTGTCCTGCTGAGCTGGTACAAGAACGACGGCGACCCCGTCGAGGCGGGAGAGGAAATAGCGGAGGTCATGATAGAGAAAGTCACCGTGCACGTTAAGGCCCCGGCGAGCGGGAGGCTTAAGATTCTGGTGAAGGAGAACGAGGAGGTGGCGCAGGGCCAGGTGATAGGCCTCATCGTGGCCTGACTTTCATTTTTTCAGGATCAAACTGTGCCTCCACCGCGTTCCGGCCTTGAACCTAACGTCCCTTACGGAGTAGCCCAGCTCTTCTCCTTTTTCTGCTATAGCATCGATTAGGGGCTTTTTATCGGGAAGGAAGAGTGCTACCTTTCCCCGGGGCTTCAGATATTCCAGGGCCTCCTTGATGAGCCTCACTGAGAAGGCCTCACCGTGTTTCCCACCACCGACCCCTTCCCTCTCCGTCAGAACGCCTTTCGTGGGCCTCTCGTAGTACGGCGGGGCTGAAAAAATCACGTCAAAGCGCTCGCCTTTGGGGATTACTCCCCTGATTATCCCCCCGTCGCTCTTGATGAGCTTAACTCCGGCTCCGTTCTGCTCAATGTTCTTCCTGGCATACTCAAAGAACTCCTCGTCGAGCTCCGTCGCTGTAACGCCGCAGCTGAAAAGCTTCGCCGCCATGAGGGCCATCATGGCGGTGTGACCGGTTCCAATCTCAAGAACCTTCTCTCCCCCGCGCAGAAAGGTTTTCAGGAAGAGGTATCGAGAGACGGGTGTTGTCACGAGCCCACGCGGGTGGTACTCTATCTCCAGCCCAAAGATTGCCTTAGCTATGGCTCTATTGTAGAGTATTCTGGCTTTTCTGTTCGAGAAGTCGAGCCTTCCCCTCTCGTCGAGGTAGTCCTTCAGCTCTGGAAAGAGCTTCACGGCTTCCTTTACAGGCAGTCCCAGCTTTCCGTCCTTCCAGGCTGGCATGAAAAGAGTTGGGGGAGGGGCTTAAAAAGCTCAGCCCCTCGGATCCATCAGCCTGCCCATGAAGAGTATCGCCCCCGTTTCCCTGTCCACTATGAGGAACAGGAACGGGTGGTCTGCCCTGAAGACCTTGTACTCCGGCTCTTCCCCGGGTGCGGAGGCGGCTTCAAGTATAACCGCCGTCGCCGCGGCCGCCTCGGTGCCGTTCTCTGCGACGCTTATGAATGTCTTGTGTATCACGTCGCTTATGAATAGCCTCTCGACATCGGTGATTCCCGAGAAGTTCGCCCCGTCGCTGAAGGCATCCCCCATACCCATGTCGATGAGCGGCATCTTTAACGAGTAGCTCGCCTCGAACCTGAACTTGGGAACCGTCACATCGACGAGCTCCGGCTTCATGCCCTCCCTGAGCTCCCGGATGAACTCCGGCGTGAGCTTCCCCTCGATGCCTGTGGGGGAGTTGTCCCGGGGCAGTATTATCAGCATGCTCAGCCTTCCCCCTTCGTAGGGCATCTCGAGGGCCTGGAGCTCGTCGTTCTCGGTGTAGTTGAAGGTTCCCCTCTGGTGCATCATGGGAACCGTTATCTTTTCGCCCGAGGCGAGGGTGAAGCTCTCGTTGGCAGTATCCCCCGGGTTGAACCTGCTCGACCAGTTGGCCCTGAAGTATATCGCGTTGGTTATCACGAGCCTCGTGTACTCGTTCAATGCCCCCTTTGGAACGAGGTCCTTTATCCTGCCCCTCGTCCGCTCCTCGGCCCAGCTGTTTATCTCCTCCGCCGCCCCGTCCGGGTCCCTAACGAAGTCAACGTTCCTCACGTCTCCCAGGTAGAACTCCCTGATTATCCAGAGGTACCGCTCGTTCACGGGGTAGTCCTTCTGCACCCAGAGCGCGTTGGCGGTGCTGAGGACGTAGGGCCCATTCGATGGATTAAGGGAGAGTATCAGGTATCTGAAGCCCGCCCACCTGGCCTCGTCGTCCCCGGGCAGGTGCAGGACCCTTTCCATCCCCTCCCGCGTGCTCCCGTTCGCCCCCTCGTAGGCCATCGCCAGGGCGACCTCCACGCTGTAGGGCGAGAAGAATACGTTCCCCCCATCCGCGCTCAGCTCGCGGTACAGGTCGAATGTGAAGGCGTTTAAGCCCTCAACGACCGGTCTCTCCTGCCCCTCCTCCAGAACGTCGTACTTGGTCAGCGGGGGAGTGAACGTTTTGCTCGAGGAATCCGGAGAAACCGTTGACGTTCCTTCGTTATTGGCTATGCAGCCGGACGCGACGACCATGAAGATAACGATGGCGGCCAGTATGTACCTCATGCGGTTCACCCTAAGTTATGTTGAGCGGGATGATATAAATGGCTGGCGATGGTTTCAATCGCGTTTGAAACAAAATGGGAAGAAGGGTCAGAGAAGAGCCAGGGCCGCCATGACCTTGGCGTCTTCCACCAGGTTCTTTATCCAGGCGTACTCGTTGGGCTGGTGGGCCATCTCGTCGAGCGTCGCCCAGACGACGGCCGGAATTCCGAGCTTCCTGAAGTATGCCGCGAAGGTTCCGCCGCCTATTCCGCCTACCTTGGCTTCCTTTCCGCGGAGCCTCCTGAGCGCCTCCTGGAGGAGCCTCACTATCTCGCTGTTCGGATCGGTTGGCTCCGGGGCGTCCATGCGCTGGAGAATCTCGAGCTCTATCTCGGGCAGAACCTTTCCATCGAACTCCTTTCTGTACTTCTCCTTGACCTCCTCGGCAAGGGCCTTGGCGTCGGCGAGGATGTCGTCTATGCTGTACCTCGGCAGAATCCTGCAGTCGAAAACCACCTCGTGCTCGCCGGGGGCTATGTTCGGGCTGTCTGCCGGGCCGTGAACCATCGTCGGCTCAAAGGTGCTCTCCGGCGGGTCGAAGAGCTCGTCCCTCTCGCCGTACTTCTCGTGGAGGAATCTGTCGAGGTGGTAGGCGAAGTCGAGGGCCACGCGGTGGGCGTTGAGTCCCTTGTCCGGCATGCTGGCGTGAACCTGCTTGCCCCTGACCTTCACCCTGAGCCAGAGGATGCTCTTCTCGGCCACCTCGATGAAGGTTCCGTCCTCGTTTCCGCCGTCGGGGACGAGAACCAGGTCGTCCTTCCTGAACAGCTCAGGGTGCTCCCTCATGAGCCACTCGACGCCGTACTTGCTGCCGGTCTCCTCGTCGCTGACAAATGCCAGGATGACCGTTCTCTTCGGCCTTATCCCGAGGTTCATCATGGCCTTTACCGCGTAGAGGGAAGCCACAAGGCTCTGCCCGTTGTCCTCGCTTCCCCTGCCGTAGATCTTTCCGTCCTTGACGACCGGCTTGAAGGGCTCGGTGACCGTCCACTTGCTCATGTCCCCGGGCGGAACCACGTCAATGTGGGTGAGGATCCATATCCTCGGGCTCTTCTCGCCGTCCTGGCCGTAGTAGTAGGCGAGAATGCTCGGCCTGACGCCGTTCTTGGCCCTCTCGTCCGGCGCGTTGTAGACCTCGACCTTGTCGAAGGGCCAGTCCTTTATCATCTCGAGCAGCTTCTGGGCCTTGTCGTACTCGCCCTCGTAGCCGTAGTCCGGGCTTATGGCGGGTATCTTGATCAGTTCGACGAGGGCCTTCACCATCTCGTCCTGGAGCTTCTCAATCTCCTGCGAGACCTTCTCAAGGGCTTCGCTCATGGTTATCACCACCTCATCCTAATTCATCCGTTCTTTTAAACTCAATCAAATACCTCTTCGCCAGCTCGAAAAGAAAAGTCACCAGGCGCTCGTAGAGGGGCTCTGCGTCCTCCCCAAAGCGGGCCTTCAGAGCCTTTCCTATCTCCTTCACGGTTCTCCTGCCGTCGCACAGCTCCCACGCGTAGGCTCCTATATCGTCCAGCTCTATCCTCCTGTAGTCCCCGTGGAGCCTCCTGGCCAGAAAGTCCAGCTTCGAGTCCATGGGAATCAGGAGGTAGTATTTCCCCTCTATCTTCCTCAGTTCGACCTTCTCGTTGCGCACTGGCACGAGGTTCATGTACTCTTCCATGCCCATTCCTCCGGCGTTCAAAATTTAAAGGTTGGGAAAGAAAAGAGGGGAAAATCACTTCCTCTTGCCCGTCATGTAGAGCCAGAGCGCTATTCCTGCGAGGAGGATGACTCCAAGGACGTTGCTGCTGAAGCCCGAGCTCGGGGCGACGCCCGCAACGATGAGGGCGGCGAAGAATATACCCATGAGGGCCTCGCCCGCGATGAGTCCCGCGGCGCCGAGGACTCCCGGGTCGGTCGGGTTCTCCCCTTCCTCGTTCCTGGACTTGGTGACGAAGTGCTTGACGAGACCGCCGATGAATATCGGAACGCCGAGGCTGAGCGGCAGGTAGATACCGACCGCGACCGGCATGACCGGGGTCCTGAACTTGGAGCCCTTCATGGCGAGTATCTCGTCGAGGATTATGAGGGCTATGGCTATTCCGGCGCCGATGTAGATCATGTTCCACTCGAGGTTGCCGGTGAAGACACCCTCGGTGACCTTGGCCATGAGGAAGGCCTGCGGGGCGGCGAGGGCGTTCTCCTTCGCCGTCGGGGTTCCCGCTATACCGTAGGCCTGGATGAGGAGGTTGAGCACCGGGGCCATGACGAGGGCGGCGAAGAAGGTTCCTACCATCTCAAAGACCTGCTGCCTCTTTGGCGTAGCTCCGACCATGTAACCGGTGGCGAGGTCCTGCATGGTGTCACCGGCTATGGCGGCCGCGGTACAGATGACCGCCGCGACGAGTATTGTCGCCGCCATGCCCTCCATTCCGCTGAGGCCGAGGGCCTTGAGGGCGAAGGCTGTGAAGAGCAGGCTCATGATGGTGATTCCAGAGACCGGGTTGTTGGATGAACCGACGACACCCGCGAGGTAGCCGGCTATCGAGCTTCCGAGGAAGCCGACTATGAGGAGTATCACCGCCATTATTGCCGCGATTCCGATGGAGCCGATGATGTGGAAGTAGAGCAGGAACAGCGGGATGACGAAGGCCGCTATGAGCATGAGGACGTAGTTGAGCGGAAGGTCCTCTTCGGTCCTGAGTATGGTTTCTCCCGACTGCTTCCTCTTTGCAACCTCAAGGCCGGCCTTGATACCCCTCTTGATCGGGTTCCTGAGCTTGATGAGGCTCCAGAGACCACCGACGACCATCGCGCCGACACCCATGTAGCGGATCTTGGTGCTCCAGATGGTCCAGGCGAGGTCAATCGGGCTGAGGTCGGTGTGGCCCATCTGGCCGGCGTAGAGCGGGATGGCTATGAACCAGGCTATGGCGCCTCCGAGGAAGACGAGGAAGGCTATGTTGAGGCCGACGATGTAGCCAACCGCTATGAGCGCCGCGGAGAGGTCGCTTCCGAAGTAGTAGACGCGGGAGCCGACCATCTTGGCGGCCTCGACGGTTCCCGACCAGAGGCCCGAGCTTCCGAAGAGCTTGAAAAGGCCTCCGAAGATTCCACCGTAGAGTATCGGCTTGGCGTGGCTTCCACCCTTGTCACCGGCTATGAGGACCTCGGCGCAGGCCATACCCTCGGGGTACGGGAGCTTCTCCTCGGCTATGAAGGCCCTCCTGAGGACTATGGTGAAGAGGGCACCGAGGGAACCACCGAGGGCTGCGATTATGGTGACTATATAGTACGGGAAGGTCGTGTAGTAGCCGAGAACGACGAGGGCCGGGAAGGTGAAGATGACTCCCGCCGCCAGCGACTCACCCGCTGAAGCCGCGGTCTGCACCATGTTGTTTTCGAGGATGTTCCTGTCCTTGAACGCAAGGAGTATTGCCATCGATATGACCGCCGCGGGAATACTGGCGCTCACGGTCATACCGGCGTACATTCCGAGGTAGGCGTTTGCCGCGCCCATTATGATCGAAAGGACGATGCCCAAAACAAAAGCCTTGATTGTGTATTCGGGCAGCGATTTCTCGGGTGGTATGTACGGTTTCAGCTCCATATCCGCACCTCCAAACGGTGACGTAGTAGTTGGATACATGAATCGTTAAAAATGTTTTGTTAGGCTTCCAATTTTACAATTATCTGGAAAATTTTTGACTCTACACTGTTCCACTTTGTGATATATTTGTCGGCGAAGGGATGTATTCATTTGACATTATGTTACATGTCATTCATATGAATTTGAAGTTATTTATCTGAGTGTTCATATGTTTCCATCCGTTCGGGGAAAGGGCAATGTCTTATATACTCCCTCCGTGATACCCCTATGTCTGCAGAAGAACACGGGGGTGGAGATTTGATAGAGATAACCTTCCTCGGTAGCGGCGGCGGCAGGTTCATCACCATAACCCAGTTCCGCTCCACCGGCGGCTTCCACATACGCGCCAGCAGGAACATCTACGTTGACCCCGGGCCCGGCGCCCTCGTGCGCTCCTGGCGCTACAAGCTCGACCCCAGAAAGCTCGACGTCATCTTCGTCTCCCACAGGCACGTGGACCACTGCAACGACGTCGAGGTCATGATAGAGGCCATGACGGGCGGCGCACTCAAGAAGAGGGGCGTTCTCATAGCATCCAAGAGCGTCGTCTACGGCGACGAGACCCACACGCCGGCCGTCAGCAAGTACCACCTGGATGTGCTCGAGAGCATACACATCCCGGAGCCGGGAAGCAGGATAGCGATAGGCGACGAGGAGATGGTGATAACCCCGACCCAGCACTCGGACCCGACCACCATCGGCTTCCGCATGAAGAGCTCCCTGGGCGACATCTCGTACATTCCCGACACGGCTTACTTCGACGGCCTCACCGACTGGCACGACGGTTCGAGACTGCTCATCGCGGCGGTCACCAGGCCGAGGGACATGGGCATCCCGTACCACCTGAGCACCGACGACATCGTCATGATGCTCAAGAGGATGCGTGAGAAGCCCGAGGTCCTTGTGATGAGCCATATAGGCATGAAGATGCACTTCGCGAACCCATACAAGGAGGCCAAATACATCGAAACCGTCACGGGCGTCAAGACTTACGTGGCCAAGGAGGGCTTCAAGGTCATGGTGGGGAGGGACGGCATAGCCGTGA
The DNA here is from genome assembly GCF_000221185.1 of Thermococcus sp. 4557. Classification (NCBI taxonomy): domain Archaea; kingdom Methanobacteriati; phylum Methanobacteriota; class Thermococci; order Thermococcales; family Thermococcaceae; genus Thermococcus; species Thermococcus sp. 4557. The sequence goes on along the minus strand of NC_015865.1, from coordinate 1,193,350 downwards.
GGACCCTGAGGCCGGCGAGGTTTGTCTGAGGGGGTTGTGATGGGCGGAAAGGCCCTGATTCTGGTTTCGATTTTTTCATTCCTGCTCAATCTGTTCTTTGGTGAGTCCTATCTGTCGCTGGACCTCCTGGTTCCGGTGTTCATATACTGGTTCTACCTGAGGGGAACCGGAAAGAGGCCCGGGCCTTGGGTTCTCGTCCGGGATTTGGGGTTAATATTCCTCGCTGGAACGGCCGGCTGGTTGCTTGGGATTATGGTCTAAAAATGGAAAATGTAGCTCAGTCCTTCCTCATGGCTTCCTCTGCGGCCCTCCTGACGGTGCCGTAGGCCAGCCCAAAGAGCTCGTCGCGCCTCTTCTCGCTCGGCGCCTCAACGACGACGCGGATCTTCGGCTCCGTTCCGCTTGGCCTGACCAGAATCCACGAGCCGTCTTTCAGCTGGAAGCGGTAGCCGGAAATCGTGAGAACCTCCTTCACCTCTCCCCGCAGCTTCTCTTCGAGGGCCCGGTAGGCCCTCTCAAGGGTGGCCTTCTTGAACTCGTCCGGGCACTTCACGTTCTTCTTGGTGAGGTAGTATGTCGGTATCTCCTCCCGGATTATCTGGGAGAGCGGTTTTCCGCGCTCGTCTATGAGCTTTATGAGGAGTCCCATGGTCACGAAGCTGTCTATCCATGGTCCGAACTTCGGGTGGACCAGCTTCCATGGCTCGGCGGCGAAGATTGCCCCGTACTTCTTTATCCCATCGTGGGGCTGACCGAGGGGAATCCTTACGACCCTGCCGCCGGCGTTCTCAACGACGTGGTCTATCCTCGAGCCCGTGTCTATGGAAACGACAACCGTTCCCCCTCCGTGCTCCTCCACGTAGAGCTTTGCGAAGAGGGCTATAACGGTGTCCTCATTCACGTACTGGCACTTCTCATCGAAGACCGCTATCCTGTCGGCGTCGCCGTCCTGGGCGACGACGAGGTCAACGCCGAGCTCTCTCGCCAGCTCGCCGAGATAGGCGATGTTCTCGTACCTCGGCTCCGGCTTCCTTCCGGGGAAGTGGCCGTCAACGTGGGCGTTCACGCTTATAACTCTCGCCCCCATCTCGCGGAGCAGATAGGGGGCCAGAACGCTCCCGGCACCGTTGGCGCCGTCGTAGAGGACTTTTAAGTTGGTCTCGTGGTTCACGAAGTCGAGGACGGCCCCTATGTAGTCTTTGGTGATATCGAGGGCTTTTACTGTCTTTATCTCACTCCATGCTGCCTTTCTGAAGTTTCCGGAGAAAACGAGTTCCTCCAGTTCCCTCTCCTGCTCGACGTAGAACTCCGTTCCGTCGCCGTTGAAGACCTTTATCCCGTTGTCCGTCGGTGGATTGTGGCTCGCCGTTATCATGACTCCCCCATCGCCGTGCTCCCGCGTTCCCCACGCTAAAGCGGGCGTTGGTATCAAACCGAAATCAAGAACCTCGGCTCCCGTCGAGAGAAGTCCCGAGATGAGGGCGCTCTGGAGCATTACGCTCGACGTTCTGCCGTCCCTCGCAACCGCCACAGTTTTTCCGTCGATGTACGTGCCAACTGCCTTTCCGAGGTTCATCGCGAGTTCCGGCGTGACCTTCTCCCACAGGGTGCCCCTAATTCCAGCGGTACCGAAGAGCTTCATATCACCACCATGACTACTTGGGAGGCGGTTTAAATACCTTTAGTGGAGTATATCGCCAGTCCCCTGAAGTTGGTGAGCCTCATCGTCCTCGGCATGGTGTCCCCCGTGAGCGGGAGGATGTAAACGGAGACGTGGAGTTTCCGCCCGAGCCTCAGGATCGGCCGCACTATCTCCGGAGTTGGCCTCACGGAGTAAAGCGCCGCGACCCCCTCGTAGAGCTCCACCTTTGGGCTGAAGAGGTCGTCCCTGACGGCGTTCAGGCCGAGCTCCGCCGCCCTCTCGACGGACGCCGGATTCCAGTCAACGGCCAGAACGTCGTAGCCCAGCTCCTTGAGTCTGAGCGCCACTTTGAACTGGAAGCCTATCCCAAGCTCGGCTATCCTGCCCTTCGGCACCTCCCTGGCCAGAAAATCGGCGAAGTCCTCTATGCTCATGGAAGAAAATGGGAAGGGGGATTTAAAAAGCTTCAGAATACGGCCTTTCCGCTTCCCTTCTCGAAGACGTGGACCTTGCGCATGTCGAAGACCACGTCGACCTCCTGGCCCTCCACGACCCTGGACTCCGAGCGGAAGGCGCCGAGGAAGTTTATGTCGCCGATCCTCAGGTGGACTATCTTCTCGTTTCCTAGGTTCTCTATGATATCCACCATTGCCCGCGCCATGTTCTCGCCCGGTATCTTCACCTGGGCGAACATGGCGTCATAGAGGTCCTCCGGGCGGATTCCAAAGATAACCTCCTTTCCGAGGAGCCCCCTGTCCCTCAGAACCTCCACCTGGTCGGGGAGGAGCTTCAGTCTGAACTCGCCGAAGTCAGCGAAACCGTCCTCGGTTACGGTGGCATCGATGAAGTTCATCGGAGGGGCCCCGATGAAGCCCGCGACGAAGGTGTTGGCGGGCCTGTTGTAGACCTCGTCTGGGGTTCCGACCTGTTGGAGCACGCCCTGGTTGATGACCGCTATCCTGTCGCCCATCGTCATTGCCTCCACCTGGTCGTGGGTGACGTAGATGGTGGTGACCCCGAGCTGCTTCTGGAGCCTCTTCAGTTCGGCGCGCATCTTGACACGGAGCTTGGCGTCGAGGTTGCTCAGCGGCTCGTCCATCAGGAAGACGTGCGGCTTTCTCACTATGGCCCTTCCGAGAGCAACACGCTGTCTCTGGCCTCCAGAGAGCTCTCTCGGCTTCCTCTTCAGGAATTCGGTGAGGCCCAGCATCTCGGCGACTTCTCTAACGCGCTGGTCAATCTCCTGCTTCGGCACCTTCCTGAGCTTGAGGGGAAACGCTATGTTGTCGTAGACCGTCATGTGTGGATAGAGGGCGTAGCTCTGGAAGACCATGGCTATGTCTCTATCCTTGGGCGGGACGAAGACACCCTTCTCTGGGTCCGCTACGAGCGTGTCCCCTATGTACACCTGTCCCCTGCTTGGCTCCTCCAGTCCCGCTATCATCCTCAGCGTCGTCGTCTTTCCGCAGCCGCTCGGGCCGAGGAGTATCATGAACTCTCCATCCTTGACCTCGAGGTTCATGTCTTTGACGGCGGTGAACTCTCCAAACTGCTTCCAGACGTTGATGAGCTTGACTTCAGCCATGCTATCACCTCAAAAATTTGAAATTAAAGGTCAGCGCCGCCTCCTGATGAGGAGCGGCAGCAGGGCGAGTCCCACAAGGACGGCGGGGCCGCAGATTCCGCCTCCACCGCCGGTGGTGGTTGTGGTGGGGCTTGATGTGGTAGTGGGGCTCGTGCTCGGGCCGGTGGTAGTTGTTGGGGTCGTTGTGGTCTGGCTTGGGGAGCTCGTCGTGGAGGAGGTGCTTGAACTGCTCGTCTCGCTGGTAGTGGTGGTCTCGGTCGGGGTCGGCTCCTCCCCGCCGCTGCCCTCCACGAGGGGTATCATGAGGATGGTGGCGAGCTTCATGTCGTTTGCGTCGTAGCTGCTCAGCTGCTCTTCCTGGGTCGGACTGAAGTCCGCCGGGACGAGTTCGTCCATGACGCGCGGGGCTACACCGTTGATAACCGCGTCTGCCTCCGCCCCTCCGAGCTTCCACTGCTCCGCCTCAACGGCCACTGGCCTCCACTTGTCAGGGCCGTAGCCGTCTTGGGAGCCGGTGATGACTGCCGCATAGAGCCCGTAATCTCCAACGTTCGGCAGGTACTTCTTCGGAACCTTGACTGTTATGGCGTTCTTGACGGGGTCGGCTGAAATCTGCATCTCGCCCTGGTAAACGGTTCCGTTCGGGAGGATGATGAGGTTTCCGTAGTCCCATCCCGCGATTCTGAGGGCCACGTCCCACGGGTGGCGCGGGTCGAGCTGGACGTTGCTTCCGGGTCCGTCCGGGAACATCTTTATCGCCGAGACGTTTCCGCCGTCCTTGAAGTCGAAGTACGCTTCGATTATCTGGAGGCTGAAGCCGTTTGGACCGTTCCACGGGTTGCCCCCGAGGTCCCTGAAGTAGAATTCGAGGGTCCAGTCATCGCTGCCCTCCGTCATCTTGAACTTGAGGAGATCGAAGACTCCCGGCTTGAAGACCGCGTCCGTTGGGTAGACGTAGCTTCCTGGGCCGTGGTCGTCACCCTCGGGGTCGGTCACAACGATGCCCTGCTTGAGGAGCGGAATGGCCCTGACGGTGGCGAGCTTCATGTCGTTTGCGTCGTAGCTGCTCAGCTGCTCTTCCTGGGTCGGTTCAAAGCCCTGCGGAACCAGCTCATCAAGGACGCGTGGAGCTACGCCGTTTATGACTGCCTGCGGGTCTGCGCCGCCGAGCTTCCACTGCTCCGCATCCACTGCCACCGGTCTCCACTTGTCCGGCCCGTAGCCGTCCTGCGAACCGACGAGGACGTCTCCCCAGAGGCCGTAGTCCTCGTTTATGGCGATGTACTTCTTCGGGACTTTCACTATCACCGCGTTCTTGACCGGGTCGGCTGATATCTGCATCTCACCCTGAATTGCGGTTCCGTTCGGAAGGATGATGAGATTACCGTAGTCCCATCCGGCAATCCTGAAGGCGACGTCCCAGGGATGGTTCGGGTCGAGCTGGACGTTGGTTCCCGGCCCATCTGGGAACATCTTTATGGCGCTGCTGTTGCCGCCGTCCTTGAAGTCCAGATAGACCTCGATTATCTGGAGGCTGAAGCCGTTCGGTCCGTTCCATGGGTTGCCCCCGAGGTCCCTGAAGTAGAACTCCATCACGTAGCTCTCCGTCTGCTCGAGCATCCTGAAGCGGAGGAGGTCAAAGGCTCCCTCGGCGAAGACCCCGTCCGTTGGGTAGACGTAGCTTCCCGGCCCGTGGTCGTCTCCCTCCGGGTCGGCGATGTCCGCTATCGTGACTCCCTTAACCTCGGTGGGGAGCTTGAGCTCGATGGGGGTGGTTATTATCTCAAGGTTTCCGTCTTTGGCGGTCGAGACCGCGAAGTAGAAATCGCTCGGGTTCTTGAGGTAATCGAAGGGCACGATGACTTCCACTCCGTCGCTCGTCTGCTCAACGGTCGCGTCTCCAAGCTTCTCGCTCTTCTCGTAGTCGGTGGTGCCGTATATCTCGGCCTTTCCGTTCTCGTACACGACGTGCTTGGTTATGAGGAGACCAACGCTGTCCGCTGAGAACGGGAACATCGAGTACCTGAGCTCGGTCGGCCTCTCCTGGAGGAGTGTGAACGTGTTGCCGACGCGCTCATCCTTCTCCCAGATGCTCACCTCGAACCTGTCCAGGTTCCCCCTCACTACGAAGTGGAGCCCATCGCCGTCGAAATAGACGCTGACGCCGTTTGCCAGCGGGGACATGCTCGAATAGTTCTTCATCTCGCCCTCCTTGAGGCCGTCGAGGGCCCTGGTGACGTAGGGCTCGCCGTCCGGGAAGTAGTTTCCGAAGAGGTAGCTCGGCGGCTCGACTCCGGCCAGCCTGTACATCTCGTAGAGGTACGTCTTCAGGTAGCGGTCAAAGGTGTAGTCCTGACCGCTGTTCTGGTCGCTTCCGTACCACCAAAACCAGTCGCTCGCCTCGGCGCGGAGCAGGTACTCGTGGGCCTTCTCCCAGTTCGCCTGGCTCATTTTATCCTTGTTCTCCATAAGGGCCTTCCTGGCCATGTAGAGCCAGTACCAGCCGTAGTTCTCCTGGGGCTCGCCTATCCACGTGGAGATTGTTCCGTCTATCCAGCTGCTCTCCGGCCACTGCATCTCCTCCTTAACGCCCACGGTGTCGTAGAGGTCGCCGAGGCTCTGGGCCTTGAGGAGGGCGTTAACGTTGTTCCCGGTGAGGTCGAGGCGCTCCATCATCCTGGGGGTGAGCCTGTTGGCCTGGTCGCCGTAGAGCTGGATGTACTCGCTCGGTGTGAGGGTTCTTATGAGCCCCTGCTCCTGGAGCTCGGTGAGTTTCCTGTACAGCTCGGTGAGGAAGAGCTTGCCGTCGTAGGGGTAGTTCTCCCACGGGTTCTCGCCGTCGAGCGTGACCACGTAAACGAGGCTGCCATCGTAGTTCTCCTTCTGGAGCTTGAGGAGCTCGTTCACGAAGTCATCAACGGCCTGGTACTGGTTCATTCCACCGTAGGTGAAACCAACACGGTCGCTGAGGGCGTGGTCGCGCGGGAAGAGGTATATCTTCTTTCCGTTGAACTCGGCCACCCAGGGCTTGTGGTAGTTCTCGACCGTCTTCTCGACGCCGAGCCTGTCGAGGACGAGCTGGTCAGTCATGACCCAGGTCCAGCCGTTCTCGGCGAGGGTTTCCAGAGTTTTGTCGTTGAGGGCACTCTCGGCGGCCCAGCCTCCAACCGGGACGGCGGTTCCGTTTCCAAGGTACTGCTTGTACAGCTCGTCCGCCCTCTTCACCTGGTCGTCGAAGTCACCCTCCCAGCCGAAGTCGTTGAGTATCGGGCCTATCGGGTGGGCGTAGGGAACGACCGTGACCTCGACGTTGCCGTTGCCGAGGAGGAGGTTTATCTTCTCGTGCTCCTCGAAGGTGTGGTTGAGGAGCCAGAGCTGGGCGTCGAGAACGGTTTTAACGTCCTCCCTGGTGTAGCCGCCCTCGTCGACCTTGTCGTAGAGAGCCTTGAGTTCAGGCGTGTCCATTATGTACTTGTAGTCGGTCCAGGCGAGGTTGAAGAGAACCGCGAGGTCGATGTAGTCCTGCTCGGTGAACTCGTTCGTCACAGCGGCCTTCTGCTCCTCGAGCGGCAGGTTGGCGTACTTGGCCTTTGCGGCCATCATCTTGTCCTTCAGCTCGGTGTAGCGGTCCCAGAAGTCCCTTATCGGGTTGCCGTTGGGGTCGGTTATCGGCTCACCGTTCCAGGGGATGGTGTGGTCGAAGAACCCTCCCGGCGCCTGGAGCATGAACCACTTCTCATCGACGGTGAGGGGTTCGCCGCTGGCTATCTTCTCAGTAATTATCTGGTAGGTGTCCTTCTTCCCGTTCATGTAGTCGGCGAGCTGGGCTATGAGCGAGCCCGACAGGTCAATCGTGACGTGAACGTCCGGATACTGGCTCAGGTAATAGGCCATCTTCCAGTAGTTGTTCGCCGCGTGGAGCCTGACCCAGGGCCTGGTATAGACGTCCTGGACCGGGTCGTAGTAGTAGGGCTGGTGCTGGTGCCAGACTATTATGACGTTGAGCGGCTTCGGCTCGGCCGCTCCGACCGTTTTCACGTTTGCTCCAATCAGACTCCCAACCATCAAAAAGGCAAGGAGTAGGGCAACCACCCGCTTCATGTTATCACCTCATTCCTTGAGACCTCCAACTGTAAGACCGCTCCTTATGTAGTTCTGGGCGAGCATGAACATCACGAACACCGGCAGGGCGAACAGCAGCGCGGCAGCCGCGAAGTAGCTCCAGTCTATTCCCCTGCCTATGCCGCCCAGGAGAAGGTATATCCACACCGACAGTGGCTGGTGCGACTCGGTCAGCAGCAGGCTTGCTAGGATGAACTCCGTCCAGCCGCCTATGAAGGCGAATATCGACACGGTCGCTATTCCCGGCAGCGCCATCGGGAGGAGCACGTGCCTGATTATCTGGAGGTAGCTCGCGCCGTCCACCAGGGCGGCCTCGTCGAAGTCGGGGCTTATGGAGTCTATGTATCCCTTGAGCAGCCAGGTGTTGAAGGGAACGCTTCCCGCGGCGTAGATGAAGGACAGCACCGGCAGCTTGTCGTAGAGGCCCAGCTTGACTATCATACCGTAGAGGGCTATAAGGCCCGCTATTCCGAGACCGCCCGCCACCTGCGTGAACATCAGGTAGAAGTAGAGCACGTGCTCCCTGCCGAAGAACTTCATGCGCGAGAATGCGTAGGCGGCCGGGACGACGAACACAAGCGTCAGCAGCACCGTTATTGTGGCTATGATGAGGCTGTTCTTGAGGTAGCCGAAGAACTTCGAGTTGACGAACTTCCCGATTCTCGTGAACCTGACGGTTCCGCTGTTCCTGGCAACGACGTACTTCTCCATCGGGCCCGAGACGTGGGTGCCCTCGATGGTTCCGTCCTTCAGCTCGATGTTCCTTATTATCGCGAAGCCCACAGTGCCGTCGTCGTTCATCCTCGTGAGGATGAAGAGTCCCTTGACATCTCCCTTCAGCTGTCCCTGGGCGTTGACGTCCGTTGAAATATCGAAAACCAGGTTTTTCACTGGAATCTCAAACACCAGTCCCGTGAATGGCCCGTATTTGACCTCACCCTTTATCGTCCCTTCCAGCAGGTACAGCCTGCCGTCCTGGACGTGGGCGCTTCCCTCGATGGTTCCCGTGAAGTTCTCCGAGAGTTTGCTTCCAGAGAATCCAAAGAGCACCTCCCTGTACGAGTCGAGGCTGACGTTTCTGGGGATGATGTGGAACTCCGTGGTTGCGAGCGTTGAGCCCGGGCTTATTGAGACGACGAAGATGTAGTAGACCGGGAAGAGTATGATGAACATGACGAAGATGGCCAGCAGGGTCAGGACAAAGCTCCTGACGACCTCCCCTTTGCGCCTTCCCATCATCCCTTGGCACCCTCCTGGAGTTTGGTTATCCTGACGTTAACGTACATGTACACGGCAAGCACGAGCGTGGCGATTATCATTATCGCCGCGGCCCTTCCGTAGTGGGGGCTGGCTCCGAAGGCCTTTCTGAAACCGTAGAGCAGTATGAACTTGTCCTCGAACAGGCCCGCATTGTAGATGTAGGGCACCATGAAGTACTGGAAGCTCGCCGCGCTGGTGAGTATGGTGGCGAATGCTATCGGTTTGCCGACTATCGGGAGGACAACGTGCCTTATCCTCTGCCAGTAGTTGGCCCCGTCTATTATCGCCGCCTCAACGAGCGTGTCAGGCACGGACTGGAGCGCCGCCGTGATGACGGTTATCATGAACGGGTACGCGAGCCAGGCCTCGATTACGTTGAGTGCGAGAAAGGCCCACATCGGGTCGTTAATCCAGTTGGGAAGGTTTTGAACCCCCAGGGATTTGAGCATCTGGTTTATCGGCCCGAATATCGGGTCGAACATGAACTTCCAGACGGTAACGGAGAAGAGCAGCGGCAGCGCCCAGGGAATTATGAGAAGGGAGCGGTAGATCATTTTTCCCTTGACGTACCTGCTGTTGTAGAGCAGGCTGAGGACGATTCCCGCGAGAACCTTCAGGGTGACGCTGGTCACCACGAATATCCACGTCCACAGGAAGGCGCTCCTGAATGTTTCGTCGCCAAGTATCCAGCGGAAGTTCTCCAGACCAACGAACTGAAGCTGCGGGGCATCAGGGGCCTGAACCGGGAAGTTGCCTAGCTGGGCGTTGGTGAAGGCCAGGTATATCGAGTAAATTATTGGCCACAGGTTGAAAAACAGGAACGCTGCCATCCCAGGCAGGATTAGGAACAGAGCAATGGTCGTGGTCTTTTTCATTCCAATCCCTCCAAAAAGGTATGAAAAAGGAGAAAGGCTTCAGCCGTTCATGTTGTCGAGTATCTGCTGCTGGTACTTCTCGAGTATGGCCTTTATGTCGGCGTTCTCCGGGTCCTGGAGTATCTCGTTGATGGCTCCGTCAGCGCCACCCCAGACGGCGCCCATCTTCGGGCTCTTGGGCATCAGGTACGCGTGCTGAACGGCCTGGCCAAAGCCGTAGATGACCGGGTCGTTCTTGATGTCCGGGTCGTTGAGCACCGGTGTGAGAACCGGGATGTAGCCGAGCTGGAGTGAGAGCTCCTTGATGACGTCCGGACTGGTGGTGAACCACTTGACGAACTTCCAGGCGGCCTCCTTGTTCTTTATGCCCGCCGCGAAGTAGATGTCCTTAACTCCACCGTAGGGCCTCGGCCAGTACTCCTTGCCGTCCTTGGTTATCGGTGGGAGCGGGACGACGCCGAAGTCTATGCCCGCCTTCTTGACGTCGCTTATGCTCCACGGGCCGTTTATCATCATCGGGGCACGGCCCTCAAGGAATATGCTCTGCTGGGTTCCGTAGTCCGCGGTCGGAGCCATGTACGGCCAGATGTTCTGGAAGAAGAACTCGAAGCCCTCTATCGTCTCGGGCTGGTCGAGGCCGGGCATCTCGCTCTGGTCGTCGAAGTAGTAGCCACCGAAGGCCTGGGCCCAGGCCGAGAGGAAGTAGGCGTTGAGCGGATACGCTATTCCGTACTTCTCGTTGTCGGGGTCATAGTACTGCTCCATTATCGCCTTCATCTCGTCGAAGGTCTTGGGCGGCTCGCTCACCATGTCCTTGTTGTATATGAGGGCAACGGTCTCGGCCGCGAAGGGCATCGCGTAGTAGTGCCCCTTGTACTGCATGGCCTCCTGGGCCATCGGGGCGAATCCGTTGAGGACGTCATCGGTGACGTAGTCATCAATCGGCTCGAGCATTCCTGCCTCGGCGAACTTTCCAATCCAGTCGTGAGCCCAGATGAAGAGGTCCGGCCCCTGGCCGGTGGGTATGGCGGCCTTGAGGGCGCTCTCAAGGTCAGGCTTCTGCTCAAAGGTTATGGTGACGCCGGGGCACATGGCCATGTACTCCTCGGCGAGGCTCTGGAAGACCTCGAGCTCGTTGGGCTGCATGGCGTGCCATATGACGACCTCCCCGCTTCCGCACTCCGTCTCGGGCGGGGTAGTGGTGGTCTCAGTGGGGCTCGGGCTGGAGGTGGTTGAACTCGGTGAGCTCGTGGTGGTCTCGGTTGGGCTGGGGGAGCTGGTCGTTGAACTCGTGCTCTCCCCTCCTCCGCTTATACAGCCGCTGGCCACAACGCTAAGAACCAAAACCCCCACCAAAAGCAGGGCAAACAGTCCTTTCTTCATATCTTTATCACCCGCCTTGATTTTGGGTGATATAGTATCATCGACGGTGATATATATATCTTGCGCTTCTTTGATCAGAGTTGTTGGCCGTGCACATAGTTATTCCCCTATGAAAAGAGTGGGCCACAGGGGACGGGAAGGGGCCGGCCGTCTGCCCCTCCATTCATCCCCCTGGAGAAGACGTCATGATGCCGTCACATGGAAGGTGCAGTCCTCAGGTTCCATCGAGTATCTGATCTCTACCCTTACCCTTTCGTCCCCGAGGACCCTCTCGTATATCATCGTGCGTCCCTGGAACCTCACGGGCACGAACTCGCCGAGCTGGAGCGCTCTGCTTCCTCTCCTGAGCCGTATCAGTCGTTTCGTGGTTTCGAAAATCTCAGTGTCCCACTTCCCCCGGTCCCATACCATGGATGTCCTCCCGGCACTCAGACCGCCGTCCAGCCGGCCCCTGAGTCCGATTTCATCGCCGTAGAATATCGAGGGAATCCCCTTGTAGGTCATCAGGAAAGCGAGGGCGCAGAGGTATCTCCTCTTGTCCCCCACGAGGTCGAGGAAGCGTTCGGTGTCGTGGTTGTCGAGGAAGTTGTACATCGCGTACTCCGCGGGGCCCAGATGGGCGCTCAGCAACTCCAGGCCGTTGAGGAACTCCCCCGCGTCGATTTCACCCTTCACAAAGAACCTGAGAATGAGCTCGTAGAGGGGGTAGTTCATGGTACCGTGGAAGGCATCGAAGACCCAGAGTCGGGGATCGTCCATGACCTCCCCCATGAGGTACGCCCCCTCCGGCATGGCCTTCCGCATCTCCCCCCAGAGTTCGGGCGGAACACCGTGGGCGACGTCCAGCCGCCAGCCGTCCGCTCCCCTCTCGAGCCAGTACTCCATTACCTCCCGGATGAACTTCCTTACCTCCGGGCTGTCGTGGTTGAGCCTCGGCATCAGCCACACCGAGTAGAAGCTCTCGTAGTTCCAGTCCAGGGATTTTATCAGGTGGTATCTCTCAATCCACGGCCCTTCCGAATGCAGAACCCTCAGGAACTGCTCGGGAACAACGGGAAAGCCGGTTATGCGGTAGAATCCCCGGTACTCACTTCCTTCTCCCTTTCTCACCACGTCCTGGAAGTATGGGTGGAAGAAGCTCGTGTGGTGGAAAACCCCGTCGAGGATCAGCCTGATGTCCCGCTTTTTGAGTTCTTTCACAAACTCCCCGAAGACTCCCCCTCCCCCGAGCTTTCTGTCGATACTGAAGTAGTCGGTGACGTCGTAGCGGTGGTACGTCATGGACTCGAATATCGGGGTGAGGTAGAGTGCGTTTACGCCGAGTTCTTCGAGGTGTTCCAGCCTCTTTATTATTCCGGCCAAATTGCCGCCGTGGAACTCCTCGCCCCGGAATGCCCTTCCCCTGGGCGTCCCAGGCAGGCCTCTCTCGAACCTGTCAGGCATTATCTGGTAGAAAACCCTCCCGTAAACCCATAGCGGAGTTTCCGGGCGGTATGGAACGGCCCTGAATGGCCCCAATTCCTTTATCATGCCTTTCCGCGTTCGAACCTCGAAGGAGTACTCCAGTTCACCGTCCCCGGGCAGGACTGCCTCGAAATACTCGAAGGGTTCATCCCGCGCTTTTTTCCTCATCTCAACCATGCCCTCGCTTTCCGGACGGACGAGGGCCGCCTTGGCGACTGTTCCCGCTTTCGCCCTCAGGAGAACGTGGGTTCTCCCGGCAACGGTATAGAGATAGGTCGCGCTCGGCGCGTGAAAGGGCCCGTCCCCGCCGTCGATAACCGCGACGCTCGTTTCCCTTTCGAATTTGTACGAGAGCCTCCTGTAGACCTCCCGTCGGGGGTTTTCGGGGTCGGGGGTAAACTCGCCGTCGATGGAGAACGCGTAGTGCCAGACTCCCTCCGGCAGCTTCACAACCGTCCTCCAGCGGCCCTTTTTCCTCCTCATTCGGAAGGAGCCTTCGTTGAACGCGTTGAAGCTCCCCAGCAGGTACGCGTACCTGTTCCCTGGTTCCGCTGGAATCGAGAACTCGACGACCGCGACCCTTCCGAATTTCTGGTCCGGTTCGAACCCGAAAATTTTATACACTTTCCTCACCCAAGATATCACCAGTGATGAATAAACTATCGCGAGTGAAACTTAAAAGATTGGAGGTCTCGGTATGAACGAAGAGGAAATAGTTGAAAAGCTTCAGAAGCTCGGTCTCACGAAGTACGAGAGCCTCGCTTACATAACGCTCCTCAAACTCGGCCCGAGCAAGGCTACGGACATAACGAAGGAGAGCGGTATTCCCCACACAAGGGTTTATGACGTCCTCAGTTCCCTCCACAGGAAGGGGTTTGTTGACGTCATGCAGGGCTCCCCTCGCCTGTACAAGCCAGTCAACCCCGAGGTTGTTCTGGAGAAAATAAAGGAGGACTTCATAGAGGACGTTGAGAACCTCAAGGTTGCGTTTCTCGAACTCTACCGTGAGGTTCACGGCGAGGATCTGCCCGAGATATGGACCATCCAGGGCTTTGAGAACACCGTTGAGCGCGCGGAGTACGTGATAAGGACCGCCAAGCACGAGGTTCTGATAAACACCCCCTTTGAGTTCCTCAAGCTGCTCAAAAGCGAGATACGCGCGAGGAAGGACATAGTCTTCGTCATAATCAGCAACTTCGATGAGATACCCGACTGGCTCAAGGGGAACAACATAATCCTCGCGAGGAGCGGGGGCGCCCCCTGGCTCATGGCCAGCTGGATAATCGGCGACATCGACTACGCCCTGTTCTTCGGTGCCCTCCCGAAGGACAAGCGCCGCGAGAAGTTCTACTCCTTCTGGGCCAAGAGCCCCAAGATAATCCAGAACTACATGCACTGGTTCTACACCATCTACCTCGACAACAGCGAAATAATCAAGCCCCTCAACTACGCCGCGGCACCGAAGCCCCTCTCCCTCGTCAACATCAGGACGCTCATAACCGTCCTCAAGTACGTCGAGCTGCCGAGGAAGATCGAGGTCATCGGGAGGCTCGTTGACACGAAGGAGCCGGTGACCCTGGACGGGGAGATAACCGAATACGAGTACACCCCGCTCACCGCCAACATAACCGTGAATGCCGATGGAAAGGAGTGGAAGATCGGCGGCATCGGCAGCTACTTCGAGGACGTCGAGGGCGAGAAGTTCATCCTCCTCGATTGAGCGCCTCTTTTTCCTTCTTCATCTTCAATCCACTGGTTCATCAGGTAGGTGGTGTCAATGAGGATTCTTATCCTTGGGTTTGAGTACCTGCCCGTCAAGGTGGGCGGCCTTGCCGAGGCGATAACCAGCATAGCGGAGGGACTTGCCGAACTGGGAAGCGAGGTCGTCGTTTTCACTCCCGACCACGGAAAGAACCTCGGTGAAGTCGTCGGCTCATTCAGGGTCTCGGCGTTTGGGGAGCCGGTCCATATAACCGTCAGAAAGCGTGAGCAGAACGGTGTTGCTGTCTACTCCCTCGGAGGGGGGTTCCTCAGTGAGAAGGATGTTTACGGCCCGAGCTGGGAGGGCCTGCTCAGGAAGGCGGTTCTCTTTGGGAAGGCGAGCGTTGGGCTGATGAACGGGCTGATTGAAACCTTCAAGCCTGACGTAATCCACGCCCACGACTGGCACACAGTATTTGCCCTCGGTCTCATGAGGAAGTACTTCGGTATAAGGAGCGTTTTCACGGTTCACCGGCTCAACAAGGCGAAAATTTCGGCCCAATACTTCGGCGAAGCCAACCTCGCTGAACTCGCCCCCTACCCCGAGATAGACCCCGAGCATACAGCCTGTTACATCGCCGACATGGTCACGACGGTGAGCAGGAGCTACCTGTGGGAGGAGTGGGATTTCTTCAGGCACTTCGACGGCAAGGTTACGCACGTCTTCAACGGCATAGACTGCTCCTTCTGGAACGAGGAGCTCATGGAGACGAAGGACCTCCCCAGGGAGGAGAGAAGGAGGCGCGTCTTAGCGCGCTTCGGTCTGAGCGATGGGAAGGCCTTCATGTTCATAGGACGCTTCGACAGGGCCCAGAAAGGAGTTGACACCCTCCTCCGGGCGATAGAGATACTCTCTTCAGACCCTGCCTTCAAGGACATGAGGTTCCTCATAATCGGCAAGGGCGACCCCGGCCTGGAGGCCTGGGCCAAGGCAGTGCAAAACCGCTTCCCCGAGAACGTCAGGGTGATTACCGAGCTCCTCAGCAGGGAGACCGTAAGAGAGCTCTACGGTTCGGTGGACTTTGTGATAATCCCATCGTACTTCGAGCCCTTTGGTCTGGTGCAGCTTGAAGCCATGTGCCTCGGCGCAATCCCCATAGGCAGCTCCGTCGGGGGAATAAAGGACACGGTAATAGACCTCAACTCCGACCCGGAGAACGCCACGGGACTGCTCGTCCCCCCGAGGGACGCTTTCGCGTTGGCCAGGGCGATGGTTCTCGCCAAGGAGCTGGACGATGCAACCCTGAGAAAGCTCCGTGAGAACGGGAAAAAGAGGGCGAGGAAAGACTTCATGTGGGAGAACGCCTGCGGGAGATACATGAGGGTTTACGAGGGGGCGGCTGACAGGGCCGTTCCGTTCCTCCGCTGAGGTTTCCATTTTTTGCTAACTTATATACTGAGTAAGCAAAATCTGAATAGAAAATTCTTTTAAATACTCTTTTCAACCTATTCTGTGTTACTGCTAGGAGGGGGAATAAATGAAACGGTTCGCCGCGGTGTTGATGGTTCTGCTGGTGGCCGCTGCTGCCGTGCCTGGGGTGCAGGCAAAGGCAGTCTCAAGGGACGTCTATTACGGAGCCAACGCCCTTGACCTGAACTACTACACGCCGGAGAGCCTGGCACCGATGTTCAACTGGACCACCAAGGAGATCGGCTACCTCCTGCTCATGACCCAGTACACCGACCCTGCCACCAACACTACCGTCGTCATCAACAGTACCGACCAGTACTGGGACCTTCAGAGGCTTGGGCTGGCGATGGGGCTGATGGACAGCGTCAGGATTTTCCTCGTTGAGAACTGGGAGTTCTACCCGGTTAACAAGGAGAGGGTTACCGACATCATCAGCGACCCGAGCGTTGGTATTGCCAGCAGGTGGAGCCTCATGAGCGCCAAGACCCAGGACAAGCGCTTGAGGGTGGGGCAGCTTGCCTTGGATGCCCTCCTCATGAGTGCCATAAACCCGGTTGGAGGTATCACTGATGTTTACAGCATCAGGCTCTGGGACCTCATCCACGACACCGGCGGAACCATCAACTTCGATGGAATCTACGTCCCGTACAGGTGCAAGTGGACCCTCGAGAGGGGCGAGTTCACCGTTCCGGACGATGCGGTCATCTACAACCAGACCCAGGGCTGGATTGCGGCCCAAGCTGGCGAGACCGCCAAGGCTAAGGTCACCGTCACCTGTGACATGGGTGAGTGGCAGAACGGCGTGAGGATGGCCGTTGACGACATCAAGAACTACATCGCTTTCTATTACACCTGGGCTTTTAGGGACGTCCCTGGTGATCCGTACTACGACAGCGCCCTGAGTGACACGGCCGCCACCTTCCAGACCTTCCTCGGCTTCCAGTTCACTGACAACGGTTACGTGGTTTACGGTAGCTATGCCCACCCATTCGCGGACGACATCACCGCCGGCAACTACATCCTTTACCCGAGCATGCCGTGGGATATGTACTGGGCCATGGGAGAGCTGGTGGCGAACGGGAACGCTTATGGAATTAACCGCAGGTACTCCTTCAGCAGTAGTGATGAGAGTACTGTACAGCTCGACCTGCTCACAAAGGAGCACGTCGATGACCTCTCCAAGGTCATCCAGGCAATATCCTCCGGCGGGGCCATGAGCACTTTCCCCGGCATTGACTGGAACTCGGCCGCATCGAGGATGAACGCCGACTTGGACTTCTACTCCACCTACGGCCACTTCGTGATCAGCAACGGTCCGTACATTCTTGATATGTACTCCCCGGAGAACCTTTACCTCAAGCTCGTCAAGTTCAACGGTCAGAGGAGCACCTTCAATGACGACCCCAAGCTCCCGAAGGACGGTTACGCCGACGTTATTGAGTTCTATGGTTTCCAGAACGAGGATACCCTTCTCCTACAGGTTGCGCACGGGGACATCGACTTGGGTCTCGTCGCCTTTGGTGCCAACAAGTACCAGGGTCTTAGTGAGGACCTCCTGTACAACCTTCGTCTTTATAATGTGGCCTCGTCCTCCATCGAGCTGACCCTCAATCCCTACCATGACCCTGACAAGGACGCCCCGATCGTGACCCTTGATACCGGGACCTACTTCAATCCCTTCGCGGTCAGGGAGATACGATTTGCATTCAACTACCTCGTGAACCGCAGGTATATAGTAGATAATATCTACCATGGCGGGGCTGCCCCGGCCCTCAGTGGTATAACCCCAAACGATCCGGCCTCCAAATACTTCACCCCCGTCTACCGCGCCCTTGGGCTCAAGGAGAACGGAGACTTCAACTATGCCATGAAGCTCATCGACGAGGGAATGGCGAAGGCTGTGGAGCAGGTCACCAGGTATGGTCACACCCTGGAGAAGAGGGACGACGGTTACTGGTACTTCGACGGCCAGCCGGTTGAGGTCAAGTTCGTCATCCGTACCGAGGATGAGAGGAAGGATGTGGGCCTTTACATCTCGGATTTAATCGAGAACTACGTGGGTTTCAAGGTTGATAGGATGC
This sequence comes from Thermococcus sp. 4557, assembly GCF_000221185.1. NCBI lineage: Archaea > Methanobacteriati > Methanobacteriota > Thermococci > Thermococcales > Thermococcaceae > Thermococcus > Thermococcus sp. 4557. The sequence continues at coordinate 1,175,766 of NC_015865.1, read as the reverse complement.
TTCTTAACAGGCAGAAGGCGAGCGAGATTGTTTTCAGGAAACCTGCCAGCACTTACGAGTGGAACCTTTACACCGGTGGTTGGGGTGCCGGTGGTCTTGGAAGCATGTACCCTGACTGGCAGATTTACTACTGGTACTCACCGCTCGGCTACTACCCGAACTTCATCGACCCCAGGCACCAGCCAGACGTTAATGTAGGCGACGTCCTGAGGGCCGTTGGGGAGCAGTACGCCAGTATCGGCTCATATTCCCTGGCCGTTCAGAACGCCAGCAGGGTTTTCCTTGTGTTCAACGACCTGAGCAGTCCCGATGCCTTTTCGACGGCGCAGTACATGTCCCGTACCCTCCCCCTGGACGTCCGTACAATTTCCAGACTGTCCGGGGAGTTCTCCATGGGAGAGGCTGTCAAGGGAGACGTGGTTATATCCGTTGGAGGCCCGCTGGTCAACGATGTGACGGCCGAGTACGAGAACCTGGCCCTCGTCCACATGGAGCTAGGTAACGGCAACATAACCATAGTTTCTCCGCAGGGGAACTTTGTATGGCTGGTTCCCAACCCGTGGTGGGACGTTACCCGGGGATACTTCATAATCCAGTTCTTCAATGACAGAACCACCGGGGCCCTGGTCGTGACCATCTACGGCACCGATGCCGACAGCACCGCCGCGGGGACGTACTACTTCCTCACCCACGTCTATCAGAACCTCGACGCCTACGGGGATCTCAACTACCTCGTGGGCCTTTGGAGCGACACAGAGTTCGGTTCGGATATACCCCTTCCCGGTTCAAGCCAGGGCGACGCCAGCGGCTTCAGCGCGGGCGACGACATCACAATAGTCGCTATGGGGTGATTCTTTCCCTTTTATCTTCTCGGGCGGGAAGACCCTTCCGAAAGGGAGGGGTAGTTCACTTCCATCCGTAATCGGCCAGGAACTTCCTTTTCAATCTTTTTATCGTTCCAGAAACGCCGAGGGTTCTGAAAATAGCCCTTGAGCCGTTTATGTGGGTGACCAGCGTCAGGGCGAAGCGCAGCTCCTCCACGTGCTTCCTGTCAACCCTTACGATTCCGGTCTGGCTCTTCTCGTCGAACTTGATGAACCAGGGCTTTGCCCTCGCCGAGCCGAGGGTTCCCAGCGTTGAGATGCTCGCATCCCATATGGCCCTCTTTATCTCATCCTTCTTAAACGGCCTCTCCCCGATGACCTGAAAGGCTATGTAGCGGTGCTTGTCCCTCAGGGTGGGCGGCAGGTACTTCGGCTTCTCCCTCATAGGCATCTGCACAACTTTGCCCGCCAACCTTTTTAAGCTCTCCCCCGCGTTTAGGGTTAGCGAGGTGAGTCGATGGTCTGGGAGACGCCTTACTTTTCGTACGCTGTGAGAGAGCTCCCCAGGGGCTGCCAGCTCTGCGTTAGAGGTGAGAAGCTCGTCCTCTTCACGACCGGGGTCTGCCCGAGGGACTGCTTCTACTGCCCGCTGAGCGAGGTGAGAAGGGGAGACGTCGTCTATGCCAACGAGAGGCCCGTCAAAAGCCTGGATGATGTGATCGAAGAGGCCCTTCTGATGGAGGCCAGGGGGGCCGGCGTTACCGGCGGAGACCCGCTCGCGAGGCTTGACAGGACGGCTGAGTATATACGGGTTCTCAAGGAGGCCTTCGGCGAGGACTTCCACGTTCACCTCTACACCACCGGAGCTTTGGCCACGAAGAAGAACCTCGAAAAGCTCTACGATGCAGGTTTAGATGAGATACGCTTTCATCCTGATCTCTTCAACCCGAACTCAAAGCTCTTCAAAGTTGAAATCGAGAACATTAGGAACGCCTTCGACTTCGACTGGGACGTCGGCGGCGAGATACCCTCGATTCCGGGCCAGTTCGAGAGGATGAGATGGTACGCTGAGTTCCTCGACGAGCTCGGCGCGAAGTTCCTCAACGTGAACGAACTGGAGTACAGCGAGATGACGCTCAAGACGCTTTTGGATATGGGCTACCAGCCGGTGAGCGACGAGAGCGCCGCCATAAAGGGTTCCCTTGAGCTGGGCCTGAAGCTCCTTGAATGGGGCGAGGAGAACACCTCGCTGAGCTACCACCTGTGCACGGCCAAGCTGAAGGACGCCGTCCAGCTCAAGAACAGGCTGAGGAGGATGGCGAGGAAGGTCGCTAAACCCTACATGGAGATAACCGAGGACGGGACGCTCCGGTTTGGCATAGCCGAATACGACGACCTCGACGAGCTCTACGCGCTTCTCGTGGAGGATGCAGAGGTTCCACCGGAGTGGCTGTACATCAACAGGGAAAAGGGCAGGATTGAGATGCCGGAAGAGGTCGCCGTCGAGCTGGCTGAGGCAATAGAGGGCGACGTGAGGTTCTTCATCGTCGAGGAGTACCCGACCTTCGATAGGCTTGAGGTCGAGAGGGTTCCGTTGCCGTGAGTTCCCGCTATTATTTTATCCCCCTAGTTGCTGGTTCCGAGGGCGTAAGCAACTTACGGGGGCATAAGTTCCAAGGATTTCGAAAAGGTTATTTACCCCCGGGAATATTAACGGCCATGCGGGTCTTTGTTAGGGACTACCTCCTCCCGTGGGTCTTCATCATCGTATTTTGGCTCGTCCTCTGGTTTATCATTCCCCCAGTAAGGGAACACCTAAACGCCATGAACATCTTCGCGATTTTCCTCCTTCTCATTCCTTTTCTCCTCGTGGCGCTTCACTTCGTTGGTAAGACCCTCGAACGCTACGGCTATTCGCGGGAGGACATCAAAAGACTGTCCGAGATAATCGAGAAAACCCACGGCAGGCTCTACCTTCCGAAAGAGGTGTTCAACATCGTCGGCGACGCCCTTATCTTTTGGGGACTCTTTGCGTGGGTCCTTCTGGCGACTGGAGACCCGATAATGGGACTTTTAAGCGGAGTCGCGATGTTCGCTGAAATCTTCGCCTTCTTCGTTCTTCTCATCTCGATGTTTATCTGGGTTATTATCTTCCCCCACTCCCTTTACAGGCTCTTTACCGGGAGGGAACCTAGCAGGGACTTCCTGATTGAGGTTCCCATAAAGCAGAACCTCATCTACACGGCAATCCTCGTCGCGGTCAGGCTCATAGCGCTCCACTCCGGCTATCCATCTGGTGATGACTTCGTTGGGGAACTAATGGCCTTTGGGCGGAAAACGGAATTGGTAAGCTTGCTCCTTGAGCTTTCTGGGCTGAACTTCCTGTTCGGTATAACCGGCCTCTACGGGCCGAGGAAGAGCAGAAAGCTGACGGCGCTGGCGCTGACGGTCATCGTGATCCTTCAGCTGTGGGTCGCGTGGAGGATTGTTTTTGGGTAACGGGAAAAGTTAAGTAATTGAAAGCCCTACTTTTGAACATGGCAGACGGAGAGAGTTTCTCAAGGCGGGAGAAGAAAGGTAACATTGACGTTCTGATGATTGCGTTTGGGAGCATGAGCGAGGAAGAAGTTGAGAAACTTAGAAAAACGCTGAAAGAAGTTGAGGAATGGATGAACGGGTGGGTTCCGTGCTCGGGTTGAGGTGTCCACTAGAACTCTTTACCCGTGACAGCGATTTTGAGCGCTTCAAAGAGTACGGGCTGAAAGTGAAGGTTTTGGATAGATGAATTTTGTGCCCTTGCTTGCACACTTATGCTTGTTTCGTTGAAAACTGAAAAATACTACAGAAAAAGCGTCGTTTAATACAACTTTAAACGAAATACTTATAGTGATTGGCTGCTCATTGTAGTATAGAGTGGAGGTGACAGGCGGTGGGAACGCCTTATGTGCTCATTTCAGTCATTTTCCTCTCTATTGGTGTGGGGGTACTTAACATTCTCGTTCCTTTTAGAGAGATGGGCTATCTAACGCTGGTAATCCTCATTTCGCTCCTCTTCCTTCGTGCAGTGCTTCCAAAGCGGTTTGAAAACAGAGTTGTAACCCTCCTGTGGAATTTTGCAACAATATTCTTGATAGGCTCCCTAATTTACCCGTACAATGAGCACCTCGCGTATTCCTACTTTGCCGGCGCGGGCGTGGCTGCAACATTCTACGCTTTTACTGACAAACTGCTTTATTATGGGCCCCAAATAACGTACTTCTGGATCGGCCTTGCGGTAGGCTTTATCCTTTCCCTTTCGGTCTTCAGGGACGAGGTTAGGAGCAATATTGGATTATTTCTCCTCCTTACGTTGGGGTTTGGCTTTACAACGCTCCTCATCGGAAAGCTCGTTGGCTACAAGCCGTTCTCCAAAAGATTTGGGGAAGTGAGATGAAATGGATGGGAGGGAGAAACGTTTCCTCCTTCTAAACTTTCTCGTTGGGGTGGTTTTCCTGACTGCTTTATTTCACTATGCACTTTCGCTTTCATTATGGAAAAGCTTCCTATTTGCGGGCCTCCTGTCGCTTCTCTACACCTTAGCACATATCCTCCGGAAAAGGTCCGATAAAGGACAGAGATGGTCTCAATCTTTAAAATCGTCTTACATGCGGCTCATGCTGGTTATTCTGATTTCGTTTGGGTTCGCACTGCTTTTATTTGGGCTTATCTATGTAGCGTTTGCAAAACCGGGCACGTCTTTTATCCCAATCGTTAAGATGCTTGGCTTTTTGTTTCTAATCTGCTCAGTTGTGCTGTTCCTTGTGGCAAATCTGCAGGAGAAGAGTGAGAAAAAACTTGAGAAAGTCGTCTATTCCTGGCGAAACTTCCTTAAAGAGCTTTCAACGTCTCTCCTCGTGTTCATCATTGCCTACTCCTCGGGGGTAAGTCTGGAAAAGAGCGTCTCAATGGGACTTTACGTCTTCGTTCTGGCAAGCTGGTACTACTCCATGATGGCTCATAGGTATGAGATATCGGACAGGATGCTTAAAATCAGAGCCGTTGTAAGTTTTGTAGCGGTCACGTCTGGGCTGTACCTGTTCGTAATCGAGAATATAGCCCTCAGCACACTAATTGGGGCGCTTTTCGCGCTTGTGTCTGAAAAAGACTACAAGGTAACGAAGAAGCTCGTGGAAGAGGGACTGCTGGAGAGAAAATACGCCGAAAGCGGGGCCTGGGGCTTGTTTTACGGCGTTCTTTATGGGCTTGGGGCGATGATGGGCTTAATGCTAATCTCGGAGAGTTATAGTGCGTCGTTTATCAAAGAATCTTTGTTGACGATGTTTAGGCTTTTGTACATATTTACGGTAATCTTTGCCCCCCTCGGAACACTCGGTGGTTGGGCAAGATTGAAGTTTCATGGAATAAAACTTGATGGCCAAGACAAAGGTGATTACGGGGTAGAAAAGTGACTACACCAAATGGGAAAACGAAAAATCAGAAAGGCGAGTGAGGTCTAATCACCCTTCCACCTTCTCAATCCCTATCTTCGCCTGAACCTCGGGCCATTCGACGACGTAGCCCTTGGCCTCGCCGAAGACCACCCCGGTCGCCCTGGTCTCCTTCTTTATGTAGTCGAGGTTCTCCTCGAGCAGTTCGCGGTTCTCGTCGGTGGTCTCTATGGTGACGACTATCCTGTCGTTGACGTCCAAATCAAGGCGCTTCCTCATCTCCTGTATCCTCCTGACGAACTCCCTGGCGAGGCCTTCAGCGAGGAGCTCCCTGGTGAGGGTCTTGTCCACGAAGACCCTTCCGCCCTCGAAGTCCTCGGCGACAAAGAAGTCAGGCAGCTTTTCCTCGATGGTCAGGTGCTCCCTCGTGAGGTGGAAGGTCTTTCCTTCGAGCTCGACGTCCATCTCGCCGGCCTCGTAGAGTTCCCTGCCGTGTTCGGCTATCCACTGGGAGACGAGCTTGGCGTCACCCTTGAACTCGGGCCCGACCTTGGCGAAGTTGGGCTTTATGACGAGCTCGCGCTCGACCTTGCCGACGACGACCTCCTTGGCGTTGAGCTGGTCGCGGAGTATTCTGTTGAGCCTCTCGACGGCCTTCTTAACCGTCTCGTCCTCGGTCTCTACTATTATCCTCCTGACCGGGTAGCGGAGCTTTATCTTGGCCCTCTGCCTCGCTGAAGAGCCGGCCTCGACTATCCTCCTGACGTACTCCATCTCCCTCTCAAGCTCCTCGTCTCTTGCCTCTTCCTCGACCTCCGGCCAGTCGAGCATGTGGACGCTCTCCACTCCGACGAACGGCCTGAGCATGTTCTGGTATATCTCCTCCGCTATGTACGGGGTAAACGGTGCCATGAGTCTCAGCAGGACGTCGAAGACCTTCCAGACGGTGTAATAAGCTGCTAACTTGTCCGGGTCGTCGCCCTCGACCCACATGCGCTTTCTGATGAGCCTTACATACCAGCGGCTCAGGTCCTCAACGACGAAGTGGTATATCGCTCTCGTCGCCTTTGTGAGCCTGAAGGTCTCTATGCCCTCGGTGACGTCTCCCACGAGGCTGTTGACCCTGCTGAGTATCCACCTGTCCTCCTCGCGGAACGGAAGCTCCTCCGGCTTGAGCTTCGTCGGGTCGAAATTGTCCAGGCTCATGTAGGTGGCGCTGAGCACGTAGACGTTCCAGAGTATGTTGAGCATCCTCTTGACCTGCTCGAGGCCCTTCCAGCTGAAGCGCAGGTTCTCCCACGGGTTGGTGGCCCAGAGCATGTAGAACCTGAAGGGGTCCCTTCCCTCCTTCTGGACGACCTCCTCCGGCCTTATTATGTTGCCGAGGCTCTTGCTCATCTTGTCGCCCTTTTCATCTAGGACGTAGCCGTGCATCGCCACGTGCCTGTAGGGGACGGTGTCGAAGGCTATAACTGAAGCCGCCTGCTGGGAGTAGAACCACTTGGTGACCTGGTCCTCACCCTCGACTATGAAGTCTGCCGGCCAGAGCTTCCTGAAGTTCTCCTCCGTTCTCGGGTAGTCGAGGGAGGCCCAGCTCGCTATTCCGCTGTCAAACCAGACGTCAACGACGTCTTTAACGCGCCTCATCTCCTTGCCGTTGACCTTTATGATGAATGCATCGACGTAGGGCCTGTGCAGGTCCTCCGGGCCAAGCTTCTCCTCTATGACCTTGAGCTTCTCCTCGTAGCTTTCCGGAAGCTCTATCCTCTCGCCGTTAACCTCTATCGCAACGCTGAGCTCCACGAGCTCCTTGAAGCTTCCAACGACGTGTATCTCGCCGTCCTCGCTCTGCCATATCGGTAGAGGTATTCCCCAGTAGCGCTGCCTGCTTATGACCCAGTCACCCGAGTTCATGACGCCGTTGTCGTACCTGACCTTGACCCAGTCGGGGTACCAGGTGACCTTCTCGTCGTTCTCCTTGATTATGAGGTCCTTGACCTTGCTCACCTTGAGGAACCACTGGTCTGTGGCGCGGAATATGAGCGGGGTCTTACAGCGCCAGCAGTGCGGGTACTTGTGTTCTATCGTTCCGGCCTTCACGAGGTAGCCTTTCTCTTTGAGGTGTTCTATTATCTCCGGGTCTGCGTCCTTGACGTAGGTTCCCTTCCAGTGGCCCTCGGTGTAGCGTCCCTCGTCGTCAACCGGGCTGTAAACCGGCAGGCCGTACTGCCTTCCGACCTCGTAGTCCTCCTCACCGTGACCCGGTGCCGTGTGAACCAGACCCGTACCGTCGCCGAGGGTGACGTGCTCGCCGAGGATTACGCGGTGCGCCCACTCGTACTTCTCGCGGAATTCCTTCTGGGCTGGATACTCGTCCATGAGGACGTGGACGTAGCGTATGCCTTCAAGCTCCTCGCCCTTGAACTCCTCAACTATCTCGCCCTTGACGCCGACTTCGCCCAGGACCCTCTCAACGAGGGCCTTCGCTATTATCCAGTATTCCTCTCCGTTCTCAGTTTCAACTCTGACCTTGGCGTAGTCGTAGTCCGCGTGAACGGTGACGGCAAGGTTGGCCGGGAGGGTCCACGGTGTCGTCGTCCAGATGAGGAGGTACTCGTTCTCCTTGCCCTCAACCGGGAACTTTACGTATATGCTCGGATCTTTCCTTATCTTGTACTCTCCGCGGACCTCATGCTCGGCAAGGGCCGTCTCACAGCGCGGGCACCAGTGGAGGACGCGCTTGTCCTTCTCAAGCAGGCCCTTCTCGTGGGCCCTCTTGAGCGTGAACCAGCCTGATTCGATGTACTCGTTCTTTATGGTCATGTAGGGGTTGTCCCAGTCCATCCAGACGCCGAGCATCTTAAACTGCTCCGTCATGACCTTGAGGTTGTTGAGGGCGAACTCCTTGCACTTCTTGATGAAGTTGTCCACTCCTATCTCCGTCTCTATGTCCTTCTTTATCTTGAGGCCAAGGGCCTGCTCCACTTTCACCTCTATCGGGAGGCCGTGCATGTCGAAGCCTGGCTGTCTGCGCACGTTGTAGCCCTGCATCGTCCTAAAGCGGATTATCATGTCCTTGATTATCTTGTTCCAGGCCGTTCCGAGGTGTATTGCACCGCTGACGTAGGGCGGCCCGTCGAGGAAGTAGTACTTCGGGCCGTTCTGGCGCAGGGATTTCACTTTCTCGTAGGTGTTGTTCTCCTCCCAAAATCGCTCGACCTTTTCCTCAAGCTTCCCTGGGGTGTACTCCCTAAACTCCGGTTCCTTTATCATGTCAAAACCCTCCAGAAATGATCTTTAGGATGGACTACCCTAGAACAGGGGGACTCAAGCCGCGAAACGGGCGAAGCGAAGGATAAAACACTCCCCCCTCATGGGCATCGGGGCAAAATTGGGGAGCGAGCTTATAAGGTTTTCGTGTCCCCGACCAAGGGTCAGCTCCCTGGGTGATGGAGACATCACATGCTACTTTACATTTGGTATGCAGTATTTGCAATTCTCTCCCAATTAGGATTTTGCTTTTTTGAAGATACCACATGTTGCGCATTAAGGTTTTGGATATCTTTCAATTTATTATATCAATTACGTTTGTTTGAAAATATGCTGAAATAATGCGAACTTTTTTATTATCGGGACTTTTAGTAACGAAAATTTTAAATAACATTTCCTTAGTATATATTCACGGAGATAAAAATTGTGCCAAAATTTGAACTTGCCCCTGCTGAAATCGAACCCCCCAATGATCGAATTTGAACAGCTCCTTCCGAGGAGGGAGGGGTCATGGCAGGGGCGAAGGTGTGGAAGGCCCTCTTCGTGATGTTTGTTAGCATGGCTCTGGTAGCGGTGCCTTTTGTCAGCGCGGACACCGAGGCCAACAGCGGCGGACAGTTCAGCATTGGAGCAGTGGCCCCGCAGGTCACGGACGTTAAGTTCTACGAGCAGGACGGTAAGACCGAGACTACCCAGGCGACTCCAGGGAACAAGTACTGGATAAACATAACCGTAAGCGACCTCAACACAATGGACGATATAAAGGAGATAACCATCTGGTTCTACTACGACACGGACAATACTCAGGCCGGAGGACTTCCTGCCGGAGATACAAGCTCCAGCAGCTACGTGATACTAAAGTACGTCAGAACCCCGTACAGCGACCAGCCAGGAACCTGGAAGTTCTACGACGCCACCGGCAGCGAGATTGGCACCACGTTTGGAACCTGGCAGATAGTGAACCAGAGCGACCCGGACGTCTGGGAGCAGAGCACCGGAACGTTCAGCGTCGAGATAATCGTTGGTAAGACCGCGAAGGAGGCCAACGATGGAGTTGCTACTGGTGACTGGGACTTCCAGGTCAAGGTTATCGATGACAGCAACAGTGAGAGCGACCCATACACCGGCTATGGATACACCATCAACTGGTACGGTGAGATATACGTTACCCCGAACTTCGCCTTTGGAATCGTCAGCCCGCAGAGCAACAACAACCCGGTGACCTCGCCGAACACTGGATACCTGGACGTCTACGTCGTCAGCAACGGTAACTACGATGTCAACGTCAAGAGTGATACGCAGTGGATTGGTGTCACTGACAGTACCGGGTATGTTAATGTTACCACTGCAACACCTGGAGACAAGAAGATACTCCTCAAGATAAACGCCAACAATGATGCCGGCTCCGCCAGTGCAATAGCCACTACCTACACCGTCTGGCTCGACAACCAGAACGGTCCGACCGGTGACGGTGACGCCAGCGCCGGCAACGGTGCCCACCACTATGCCTACCTCTGGCTCGACGTTGGCAGCAACATCGCCCAGGATACCTACGTTGGACATGTATACTTCCAGGTGACCAACGCCTGAAGCCTCTGAATCTTTCCCCTTTTGATTTTTGCAGGTTTTCTGTTCTCAAGCCGTCTTCTGCCACGGCGGTTCACCACAGGGTTTAAATACTTTAAGTGTTTAAAATTGGTGGGGGTGGTTCGATGAAGCGGGTGGTGCTGGGTCTGTTGCCGCTCCTCCTGGTTCTTTTGACTGCCTCAATGGTCGCGGCGTACATCGGTGTCTCGGGCGATTTCTACGCGCACACGTACCAGGTTCCCATTGGGGGCACTGTCAGCGGCTCGAAGGTCGTCATCAGCAACCCCTCCAACGAAACCATCCACGTTAGAATGGTGTATCAGGTGGATCCCCAGACTGACCTTCTGAGGGTGGAGTTCTCGGAGAACGAGTTCACACTTGAGCCTGGAGAAAGGAAGGTCGTCTACGTCACCCTAAAAGCTGCTCCAAACTGTCCCCCCGGGAACTACACCGTTGTGGTGGGCGGTGAGGAGATAAAGCAGGTTGGAAACGAGAGCATAGCAACGCCATCGGGCGCCCTAAAGGCCACAGTGGTGGTGACGGGCGAGGGTTCAACCGTTCGGGTGGTTGTGGTTGACGTTACCGGAAACGTGGTCCCGGTTGATACCGTGCTTCTTTCCCTTCCCTCCAAGTATCCGATAGAACGCACGGACACCGGCAGGCTGGAGGCGGTGGTGGCACCCGGAAAGTACCGCGTTGAGGCGTACCTCGCCGGCAATTTCCTGAACTCCACTGAGTTCGAGGTCGGCCCGAACGAAGAGAAGGGGGTTAAACTGGTTGTCAGGACGGTTTACTTCCTGGCCTTTGACGCCGCTCCCGCCACGAACGCCGAGGGCAGGATAGGCTACACCTACGTCGTTTCAACCGTCCGCAACCTGTTCCGGCCCCTTAAGAACGCGGAGATAGTCCTCAGCGTTGCCTATAATGGGAAGCCGCTGGAGAACGTCAGCGTCTCAAAGATACCCCTCCTTCCCCTCAATGACACGGAGTTCAAGTACAACTACGTCCCCACCGATGGTTGGAAGCCTGGGACGTACTCCTTCCGGATGCTCCTCTACTCAAACGGGCAGCTCTATGCCAGGACGGAGGTTAAGAGCCTTGAAGTAACCCCCGAGATGGCCGGTGTCAGCGCGGCCCCGGGCCCTGGCGTGACGGGGGGAGAGGAGAACCGCTATATCTACATCGGCCTGGCCGCGGTGTTGGTGGTTCTGGTGGCGCTGTTTCTGATGAGGAAGAAGGGCCCCATAAAGGTCGTCGATGCCCGGGCCGGTGATGGTAAGCTGAAGGTGAGGATTGAGAACACCTCCAAGAATGACGCGATGCTGCTGCGCCTCAGGGTTCTCGCCCTGCCCAGCAAAGTCGAGGTGGCAGACATCAAGAAGCCCAAACTCGTGGATGGCTCAAAGAAGCTGAAAGGGAAGGGCACCGGAACGATTGAAGTTCCGGACGAGGATGGTTCCATCAGGGAGGCAATGGAGAGCGGCGGAGTTATCGTCAGGGTTGAGACCAACATAGGCGTCGGCGAGGCAAAGTTCAAGGTTTAGCCTCTTTCATCTTTTCTAATCTCGTTCCATATTCCCGCCATTATCAGCGCCGCACCCAGGTAGCCCTTGGCGCTTAGGATTTCCCCTATCGTTATGAACGCCGCTATGTGGCCGAATATTGGCTCCGCGGAGTAAATCAGCGCCGCCTTGTGCGCCCTCGTGTTCCTCTGGTGCTTCACCTGGAGTGTGAACGCTATCACCGTGGCAAAGATGGAGGTGTAGAGCACCCCAGCCCACGGCAGCGGGTCTGTGGGGAAGGTGAACGGCTCGGCTACGAGGGCGAAAACCAGCGAAAAGACGAAATTCCAGGTTATCTGCCAGAAGGCTAAGCTCAGGTAGTCCTTCTCCCCGAACTTCTGGACCAGGACTATCTGAAAGGCGAAGCTGATGGCGCAGAGGACGGTGAGCAGGTCGCCGTAGTTGAAGTTCAGGCTCGCTCCGGAAATTAAGTAGAGACCGGTCAGCGCTATTGCGAGTGAGGCGGCGTCCCTGAGCTTGAGTCTATCCCTGAGAATGAAATACGCTATGAACGGCGTGAAGACGACGTAGAGGGACGTTATGAAGGCGGAGTTTGAGGCGGTGGTGTATTTGAGCCCCACTATCTGGAAGCCGTGGCCGAAGAAGAGTGTCGTTCCCAGAACGAAGCCCTCCTTGAACGTCTCTCTCCTGAGGACCTTCGAGCGGAAGAGGATGAGCATCAAGAGGGATGCTATCCCGAAGCGATACGCCAGGAATAGAATCGGGGGAAGGTAATCGAGGCTAACCTTCATGGCCGGGAACGTGAAGCCCCATATCGCCGTGATGCCGAGAAGCACGAGCTCCGAGCGGTTCATCGCATGGATTAAGGGGGAGGATTTAAAAGATTATTCACCTGGCCCGTTGACGCAGGACATGTTCATCGCCAGAAGGCTTTCCACGTACCCCGACTCGAGGTTGTCCTTTATCTTATCCGCCAATGCCTTGAACTCCTCAATGGTGAGTGGTCTTTTGGTCTTCAGCCATTTGATCTTCCCGTCGTTCTTATCGAGGATCACTATCTCCCCTTCCGTGATGAGGGGCACGTAGTTCATTTTTATCCCGTACAGCTCCTCGGCGAAGGCCAGCTTTGCCCTCATGAGTTCAAGGTAGTTGGCTAAGTCTTCGCCTAGAATCTTCCTAAATTCGCGCTCCATCTTCCCCACCGCTGGAATCTCAATGCACAGGTTTATTAATCTATCGGGCATATCTGGGTAAAAATGCCCTCTAATTTCTCCGAAACCCAAATAAGTGTCCGCGATGTATCACTCCCGGTGAGACAATGCAGATGAAGTACGCACACCACTTCCACGCCTACCAGCCCGGCGACATAGTTTACGTTAAGGACGGCGGCGGGTCAAGGCCGATAGAGTACGAGGAGAGGAAGAGCCCCGTCGCGATAAAAATCCGGGGAGAGGAGGTCAGGGGCGAGAACTGGACGAGGGCAATGCTCTACTCCTATGAGCACATAGCCGACACCCTCTCGCGCATGAAGGGGGTGAGCATAGACATAGAGCCCTTCACGTTTCTGATGCTCCTCCGTTACCATAAGGGTGCATTTGAAGAGGCCGTCGAGCTTCTCAGGAGATTTGACGCCGTCCCTACAACGCCATTCCACCCGATAGTTCCCCACCTTGATGAGTTTGAGCAGAGAATCCTGGCGAGGGTTTCCTTTGACTTCTACGCCCCGCTGATGGATGATAAGCCCGTAATCGGCTACTGGCTTCCTGAGGCAGTGATAACGAGAAGAACGGCCCAGATAATCGAGTCCCAAACGGACAGGAAGCTGGTCTTCCTCCTCGACGAGAGGCAGCTCCTCTACGACCTTCCCCAGGCGAAGCACTCCTGCAACCGCTATTCAAACTCCTTCGTCTTCGGAAGGGAGTGGGGCATAAGCGACGCCTTTGCCTTCAACACCCTCGACGTTCAGGGGTTGGTCTCGGCGACCCTCTCCCACCGCGATGACCACAAGGAGAACCTCGGCGTTCCCTATCTAATCTTCACCGCCAGCGACCTTGAGAGCCTCCTCGGAAACCCTGCACAGCTCGACCGCTTCACTGCCTGGATGGAGGGGCTTGAGAGGAGCGGCGTCGAGCGGGTCTCGGCGATGGAGTTCGTGAGGAGGAAGCTCTCGGGCGAGTTCAAGCGCTTGGACGGCGAGTGCTCCTTTGAGATGGGGGTTAAGGACTACTCCGCCTGGAGCGACTACTTCGACCTGAGCACGGACGGCAAGACGAGCGATTCCCGGTGGCTGGGATACAGGAGGGTCGATGGAAAGGTTTTCGCGAGAGAAGTGAACGGCAGGAAAATCTCTCAGCTCTGGAAGGTCGCCTTCACGAGGCTCTTTGAGGAGCTCAACAGAACCGTCAGGCTGGGGGTTCTGAAGGGCCTCGAAGGGCTTGGGGCCGACGCTGAGGAGTTCCTCGTCCGCTACGCGAGGATTTTCTTCAGGGACTACTACGATTACTTCGGCATGGAAACTTCACTCGATTACATTCTCGAGCCGGCCAACGGCGAGGGGAACGCCCTAAAACTCGGAAGGATCTACTACCTGATGCTCCTCGCCAACCACTCCTGCCCGCGCTTCTGGGAGAACCTCGACACGCGCGTTGCCTTCGGCAACGTCTCGGTCATGGCGAAGGCACTCGTTGAGCTGATGGATTATTTCGAAGGCGGTGAACTCCAGAGCCTCTTCGTGGAGGCATACCTCAAACTCCTAAACTTCGAGAACCTCTATCACCTCTGGAACCTTGGAGCGATCCCCTCCTTGCAGGGCTGGGAGGCGGGCGAAAAAGCGTGGCTCGATGCGTTGGAACCTGAGGCTCCCAACAGCGGTTACAACGTCGTCACCAGGGCGGCCCTCTACGTTGGAAAGCGCGACCTGCGGGGTGAGCTGAGGGCCCTCATGGGGAACTACAACCTCGACTGGGCCGTTGCGGATACCGGCCACATCCCGGGCGAGGTTCACGGTGACTGGGAGAATCGCGAATGGTGTGAGCACAGGTTATGAAATTTGCATCACCTTTTACTTTAGGTTTTCTAATTTTGTTGGCCTAACGCTTAAAAGCATTGGGGGTATATTGATGATGCTCGCTCGCCAGTGTGGGAGGTGGATGGATTGGACAGAAAGAGGGAGAAAAATACCTGTGGTGATGAAGCATTTCCCTTGGGCCACCTGCTCGGTAAACTCGGGGGAAAAGAGTACCTGGGGATCCGTGGAATACTCGATAATGCAAACAGGAAGCTGAAGGGGCGAAAAACGTTTTTACTGTTGCTTCAGATTCCACTTCTCTCTGCTCAGGAAGAGGTAGGCCTCCTTCTCCAGCTCATTCGGGACGTAGTCTAGCAGAATCTCCGCGTTTCTTATGGCCCCCCTCAGGTTCTTCCCCATGGCAACCTGATTCTTCTCCAGGAGTTCGAGGATAACATCGACGATGTTCTCTTTCACCCTTTTCTCCGCGTAGAGCCTCCTTCCCCTCAGCCACACCCTCTCGTTCTTCAGGTAGAAGTCCCGGCCCCTCTCCGTGAAGAACTCGGGCCCGGGCTTTATCATAACCCTCTCCCTTTCCCTCCTGT
Source organism: Thermococcus sp. 4557 (assembly GCF_000221185.1). Lineage (NCBI taxonomy): Archaea > Methanobacteriati > Methanobacteriota > Thermococci > Thermococcales > Thermococcaceae > Thermococcus > Thermococcus sp. 4557. Next base: position 1,160,523 of record NC_015865.1, on the reverse strand, counting down.
CCACCTCGAGCATTATGAAGGCTTTGCTGCCCTCGTGCCCGACGTTCCAGCCGAGGACCTTGAAACCCTCCCTCGAGAGGACCTTCTCAAAGCCCCGGGCGCTCCTCTCCAGCTGGGGGAGCAGGATGTCCTCCACAAGGTCCGGGGTCCCAAAGACCAGCGTCACGAGGTGGGTTCCCTTCCTCCTCAGCTCGGAGAGGTAGCTTCCGCTTTTCTGCCCCCGTGGGAAGAAGAACGCCTCGGATGGGTTCTCCAGGAACTGATGTGCCTTGAAGTAGAAAACCCCGTAGCGCTCCCAGCCCAGGTTCGCCGCGACGTTTCTCCTAGGGTCAACGGGGTCGATGACTATCAGGGGTCTATCCGCCTCGGCCTCGCGCCGGACGGTTCTCATGGCCACCTCGTACTCCTGTTTGAGCCAGTTTCCAGGGTCTATTATCTTCTGCCTCAGCATGAAGTCGGCGTTCTTTAGCACATCCAGAAACGAGCCGTACTTTATGACCAGAATCTCGGCCAGATAGCCTGAGAAACCCCTAACGTAAATCTCGCTCCCGTAGGCGTTTATGCCCTTCAAAAAGCGCTTGAGCAGTCTGACCTCGTCGTTCCTGCCCTCGAGGTTCTTAAGGACCCAGCGGTTGTGGAGTATCGAGCGGTCGACGGCAGTCTTCACATCCCGCCAGCTCTCCACGTCGTAGCAGGGCACGAGATCAACGCTCACTCCCCTGTATCTAGCCCTCACGTAGGGGTGCTCGGCATAGGCAATTTCGTAGGAGTCGAGCCTCTCGGCAATCGTCTTCCCGAGCCTCAAGCCCTCCTCCCGGAGCTCATCCCGGGGAGTATCGAGGGGAAAGGCTAAGAATAGGTCAATGTCATGGTCTCCGGCCAGGTATGTGTTCTTCGCGAGCGAGCCGACGAAGTAGGGCCTAACGTCGAGGCCCAGGCTTTCTACAGTCTCCTCCGCTGTGCCCTCCAGTTCCCTCATCAGGCCCTCCACGAAGGCCCTCTCCTCGTCCGTCGGGCGTATTCTCGGTAGAACTTCTTGAAGCACGGCCTCGACGTCCATCTCCACACCTCACTCGGCCAGCTCGAACCTCGCAACTGTCTCGTAGATGGGCCCCTTCGGCGTCAGCGTGCTCTTCTTCAGCTCTATGGCCTCGACATCGAACTCGCCGAAGTCCTCGTTGGCAAGGTCTTTGAGCGCCATCGCCAGCTCGAGTTTGTCCCTCACGAACTTGACGCGGCCGATGGTTATGTGGGCCACGAAGTCTTTCTCCTTCTTGAAGCCCAGCCTTCTCATCTCCCTCTCGACGTCGGCCGCTATCGCCTTTATGCCCTCGTCGTTCTCTATGCCGGCCCAGATGACGCGGACGTAGTTAGGGTTTGGGAAGACGCCTATCCCCTTCACCCTAACGCGGTGCTTCCTGTGCTTCTTCGCTATCTCCTCCAGGGCCTTCTTTACCTCTTCCGCAGTTATCTCGTCAATTTCCCCGAGGAACTTGAGCGTGACGTGGAAGTTCTCCCTCTCGACGAACTTTATCTTGGTGGATTTGCTCCCTATCCTCTCCTGGGCCTTTACGAGGTTGTCGCGAACCTCATCGCTAACCTCAATGGCTATGAACGCCCTCATATCACCACCGAGAAAAGTTGGGTGAGGGGGTTAAAGAGATTTCGAGTCCTTGCTGGTGTTGCTCCCTGTTACCGCCATTGCCCAGCCTATTATGAGCAGCATTGAGGCACCGGCCGTGAGCGCTATGGGCAGCAGGTATTCCTCGGGAAGGTACGGCGCCCTGCGGCACACTCCTTCCGGCGAGACCTCCCAGGGTATTAGGATTGCATCAAGGGGTGTCGAAAGGGGAAGCGTGAGGAAGAATGAGAGTACCCATACCGGAATCCCAATGCTCACAAAGCTGTCCTTACCGAGGAGCTTCCCGAGGAGGTATCCGAAGCAGAAGAAGAGCGCCGCAGGAATCAGAAGGCCCAAGTGCAGGCTCCGATAGATAGAAGCAAAATCTGACGTCCCCGCTTTTCTCATCTCATTCATGGATATTGATACCACTGACCAGCCAATCACTGAGGAAGAAATAATCAAAGAGAGGGTCAGGATGAGCAGTACCCTTTGGCCTTTCATGTTATCCCATTGAACGTTCACGTTATAAATCGTTTTCTCTCAGTTAGTAAACTTCTTTTTGAGTTGAAGGGTATCTGGTGTGTCCGCTATTTGGGGAACCAAAAGCGGGGTGAAGAGCCACGTGAAGTAACAATTGGAGGGCAATAGCAAAGAAAAAGAAACTCACTCCCTCACAACGACCGGGAACTCCTCCCAGGGGAAGACTATCCACTTGTCGGTGCGGAAGACGTAGAAGTCCGGAACCACCTTCGTCCAGGGCTTCATGCTGAGGCAGGCCACCCTGACATCCTTCGCTCCGGCTTTCTTGACCTCCTCGATGACGACTTCAAGGGTCTTCCCCGTGTCGCTGACGTCGTCGACGATGACAACCTTCTTGCCCTCCAGCGAGCCGTGGAGCGGGATGGTTATCTTCGGCTTCTCCATCCTCTCCTCGATGTCCTTGTAGAACTTGACGTCGATGACCTTGACCTCCAGATCGCCGAGGATGTGGCTGAGCCTCACGGCCGGGATGAGTCCGCCCCTCGCGACGCCGACGATAACGTCGGGTTTGTACTCCCTCAGCCTGTCTGCGAGCGCGAAGATGGCCCTGTCAATCTGCCACCACGTGAGATAGACTTTGTCCATGACAACACCTCCGAATACCCAGTGTTCGGGTGAAACCTAATTAAGGCTTTCGTCTGAGTGGCAGAAGTTAAAACTTTTGGCTTAAAAAGGATGTGTTGACACAAAAATGTTGAACAGAAAAGGGGATGAAGCGGCGTCAGCTTATCACGCACTTGCTCCATCCACACCTCGGGCAGGTGGCGCAGCCGCTCTCCATCTTAAGCTCCACCAGCTCCCCGTCCTTCTCATAGCATACCGGGCAGTACGCGATGCCCAGGAGTTCCTGTATCTTCTCCTCGGGGACATCAGCCGGTTCCGCGTGGTGCGGGTGCTCGTGGGCCTGCGGCTTGGGCGCCGTGACGTGGGAGACCGAAAAGGTCAGCCCCACGCTCTCGGCCTTCTCCTTTCCGTTGGTCCCGTTGAGTATAGCCTCAACGTTGATGAACTTGGAGAGCCAGGGCTCGGCCTCAACAACTGCTTTGAGCTTCTCCACGGCGTACTTGCTCGGCTTGGCCTTGACGCGCTGCTTCTTCTCGCCCTCAACGCTGTAAACCTGCACCGAGAGCGAGCCGTCGCGGTAAACGGTTATTCCCTTACAGCCAAGTTTGTACGCGAGCAGGTAGGCCGCTTTGACGTCCTCAACCGTTGCGTCGTTCGGCATGTTTATGGTCTTGCTCGCGCTGTCGGTGAGCCAGAGCTGGATGTTGGCCTGCGCCAGGAGGTGGTCGAGCCAGTGGATGTCCATGGAGGTTACGAAGACGCGCTGGAGGTCCTCCGGAATCTCCTCAAGGCCCTGAACCGAGCCGTAGTTGTCGCTTATCTTCTTGAGTATCTCGTCGCTGTAGAGGCCGCGCTTCTTGAGCTCACTCTCGAAGACGGGGTCAACGTAGTAGAACTCGCCGACGGTGACGCTCTTCTTGTAGACCAGGGCGAATATCGGCTCGATTCCGCTGGAGGTGTCAGCTATCATTGAAACCGAACCCGTTGGCGGGCAGGTGGTGGTCATTCCGTTCCTCACACCGTGGTGCTTGATCTCCTCGGCCAGCTCGTCCCACTGCAGGTTCCATATCTCGCGGTGGTAGAAGCCCTCGACCGGGAGCTCACCATCCCTGTATTTGCTCTTTTCGTAGAGCGGGAAGGGTCCGCGCTTTTTGGCGGCCTCGACTGAGTATTTGTAGGCGTAGAACGTGAGGTACTCGGTGGCCTTCCTCATGAAGTCGTAGCCCTCTTTGCTGTTGTAGGCTATGCCCAGCTTGAAGAGCGCGTCCGCCAGACCCATCATTCCAACGCCTATTCTCCTAGTAAGTTTGGTGTTCCTGTCTATCTCCGGCAGCGGGAACTTGTTGACATCGATGGCGTTGTCGAGGTACTTGGCGACCTTCTGGATGACATAGGCATACTCGTCCCAGTCGAAGTACGGCTGACCTTCCTCGTTGTATTTCACGAACTTTGCAAGGTTAATCGAGGCCAGATTGCACGATTCGTAGTCGTAGAGCGGCTCTTCTCCGCATGGGTTGGTCGCACGGATTTTCTCGCCCTTTGCGGGCTCAAGAACGTTCCTCTTGTTGATGACGTCGAAGAACACCACACCGGGGTCTGCCTTCGCCCATGCCATGTAGGCGAGCTCCTCGAAGAGGCTCTTGGGGTCTATCTCCTTGACCTTCTCTCCAGTTCTCGGGTTGATGAGCGGGTAGCGCTTGCCCTCCCTAAGGGCCTCCCAGAAGTCGGCCCAGATGCCCACGCTGATGTTGAAGTTGCTGAGCACGTTGGTTCCGACGTTCTTCTCCTTGGCGTGGATGAACTTCTCTATGTCCGGGTGCCAGACCTCGAGGATACCCATGTTCGCCCCGCGCCTCACGCCGCCCTGCTTGATGACGTCGCTGACGGCGTCGATGAGGTGCATGAACGAAACTGGCCCTGAGGCAGCTCCGGTCGTAGTTCCAACCAAATCGCCTTCGGGACGGAGTTTCGAGAAGTTCAAACCGGTTCCGCCACCCATTTTCTGTATCATGGCCACGTCGTGGGCCGCCTTCATTATGCTCTCCATGTCGTCCTCTATCGGCACAACGAAGCACGCCGAGAGCATCCCGAGCGGCCTGCCCGAGTTGATGAGCGCCGGACTGTTGGGCATGAACACCTGGCTCGTCATCAGCCTGAAGTACTCCTCAACCTCGTCCTCGTAGCGGTCGAAGGCGCCGTTCTCGAGCATTTTTATTACATCGTCTATTGGAACCTTCATCTGGCCCTTCTCGGCCAGCTCGCGGTAGAGGTTGAGGAGCCTCTCGAAGTGGTACCTGTTGAGCTTGAACCTTCCGATGGAGAGCTTCCCGTCGTACTCGTCGAGGAGTCCCATGTAGTGCTCTACCCTGCTTAAGTCCTGCTCGTGGTTTCCGTCCTTATCAAAAACCCTCTCATCGTAGAGCAGGTCAGGGATGACGGCGAGAACGGAGACGCGCTCGAAGAGCTCCCTGGGGCTCTCAATTATCTCTCCCTTCTCGTTCTTTATCAGGTAGCGTGAAGCAAGGACGCGGAGGGCGTTGATGGAGAAGCGCTTGTCTATCTCGTCCAGCCTGTCCTTGTTGAGTATCTTTTTCTTCTCCTCGCGTATCTCGGCCTTTCTCTTGCGGTAGAGGATGTAGGCCTTTGCCACGTCGAAGAGGCCGACGCGCATGAGTTCAAGCTCGACTATATCCTGGATGTTCTCTATGTGCGGGGTTTGGCCGTCGTACAGCTCGTTGACCCTTCTGACGACCCTTCTGACGACTCTGTTGAGGAGCTTCTCATCGCGAACGCCGACTTCAAGCATTGCCCTCTGTATAGCCCACTTTATACGCTCTTTATCGAACGGGACGATTCTGCCATCCCTTTTCATCACTTTTTCAACTGGCATATAAACACCCCTGACATACAGTTATCTATCGTTGCCCCTGTTAGGAGAAGCATCAGCATGGCCCTATGGTGCGCCCGGTAAATATACCTTACCCCACCCAGTGTTGCCACGGTGACGAATTTGGGCTTCAAAATTTGCCCGGAGGGTGAAGGGATAGAAAAATGGGATGTCGGATAATTTATCCATGCGTCAAAGGGTTTCGTAGACCAGTTTAAGCCGGTAGGCGTGTTTTAGCTCCTCCCCGGCCATCATTTTGAATATGTGTCCCAGGGAACCGTCCAGTATCTGGGCGAGCTTTGTGTAGAGCTCGTGGGCGTGCTTCTCCCTTACGAGGGCATCCAGAATCAGCTCCTCGAGGCTCTCGGGCTTTGCCCTCCCATCCCCCAGCATCGGTTCGAGGGACAGGGAATCGAGGTAGTCTATAACCGCGGTTCCCTCCAAACTTCCCTCGGCGAGCAGTGTCTCGAGGGTTCTCCTGTGCCTAAGCTCTTCCTCCGCCATCAGCTGAAACGTCTCCACCAGATCGGGCCTCTCAAATGTGGCGAAGGTCTCACCGAGCTTGTGAAGGTTGTACAGCTCGTTCTCCTGCCAGACCAGCCTCTCAAGGAGTTCCCCAAGTTTCATTCCGATGCCTCCACGAAGGTCTTCAGGTAGTCGAGGAGCTCCCTCACGCTCGGAAGGATGATGTTTGGGACTATGCCGGTTTTTTCAACATCCCCCGGCGCGTTTACGCCAGTCAGGACCATTACCGCCTTCATGCCGAAGCGTTTGGCGAAGACGATGTCGGTGTCGAGCCTGTCGCCGACCATCCAGATTTCATCAACGTCCCCGAATCGCCCCAGCCTCTCCCTGGCCACCTCGAAGGCAGGCTCGTTTGGCTTGCCTATCACCAGCGGCTCCACACCCGTTGAGGCCCTCAACGCGGCTATTATCGCCCCGGCCCCCGGGTGGATGCCGTCCTCCGCGGGGTAAGTGGTGTCGGGGTTGGTGCCTATGAACATCGCGCCGTTCCTTACCGCCAGCGTTCCGTACTTGAGCTTCTCGTAGGTCAGCTCCGGGTCGAGACCGACGACGACGTATTTGACCTCTTTCCATCCTCCCCTTCTGGCTTCATCTACGCCAACGACCCCCCATCCGAGGCGCTCCATCTCCCTGTGCAGCCCTTCCCCGCCGATGACGAAGATTTTCCCCGGTTCGAGGTGCTTTTCCATGTAGAGCCTCGTTGCCATGCCGGAGGTTACTATCGCCTCCTCGGGGACGTCTATGCCCATCGAGATGAGCTTATCCCGGTACATGGAGGGGTCCTTTGTGGAGTTGTTGGTGAGGAAGATGAACGGAACACACTTATCCTTCAGGAATCCTATCAGCTCCCTGGCACCGTCAACCGGTTTGTTCCCCCTGTAAAGAACGCCGTCCATGTCGAAGATCAGGCCGATTTTTCTCAGCATGGAAAAAGAATGGGGTGGGGGGTTTAAAAGCTCACTGTCCCCAAGCGTCGTGTAACCTAAATGTGCCCCTATCCAGCACCTTTCCGTTCCTCTCGTAAGTATACCTTACGACGGCGCCCTCTTCCAGCTCCGGGGGAAGGGAGAACTCATCCAACCCCGTCACGTCGTAGCTCTCCTCGAAGACCCTGGTTCCGTTGTCCATAAAGCCCTCGAGTACCAGGCGCGTTCCGGTGGCGTTCGTGAACTTCAGGACGGCACGTCCCTCCCTGGAAACAACGGCCACGTTGGGGTGTTCGAATCTGAAAATCTTGACGTATCCTCCGTCGGAGTACACCATGCTGTATCCCGGCAGGCTCTCCGTGAACATCAGCCTTGCGAGGGTTGTGTTGAAAGCTTTCCAGTTCATAAGAACTGCGTAGCCGTAGTTCAGGTTTATGTACACGAAGGCCTCCGCCTTTGGGCCCCCTGTGACGTTTACAGCCTTCGGCCCATGTCCGCCCTCCACGAGGGCCCCCAGCGGTGAGAACGCACCTTCACCCACGCTGACCACGATGTTCCAGCCGTTCTTTTCAGGCCGGGCCGTTATTGAGTACCCGTCCTGCGCGAAGATCAGAGTGTTCCCGCTCTCCTCAACCAGGGGGATCGGTACCATTGGGTAGTCCTTAACCGGAACTCCTGCAGTCTTCAGCACCGCCGGGAACTTGAGAACAGCGTCGTAGGAGACTATGACGTAATCAACGCCGAGGTTCATCAGCTCCTCCTCGCCGACGAGGCCGAGGTAGTACCTTGCCGTCAGTTGGTCAGGCACGCCCCTGGAGGGAGTTGCCCTGTGGGAGAAGTACGTCACCCAGTACCCCTGATCCCACCAGGTGAGGACGACATCGTTTTTGTTGGACGTTTCCCCGAGCGCCTTGAGGGCGGTCTCCCATTTCTCGTTCACGAAGGGCCTTGCGTTCAGTGTGTGCTGGACCCCCAGGACGCCCGGCGGTATTATCAGGAGTGCCACCACCGCTGCGGCGATGTATTTCCTGTTCTTGATACCTTTCTCACTCAGGAGATTCATCAGCTCGACCGTCCCGATTCCTGCCAGAACCGCCACCGCCAGCGAGCCGATGAACAGGAATCTGGTCCAGAGGGCCATCATAATGACCCCTGGAATTGCGAAGCCCAGAACGATGAAGTCGGATAGTTTAATCCGCGAGGGCCTCATGCGGAGGGCAAAGAAGGGGGCTGCGAGCAGGAGGGTTCCGTAGGAGATCCATGCGTCCCTCAGGGACGTCCTCTGGGTCTCGGCTATGGCCTCGTCCCCAAACCTCTGGAGGAACGTCAGAAACACGCCCTCCACGAAGCCCCTGTAGTGGATCGCCACGATCACCCCAGCGAGCGTTATGACGGCTACGAGGGCCGCCCTGTGGCGGATATCTTTCAGAACGTGTGAGGCCGCGAGGAGGAGGACTATCAGCAGCACCACGAGGGGAACGGCGTATTTCAGGTATGCGAGCAGGAAGGCGTCCTTCACCAATCCAAACTCCAGGCCCAGCTTTTCTGCGGCCGCAACTCCGTCCGGACGGTTCCAGCCGAACATGCCGTACCCGAGGTGGGGGCCGAGGAAGTTTGCCACCAGGGCACCCACTGCAGCTGAGAGTGTCAGGGCGAGGGAATCAATGAAAGCCCTGGGCTTTCTGAGGAGCAGGCCCCCCAGGGCGAGGAATGCTGCGTTGGCGAGCAGGAGCACGAATATCAGATAGTAAGCACTCCAGAATCCGGCCGCCAGCCCTGCCGCGAGCCCGGGAATCAGGTAGAGGATGAGCACCCCGCGTCCCAGCTTCTCCCTGAGCTTTGGGGAGAGCGCCAACCCGATCCCCAGGAGTGCCAGGGAGTACCAGAGCAGCAGGTAGTTGTCGCCGCGGTAGTAGTTCGCCATCGAGCGGAAGATGTGTCCGAAGGAGATCGCCATGAATACGGCGGAGAGAGCGGCTTCTGTGTTGCTGTACAGGTCTTTGATGGCGAGGTACACGAGGATGATGGTCACGGTGCCCACTACTGCGGGGGTCACGCGGAATGTCTCATCGAGGGATACCCCAAAGGGGGAGAGAAGTTTGTACAGGTAAAGGGGCGGCATCCAGAACCCCTTCGGATGGAACTGGTCAATCAGCATTCCCCAGGGAGCGTTGGCGTAGGGAAAGAAGTTTACCCAGCTCCCGAGGGCGGTGGAGTACTCGACGTATGCCGCATGGAAATATGTGTCGTAGCCCAGAAAGTAGCTGAACCTCAGGGGTATCAGACGGAGCGTGAGGGCTAGGAGTATTATACCGGGAAGAAGATACCTTGTTTTTATAAGGTCCCCCGGGCCGACCCGGGGCTCCTTGGTTTTTGGCGCATCCACCTGAATCCCCACGGGGATACCTTCGGCTGGAGTATTAAAAAGTATTGTGTTTTCATCGTGTGAGGGGATATTTTTAAATTGGGTGGGTTACTAGCTCTAGTGGGGAGAGTCCGGAATGAGGATAGCGTTCATCTACGATGCCCTCTACCCCGAGGTCAAGGGAGGCGTGGAGCGAAGGCTCTACGAACTTGGGAAGCGGCTGGCCAGGAAGCACGAGGTTCACTGGTACACCTTTGGATGGTGGGGGGGTAGGGGGACTATTGAGCGGGATGGGATAACGATCCACGGCCTGGGGAAGCCCGTTGAGCTGTACAGGGGCGGTGTAAGGAGTCCCCTCGAGGCCTTGCAATTTTCCCTGAGGGTGCTCATGGGGGAGGTTGACTCGTACGATGTGGTGGACTGCCAGGAGTTTCCTTACCTTCACGCATACCCGTCCCGTCTGAGGTTCGGGGACTCGGCGGCCTTCGTTGTAACCTGGCACGAGTACTGGGGCGACTACTGGGGGGAATACATTCCTGTGGGGTCTTCGGTGGGGAGGGCCATTGAGAGGAACCTCCTGCGGCTGACTGAGAATCACCTCGCCGTTTCCATGCACACGCTGGACAGGCTGAAGGAGCTGGCGAGGCTTAACTTTGGCTTCGTTCCCAACGGCATAGACTTCGGCCTCATACGCTCGGTTGAGCCCCATCCCGAACTGCGGTACGACGCGGTCTTCGTTGGTCGCCTCATCGAGCACAAGAACGTGGGGCTCCTCCTCGAGGCTCTGCGCATAATACTGCGTGACGTTCCCTTGTTCCGGGTTGGAATCGTGGGGGACGGTCCCATGAGGGGAGAGCTTGAGCGGATGGCCCGCGAACTGGGGGTTGAGAAGAACGTGGACTTCCTCGGCTTTCTTCCGAGTTTTGAGGAGGTAGTTTCCGTCGTCAAATCCTCACGGGTCTTTGCGTTCCCTTCCATCAGGGAGGGATTCGGGATAGCCGTGCTGGAGGCCAACGCTGCCGGCGTTCCGGCGGTCGTTGTCAGTGCCCCAATGAACGCCTCCGCCGACCTCATCATCGCGGGAAGAAATGGTCACGTCAGTGACCCTACCCCCGTGGACTTTGCAAGGAAACTCTTATTAGTGTGGGAGGACTCTCACCGCATGAGGCGTCCTTCCGTTTCATACGCCCGCGGATATGACTGGGACAACGTTGCAAATCAGCTTGAAAGGTATTACAAAGGTGTTGCCAATGGAGCCTGAGATAACGGTAGTACTGCCCACCATGAACGAGGAAGAGGCAATATCCATAATGCTGCCCCGTATAAAGGATGTCCTCGAAAGGATGGGCGTTCCCTATGAGATCGTGGTCGTTGATAAGAGCACAGACAGGACGCCGGAGATAGCGAAATCCATGGGGGCGCGCGTGATAAGGCAGGAGGGGAAGGGCTACGGCGATGCATACCTGACGGGTTTCAGAAACGCTCGGGGCAGGTTCATCGTGATGATGGATCCCGACGGTAGTTACGACCCCGAGGACATCCCGAAGCTCCTGGAACCCCTCTTCAGAGGGGAAGCGGACTTCGTCATGGGGACTCGCCTTAAGGGGGAGATGGACGATGGGGCCATGCCGTGGCTCCACAGACGCATTGGGAACCCCCTCCTCACGTGGATACTCAACTTCCTCTTCAAGGCGGGCATAAGCGATGCCCACTGCGGCATGAGGGCGATACGAAGGGACGCCCTTGAAAAACTCCCCCTCCAGTGCAAGGGGATGGAGTTCGCCAGCGAGATGGTGATCGAGGCTGCAAAGAGAGGCCTTCGTACGGTGGAGGTTCCGATAAAGTACCACCCGAGAATTGGGGAATCCAAGCTCAGCTCCTTTAGGGATGGATGGAGGCACCTGAGGCTCATGCTCCTCTATTCCCCCTCGTACCTCTTCCTCCTTCCAGCAGTAGTTTTCATGCTGGCTGGAGTTGTCCTGATGGGGTACGCTTACTTCATCAGGTCGGAGAGGCTTCACACCCTGATCCTCGGTAGCGCACTGACCCTGCTTGGCTTCCAGATACTTGGGTTTGGAATCTCAGCCAGGGTCTACGCCGTTAAAGAGGGTCTCGACGAGCCCACCCGTCTGACGAGGTTCTTCATGAGGTACTCCATACTCGAGGAGGGGCTGCTCGTTGGCGGCCTGATGTTCATCGTCGGCGTGCTCCTGGGAATTTATATCTTCATGGAGTGGAGCTCGTCCGGTTACGGGGCCCTCTTCATGCTCAGGGAGGCCGTCCTAGTGCTCACCCTAACGACCCTGGGGCTGTCGGTGATATTCTTCTCGTTCTTCGTCAGCATCTACATGCTGAAGGGGGAGCATTGATGGGACGGCGCAGGATCCTCATCGTTTCTCCCTATTTCTATCCCGAGGGCGGCGGACTGGAGAGATACGCCCTCGACATGGCCAGGGCGCTGTCCGGTGAGAACGAGGTCGAGGTTCTCTGCATGACCCGGGGGAAGGGTGGTGTTGAGGACGTTGGGGGGATACGGGTTCACCGCGTTAGGCCAGGGGTGATACTCTCCAACACCCCCCTGAGCCTGCGGTTCGTCCTGAGGGCAGCCGCGATGATTCGGGATGCGGACATGGTTATTGCGCACACTCCGGTTCCCTTCGCTGCCGATGTGGCGTCCTTCCTGGCGAAGCTCCGGGGAATTCCGGTAACTGTAGTTTACCACACCGTTGGACTCAAGAAGGGCGCCAGGCTGCTTGACCTCGTTTCTTCAATATACTCCGCGACCCTGGAAAGGCTCACCCTCCGCGGGGCAGAGATAATCGCCGTTTCAAAAACGGTCTGGGAGCATCTGCGCGGACTCGGTTACAATCCAGGTATATCGCCCCCGAAAATCGACCTTCCCGGGCGCTCCTCCTTTCAGAAGGGTGGATCCGGGGAAAAAGTGGTTCTCTTCGTTGGGCAGATTGGCAAGTATCACAGGTTCAAGAACCTCGATCTCCTGATCAGGGCGTTCTCCAGGCTCTCAGCCGAGTTTCCGGAGTGGGAGCTCTGGGTCGTCGGGGACGGGGATCTTCTTGATGAGTACCGGCGGCTGGCCCTTGAGCTCGGCCTCGGTTCGAGGGTCCGGTTCTTTGGCAGGGTCAACAGCCCTGAGGAACTGGCGGGAATATACTCGCGAGCAGGGGTTCTCGTTCTTCCCTCTTCTTTCGAGTCCTTTGGAATGGTGGTCGCCGAGGCCCTTGCCTTCGGTGTTCCCGTCATCGTGTCGCCCAACGTGGGGGCAAAGTTTCTCGTTGAGTCGGGCAGGAACGGATTCGTTCTGGAGGATCTGAGCGTGTCGGCCCTTGTTGATGCCATGAGGTGGGTAATGGACAACCCAAAGCTCCTGAGGAAGATGTCGATACTGGCGCGCGTGGGGTTTGAATATCGACCCGATATTTGATGACTGGTTTTTGAATGTTACCTAGGGTGCTAGGAATTGGTCCCGGACTATGTATTATTGTATCCCATTGAATCAGAAGTGGCACATGGTAAACAATTACTCCATATCATGATTACGACTAGAAATCATCAATGTTAAGAACCTACTAAATTTAATGTTTTTCTATTCTTAAATCTTACACGTAATCTACGCACAATTGTCGGGTTACGAATTACAATCTAGTATATGAGTGTTGTTAATCAAAGAAAAGCTTATATATTCTAAAACACTATATGTCGAGTGGGGTTACCCCCCGGTACCGGGATAGAGAGGTGAATATGGTATGAGAAGGAAAACCCTTAGTTTATTGTTGGCTTTGTTTGTTTTAGCAGCTGCAGTGCCCGCGGCAGTAAGCATCTCAGTGCCAACCACACCGATAACGTTCCAGCCGCTTGCGGATGACTCATTGCCTGACATCAACTTCATAGCTCCACCCCAGCTATCCAACGACACTACAAACGCCACCAATGTTGAACTGACCCTGTACTTCAACAACTCGCTCCTGGACCTTCCAGGTGGAGGGCAGGGACTCATCAAGGTTGGTTTTACTGGGATTTCTCCGTTCGACGTTACTCAGGTCTCATTGGTCTCATTCAAGATCAACGGAACTGACAAGACCGGCAATGTTGTAAACGTTGTACGCTACCAGCAGGATCCGTCCGATCCAAACGTCCAGTCGGTGTTCATTTACGTCAACATACCGATAGCTACTACTGACACGGTTGAGATAGTTCTCGGCGGCCTTAAGAACCCGGAGATTCCGGGAACCTATACCGTTAGCGTTGGTACCTACGTCGGTGGAAACCCGAGGTCTTCGGGCACTGCACCGGTTGTCATCAAGGGTCCCAAGCCACCGCTCAACCTGCCGAAGCCGTTCCTCATTAAATGGCACTACAACGACTCCGAGTGCGGTGGCTGCAGCCCAGATGAGCACTATGACATTATCAACTACGGCGATCTCAAGAAGACCTTCGTCAAGTACCTTGAGGACGGTCCTGTGTATACGATAAGCTATCCGCTCAGCTACACGCTTGACTGTAGGGACAGCAGGTTCGACTACAACGTCTACGCCTGGAACCTCAGCTACCAGAACCTGACCTTCAAGGGAATTAAGATATTCGTGGACAACCAGCTCAGGTACTGGCTCCCGGCCGAGTACTTCCAGACCTACAAGGAGTGCATCCTCATCAGCGATGGTGAAGTCAGCTGGGGTGTTATCACCGAGAACTTCACCAGAAAGGTTCCCGAGGGTGCCAATGACTACCTCCAGGGATGGGATCTAGATGAGGACCATGGCTTCGTGCACGCCGAGCCTGCCGACATGGTCGCCTACTACAACATGGGCTATGGATGGGCCCTCACTACCTACCCGACCGGCTACGAGATAGATAACAACAGCTACATAATGACAGACCCCATGCGGCTCATCGACAACACCAGCGCTGACGTTAAGACCTACACCGGAACCGTTAACGCCACCTTCACCTATGCCCTGGCCCTCGACCCGAACGTCACCGTCACCCTCCAGTACAAGGTGTACGACCCAACGAACGGCTGGAGCACCAACTGGATTGACCTCCTGAGCTTCACCGAGGCCGACGACACCCCGTGGAACACGACCTCCGTTAACTTCTCCGTCAGCGGCGTCACGATGATTAAGTTCAGGTTCATAGTGACGTACACCCATGTGGACGAGTTCACCAAGCCCGGTTTCGCCCTCTTCAGCTTCAATGTCATCAACGAGTACGTGAAGGACTGCGACACGTTCTACGCCGTCAACGAGCTCGACAACAACATCACCACGCTCTACGTTTACAACCTCAGCCAGATACTCCGCGAGTACCTGTACCTCCAGGGCATGGAGAAGACCATCGAGCTCGAGGCCATCTACGAGCTCCACGGCGAGCAGCTTGAGAGGTACGACCCGATACAGGTCGCTTCCCAGGACTTCACGGTCCGCAGGGCCATCTGCCTTGAGCTTGGCCTCTGTGACGTTCTCCAGAACGCCAGGTACATAGTCGAGGGCGGCGGAAGCTGGGCCCTCGGTTCACCGCAGCCGTACTTCGGATGGAGCTTCGACGCCGACCAGAACCCGGTCATAACCACCGGCCACGGCACCCTGGCCGCCGACAACCTCGGTGTGCTGTTCTACCTCAGCCAGGCCGGTGCCAACGCCAGCAGGGTCATCTTCGACGACAACCCGCAGTACGTTGACCTCACCACCGGTGAGATGCCTGGCCTCCAGCCGGGAGACATCGTTATCCTCGTCGGCGGCAGTGGAGTCAACCTGCCGCTCGGATACTACGAGTACACCGAGGGCATAGCGCCAGTCGTCAGAAGGCCGCCTCAGAACGGAATGTACGATGCGTTCGTGCTACCGAACGGCACCGTTGTCGAGTGGGTCGGGCCGGACGAGCAGTGGTACGATGTCAGCAGGGACATATTCGTCATCCAGTGGTTCACCACCGACGACGGCGTCCTAGTGTTTTCAATTGAAGGTGCCGGCGTTGACGGTACTGTCGCAGCTTCCTGGCTCGTTGACTGGATAATTTACATGGGATACGGCCACCAGCCGCTTCCGCCGAGCGGATACATAGTGGGAGAGTGGAGAGAGAGCAGTGACGACTACGTATACTGGGAGGAGTCCATATTCGCTCCCGCCTGGATCAGAGGCGCTCCGGACGACGTCAACGGCTTCAGCACCGGCGACGACATACTGCACATCATGTACATGAGCGACCCAGGACTCTTTGGCCTTGAGCCTGGAGATGTCATCTGGACCGACAGCATCCCGAGCTGCTACTGCTACTACTGGGACTGAAGTGAATCTTGAAGGTTTCCTTTTTCTTCCTTTTCAGGTTTTGTTCTAACTTCTGGCAAAAGTTTTAAATTCTCGGGGGTTTATCCTGAACGGAGGGACACGTGGGGGTCTGTATGAAGCGGCGGTGGATTTATCCTCTGGCTCTAATTGCGGTGGTGCTGTTGGGGGCTTCCCTGCTGGTTGTGACGCTCAATCAGCCTCATTCTCAGGGTTACACCAAGGTCTATTTTGAAAGCGACGTCTTCCCCAGGGTTGAGCCGAACAGGACGTACGAGCTTGCGTTCCTTATTGAGTCCCATGAGGAGGGCGTCAGTACCTATGTGTATACGGTGTATCTCGATAACTCCTCGATAGAAACCGGTAAGGTCACCCTGAATCCGGGTGATATCCAGAGGGTTCAGTTCAGCTTTTCCATCGATGCAGTTAACTACTCCGAGCGCGTACTGCTGGATGAAACGAGGGTTCTGAGGGTGAACGGCTCTTCGGACGTTGTTGGTGCCCCGCGGGCGTACGGCATTGACCTCACGAGATTCAACCTCACCGGGGACGATCTTATCCACGTTCTGGAGAACTTTCCCCTTATGTATGTTGCCAACGGGACCTCAATTATCGTCAACACCACTGATGGAACCAGTATTTCGGACGTTTCCCGGAGGAAAGACGGGGACAGGCTCATAGAAGTCCACAGGGAATTCAACCTAACCCGCGATGGTGACGGGTACGTGATCTCTCTGAGAACACTCAAGGTGGAGTACGTTCCCCACCCCGTGGAGATACGGGTCGTTGTCGTCTCCAGTTCCGGCGAGAAATACTCCTTGAGGGCCCTTCTGGAGGCAGGGGGGTAAAGCAAGTTGGAAGTGGCGGTGCTTACCTTTATCTTCATTCTGGGGGCTGTCTCGGTTATCCTGTGGGGTAAACTGGGCTGGGGAGGGCGGCTTCTTCTCCTGGCGTTTCTCGCGTTTGTTCTTGGGTGCTCTATACGCTGCGGTTTCGGCAGGTACTTCACGGCGTTCGATGAGAGCTATTACATGTCCCTGATGGGGGATGTGTATTTCTACAGGAAGTGGCCGTTCTCTGGCTTTGTCCTCCCCTTCCTCCTGATGGGGATATTCCATACCTTCCGTTTGGAGCCCCTGCGGCTCGTCATCGCGTTTTCACTTGCGGTGTTTGTCATGTACGTTCCCGTCGTTTACTGGTTCTACCGCAGGGTTGGTCTCTCCCGGGAGGTATCAATACTGTCGGTCCTCTTGCTCTTCCTTTCGAGCTACTACATCTGGGCCGGACTGGAGGTGAGGCCCCAGCAGCTTGGGCTCCTCTGGGGACTCCTTGTCACCGTTTACTATCTGAGCAGCCACAGGGAAATTCGGGATGCTGACTTCGTCGTGCTGCCGCTTCTGTTCGTCTTCATGGCTTTGATCCATATACTCTCCTTTGTTTTCTTCTCGGTGCTGTTGATGCTCTACACGGTTTACATGTCGCTGTCCGAGGACCTCTCCAACGGGCTATGGAGGAGGAATTTTCTGCTCGTCGCCCTATCTTCGCTCGCCGGATTGCTCACGGTCCTCTGGTTCCCCCCGTACGGCAGGATGGTGGGTGCGGTCATCTGGATTGTGGAGAACATGAGGCTCGTGAGTGCCCTCCACCTGTCGCAGGGGCTTTTTAAGCTCCTTGCGGTCGGGGGTTATCTTCTAACCGTCGCCTTTGTGTGGCTGGTGGTTTCGTTCCTTCGCCGGAGGAGAGGGCTGCTTGTGAGAGCCTGGGGGTTCCTCGTGGGTATGGTGAACAGGTTCTTCGTCCCTATCCTGCTCCTGGCCGCGTTGGCGTGGGGAGTCGCGGTGTATCTCCAGTTCCTGCTGAACTCGGCCGTTTACAGCACCGTTTACAGCGGGTCTCTGCTGGCCTTCGTGTTCTTCCAGCTTGGAAACATCTTTTTTGGCTTCATGCTTGTGTATTCCCTCCTCGATCGGATTCGCGGCGGAAAACTCCAGACCCTGGAGGTCCTGGCGGTTTCGTGGATGCTGATCGGGGGCGCGATGCTTGCGATCTCGTTCCTCATGCCGAGGACCGCGGGGGGCTGGGGCTTCAGCAACTGGCTCGTCAGGGTTCTCCAGTACTTTCCGGTCTTTGGCGCCCCCCTCGTGGCCAGGATAATCCACGAGGATCTCCGGCATCTTCCCGATGAGTTCAACTCCTTTTCGGCGAAGTTTTCGGGAATTGGACTGACGATTCTCCTGGCTTCCCTGATATTCATCAGCGGCATGAACGTGGCCAGGCCGTCGGCGTTCTATACCTACGATGCGGTGATTACTGACGAGGCCCTGGACGTGTCCCTCTACCATCTGAAGAACGATGGAATCGTCGCGTGGAGGGACGCCTCGGATTTCAGGAGCTTCGTGCTGCTAAACTTCTTCCGGGCGGTATCTCCCGGGACCAAAACCACCGCGTGGGACTCCAGCTATCCTTACCTTGTTCTCTCCTCCGACGATTTCAGGGTTTACCGGTCGTGGTACTCCACGTCCACGCTGGGGTCTCTGGCCGGCCGCTCATTTTTCTCCCTCCGGACCTCCGGCTTCGGCTCGCCCGACAGGGAAGCGGAAACGAGGTACTCTGTGCAGATTTTAAGCGGGGTGTACTCCCTGTCTCTGATGAATGATGCCGAGTGCGGTGGCCTCCTGGATTCAGACACATCTCTCATCCTTATTGGGGCGGGTTCGAACGACTGTACGGTCATTCTCGGGGGTTCCGGCTCCCTTTTGGTTTCTCTGGGCCCTGATGGGGTTTCTACCCCGATGCGCCTCTATCCCCTCCCGGAGGCCCCTGAGAACTGGTGGGACGTGGGGGAGGGATACTTTGTTATTCAGGCCGTCGAGAACCTTCGGGGCACGCCCATCCTTGTTATTGCAGGAACGAACGTGGACTCAACAATAGCCGGGGTCTGGTACTTCGTGAATGAAGTTTATCCGAGGATCAGGGGGGATTACTCCGATGTTCACTACATCGTTGGCCTGTGGGAGGAGGCGGACGGTGACGTCTGGCCCGGTCTGAAGTTCGACCCCTCCGACGGCAACGGCTTCAGTCCCGGCGACAGGATAACGGTCCTGGAAACCGGCTGAGCGCGCCGCGTCATGGCTTAACTTCCACGTTCAGCTTGAGGCTCTGGACCGTCCCGTTTATTGCCTCCAGTATGAGGTCCTTCGCGGGGGTTTCCGCGTAGTTCCCGTCCGCGGGGGCTGGGGGGAGCTCGGGTTCATCGTCCTTGAAGAGGAGGAACCACACCTGCCATTTGCCGGGTTCCTCGATGCTGAAGGTGTAGTTGGTCTCGAACTGCGGCGTCCAGTTGCCCTCGATGTTGACCGGGACGCTGGGCAGCGTCACGTTGAACCAGCCGGGCATCGGGTACATCCCGTGGATTATCGTGGTGTTGGTGGTGTTGTCCCACGTCAGGTTCACCAGCCATATCTGGACGTGGTATGTTACGTTGCGGTGCTCGTGGTTGACTATCCCTATTATCACCGTCCCGTTCTGACCGACCCTGAGCTCCGTCGGGTAGTTGTCGGCTATGCCCTCGGGTCCGAGGATGTAAAACTCTGTGAATGCCTCCCCCTGTTTGGGGTGGGTTACCACGTAGCCGAGGGTTCCGATGGATGTTATGATGGCGATTATCAGGATGACCGTCAAGGCCCTGTCGAGTTTGCTCGACTCATCCCATTCGAGCTCTCTTTTGACCTGTTCGAGGGTTATCCAGGGGATCCAGGGCTCGAAGGCCCCTGTCCTGCGGTGGATGGCGATGAGGGAGAAAACGATGTTGAACGCGGTGAGGCTCACCAGGATGGGGATAAGCCGAATGCCCCAGGGGGTGTAGTTCAGGCCGAGGCCGATGAGGGGTACTACCGCTATGCTCAGGCCGAAGCTGAGGGCGAGCCTTTCAAGGTTGTCCAGCTCGGGCCTGTTTGGGAAGAGGGCGGTTATAAAAACGTAGCCCGGGAAGAAGAGGACGAAGGCGAGGCCTAGGGCCTTTCTCGCTAAACTGTCCGAGGCATAGAATATGAGGAGGTCGAGGATGATCGAGAGGGCGATGATTGTGAGCAGATCCCAGTACCTCTTCAGGCCCATTCCATCCACCTTACCCGGAGTAAAATACTGGGTTTAAAATGGTTTCTTAGACCGACACCTCGATCCGCCGGGATTTTGGTTAAAAACATCAAGTTATGGGGCTGTTTTTTCTTTTCTTTCAACGTATCTATTTATTTGCGGTGGTTAGAGCATGTTTTAAATAGGTTAACAACAAAATATAAGTTGATGAATATCAACGAATCGGCCCGTGGGGGGTTGATGATGAGGGTCGGGGCGTTGTTTTTGATGCTACTGCTGATGGAAGCAGGTATCGTTGGGGCATACCCCATTACAGTTGATGGAGATCCCTCCGATTGGCCCTCCGAGCTGGATATTCAGAATTCCGGGATATCCCCAGGGGAATCCGGGTACGTAAATGGGGTCTGGGTTTTTCATGATTTGTCGGACGACCTGAACCAGTACGGGGGTGATAACCCCGGCTATGATATCAAGTACTTCATGATAACGTTCGATGATACGTACGCGTTCTTCCTGATGGTTCTCAACAGTCCCGCGGTGTTTGACAGCCCTGAGTCTCCCCTTGTGATAATCGCCCTCGGCAATGAACAGTACCAGGGAGGGAAAAATGGGTTTGACCCGACCATCTACACCGGTTCAGGGGCCCCGTGGAATCCCCTAGGCAGCGACGTTCAGACCTCAAAGGTCTGGCAGAGGGAGATCGTGGTTAATCTCAGCAGAATTTCCGGAAACTCAATCATCAGCGGCTCAAACGCCGCGTTCTGGGTTTACAACTCGGTTAGCGAGGGGAACGTCAACAGCTCAAATGACCTCGCCGCGGTCAACTACGATAATGGGGTTGTTGAACTCAGGGTTAGACGGGACGAGCTGTACCTCCAGCCCGGTTCGGGGGTGAACAGTTTCTATCCCTACGCTTTGATCGCCAACAGGACGAAATACGGTACTGAATGGTATACGCAATATTATTATCTCGCCATGGATGTGATGTCCAATGTCACAACTGATGATGAGGTGGGCGACGGGAAGATCGACTATTCGCCCGCGGTTGATGTTTCCCAGGTTCCCTTCTTCGGCGGTGACCTGTCAAGGGCGGCGCTGGTGGTGCTGTTGGTTGTTGGTGCCATCCTGCTCTTCGGGAGGCGGTGAGCGGCTTTCCTCTCTCACCCGTTTTTTGCTTTCTCAGCGTTCTTTGGGCGTTTCAGAACCCACCACCAGTATCCGAAGACGTATGCAACGAACATCATGTCCCCTATGTGTGAGTGAAAGAGCTCCAGGAACGATATCCCGCTGTGGTAGCCGATGACAAGGAGCGTGAATATCCTGACCGCGTTAAGGGGGATTATCCCCAGGGCCCCGAGGAGCAGAAGTGAAGCCTCTCTTCCGTCCGATTTCCTGAGGAGGATCAGAAGTCCTGCCGCGAGCAGGTACAGGATAAACGCGTCCAGCCCGGAGCAGCCGGAGCCTATTATCACCATGCTGCTGCGCACGACAGCAACGTTGCCCCTAACGATGATGGGGACGTTGAAGACGTCTACCAGGCCCCGTACGAGGTGGGAGGTGATGTCAACGAACGCGCCGCTCAGGAGGTTCAGCAGTTCGACCCCTTCCCGGAGCCTGAGAACCGCCGCTAGAAACACCTCGAGTACAGGCACCGCAGAGGGCACGAGTATCGTTTTTGCATCAAACAGAACGAGGGAGACGCCGAGGAACAAAACTGCCTGGAATGTTGATGGGCTTGGATTGTCCCCCCATCTGTAAATCAGGAACATGGGCGAGACGCCGATTAGGAGGATACCTGCGATAGTATACGCGTCCAGCCGGAGGGGCTTTTCCCGGATGTTGCCCCGGAATGTGAAGAGAACCATGCCGTAGATCAGCCCGAAGTATAGTGTGGGGAGGGTCTGTGTTGCCCCGAAGATCGCCGCGGAGGTTATCAGGGTGAATATCAGAAAACCCTCACTCCTCCTCACGCAGACCCGCCTCCAGGAACTCCACGTCCCGCCTCTCGGCGAAGAGCAGGAATATCAGGCCGAGTCCGATCACCACCAGCGCCTGGGCCGCGGGGTCGGCGAGCCTCTCCCTGGCCAGGTACAGGAGGAGTGCGGAGCCCCCAGCCCAGCCCGCGAGGTAAGCTGAAACCCTCCCGAAGTTCTGGTGGGCGGTGTAGAATGCCGCCGCGGCCAGTGCGGTCATGAAAGTGTAGTCGTTCAGCGCCGCTGCCACGAGGATACCGGAAACAATCATAGTGTCCCTGTCAAAGCGGATTCCCCTCAGAGTCTCGTCGAGGGAGAGGAAAACGGAGATGCCGGCCACGACTGCCGCCTTCAGGCCCGCCGCTTCGTAAACAGACGCGCTTGGGAGGGTGGTGGTGAGTATGATCGCGTAGGCGTAGAACGCCACCAGCGCTCCGTTCCGGCTCTTTATTCGTATGAGGTAGACCGGGATGACCAGGAGGAACGCGGGGTTTCCGAGCACCACTGCGGCGAGGATTGACGACACCAGCCCGATCATAGCCTTCTCACCACCTTCGGAAGGACGTCTCCCGGCCCCACTTCGATAACGTTGATCCATCCCATGACCTTCCTCATGACCCGTTTCCTCTCGCGGTACGCTGTGTACAGGGATTCCAGCTCCCTCTCACCCAGGCCTTTTCTGTCTGCGAAGAGGATTGGGTTGGGGTAAATCAGTACTGCCTTGTTCCCTTTTCTCCTGAGGATTCTGGCCGCCTTGATGATCTCGCCGGGATGCAGGCCGAGGTCGTCCACCATAACCACGTAGGCCCCGGGTTCGATGCCCATCGCCGCCTTCACGATCCCGGTGGCCGTGGAGCCCCTCCTGAGCTTGAGGGCCAGTTTGCCGATTGAGGACGCGGGGGATGGACTCGCCGGCCTCAGGGGCGGCAGACCCTTCTCCTCCCTGAGATCGAGCTTTGATGTGACGATGAGGGGATCCGCCGCGTGTTCGATGACCCCCACCACCCCGGCGTCATCGTAGGCGACGACCCTGACCGTGTGACCGAACTTTCTGAAGTACGCGGTGAGCTGGGTGATTATGAGGACGAGGTAGTCTATCTTGCCCCTCTTTATCTCGCGTCGGAACTTCCCGTCGACGTTGACGAGGATGTAGATGTCGCTCAGGGTCTCGCGTTTGAAAACCCTCACTATGATGGTCTGCAGCCTCGACGTTGCCTTCCAGTCTATCTTGGATATGTCGTCGCCGGGCAGGAACTCCCTCAGCTCCTCGAAGTCCAGGACCTCCGCTCCAACCCCCAGGGCCTTCTCCGCCTCTGCGAGGGCTTCAACCTGATGCCTCTCACGCATGGCCTCGCGTATGCTCCTGAGCGAGGGGAGAACGGTCATCTCCCCGTGCTCCTCGACGGGGAACTCCTTCCTGAAGAGCCCGAGCGGGTCTTCAAACACCGCCCTTGCCTTTGGGCGCACCCTGCCCTTTGACTGTGGGACGATGGTCTGTTCCAGGTACTTCCGTTCTCCCGGCCTCAGGGGGATTTTCAGCCCTCTGGCGAAGAGCTTCTCGGAGGTTTCGGCTATGTGCAGCGTACCTCCCATGTTCGATTCGTTGGTGACCTCTATCTTGGCTTTCACCGGCTCCTTTTCCATCCCCCTTGCCGGCAGCTCCCGGACTATCCTGACGTCCGGTGTGAAGCCCAGCCTTGCCAGGGCGTAGTGGGCCATCATCATGGCCGCGACAAGGGCCCCGGCCGGGCTGCCCGTTAGGTATGCGGTCGCCCCTGCCACTGCCGCCAGCGAGAGTACCACTTCTGCCCTCTTCATTCCGTTGGCACCTCAACCCTTTCCAGAGCGTCCCCGACAATGTCTTTTCCGTTCATGCCCTCAACCTCGTATTCGGGTTTAACGACTATCCTGTGGGAGAGTATCGGTACGGCGAGCTCTTTGACGTCGTCGGGGATGACGTACTCCCGGCCCTCGAGGTATGCCTTGGCCCTAGCGGCGTAGAGGAGGTGTTCGCCCGCCCTCGGGGAAGCTCCAAGGATCACCCTCTCGTCGAGCCTCGTCTCTTTGAGTATTCCGTAGATGTAGTCGATTATCGCGTCGCTCACGTGGACCCTCCGAACCTCCCTGAATGCCCTGGCCAGCTCGCTGCTGAGAACCGCCTGGCTCGCCTCTGAGAACTCCCCGAGACTCTTTCTCCTCAGCATTGTCTTCTCGCTTTCCTCCGAGATATAGTTGAGGTCTATCTTCATCATGAAGCGGTCAACCTGGGCCGTCGGCAGCTCGTAGACGCCCTCCATCTCCACGGGATTCATCGTGGCCAGCACTATGAACGGTTCGGGCAGCTTCAGGGGCAGACCCTCTATGGTAACCTGTCTCTCCTCCATCGCCTCCAGGAGGGCGCTCTGGGTCTTGGGTGAGGCGCGGTTTATCTCGTCCACCAGAACCACGTTGGCGAATATCGGGCCCTTCCTTATCTTGAACTCGCCCTTGCGCATGTCGTAGAAGGTGTGGCCTATTATGTCGGCGGGCAGCAGGTCCGGGGTCATCTGGATCCTTGTGAACTTGAGGCCCAGCGTCTGGGCGAAGTTCCTGCTCAGCGTGGTCTTGGCTATTCCCGGGATTCCCTCCAGGAGTACGTGCCCGTTGGCTATCAGAGCTATCGTCATCAGCTCTATAACGTCGTCCATTCCTACTATCGCCTTTCCTACCTCTGCCCGGATCTTTTCCAGTATCATCTCAACCACCCATCCGTTCCAGCATTTCCATTACCTCTCTCTCGTCCCAGCCCCTCTCCCTGGCGAGGGTCAGGGCGAGCTCCTCAACGCTCTCGTTCCGTCTGAGGAAGCGCGATACGTGCCGCCACACGAACCCCCCGAGGATGCCGAAGACCCCCGTTTCCCTCAGGAGGATGAGGGCGGCAACGATAAGCATGAGCTTGATGGCCTGGGCCCTTGGAAGCAGCCGGGTCACCGTGACGGTGCCGGCGGTGTACATGTTGAAATCGGGGTGATGGGCCTCGTCGAAGTAGAACGTGCCCCCACCCAGGTACTCGATCAGGTTTCTCAGGAAGGGCTCGTTCTCCCCGTATAACTGGTTTATGAGTATGTCCGGGTCCGAGAGTATGATGACCCTTCCCTTTCCGTACCTCATCTCCGTCAGCAGGGGGAACATCCGCCTGTGGAAGTTCACCATGGCCACCTTACTCGCGTAGGTCTCTCCACTGCGGGCGACTATTATTGCGGAGGGGTCGTTGGTGACAACCTTCGTCACGTTCCTTGCGAGGAGGGGGTCCTCTATCCTAACGGACACGATAAGCCTGTCGTCGCCCTCGTAGAAGAAGTCCCTGAGGGGGTACCTGGAGATACCTGCAGGGAGGTTCAGCCCCCGGAGTATCTCGTTCCCCGTCCCGAAGTCGTCCGCTATGAGGAGGGTGTTGCCGCGCTCCAGGAAGAGCTTTATCTGGTTTATCTCCTCCCCCGTGAACGTCATGTTGGGCCCGATTATGAGCAGGACGCCGTTCAGTTCGCTGACGTTGACCGTGTCGAAGGGTCCCAGGATCGGCACGACGGTCCTGCCCCCCCGGTATGCCAGCCGGGCGAACTTCGAGGTGCCGTCCCAGTCCGTGTTGAACATGCTGTACTCCGTGGAGCTCTTGAAGAGCGGGACCGTCAGCGGCATTGTGATGAACGTGAATATGAGGAGCAGCAGTATCATGTATTTGACGGTCTTGTTCACCGCCCGTCACCCCCGAGGAGTTTCTCAACGCCCTCCCGGAACTCCCTGATTTCATCCTCTCCCAGCTCCACCTCCCCGTAGACCGCCTTCTCGTGGAGCAGGGTGACCCTCTCGAGGACGGGGTACAGCTTCCATCCCTCAAGGGCCCTCAGGGCCTCCCTTGGCGTCAGGTTCTCACCAACTCCGAAGGCGTCCCTCAGCCTCCTCCTCAGGAGTCTGTAGGCCTCACCAACGTCATCCGGCACGTAAACCGGCTCCCCCATGGGGGCGGGCCCTTCGTCCCGGGATGGGGTTTGATGGGACGTTCCGCGTCCTCCCCCGCCGGTTTCCTCTCTCTTCCTCATCACGATGACCGCAGCCACAAGGGCAACCGTAAGGACTCCGATGACCAGGTAGCGCGCGGCCATGCTCTCGGGCGGGATCACCGCCAGCACGATGACGTTTGATGATGCCCCGGCGTAGACGTCGCTGCCGGGAAACTCCACATGTATTTCCAGGGTCCCCGGCTTTTCCGGGGTGATAGTGAACGAAAACGTGCCGTTCGAGGGCGTGACGTTGAATGCCGGGGAGCCGTTTATGTAAACGGTGAGCGGGACTTCCAGTGCGGGGTCTATGGTTCCCTCAAAGGCGACCTCCTTCCCGGGGGCGGTTTCTGTGGGGCCGTCCAGGCCTATCGAGACCGGGTACTTCCTGAAGACGAGGGTTACCACCCTCGAAGTGCCCTCGTGAACCTCGTCTCCCCCGAAGGTGAGCGTAACCTTAATCGTTCCTGCCCTGTTCAAACGATACCTCCTGGAAAAATCCCCGTCGGGCCCCGTTACCACCGTGGAATTTCCTATGGAGACGTTCCTCTCCCCGAGGGGCCTCCCGTAGTAGTCCACGAGCTTTCCGCGGAGCTCTATCGTCCCGTTGATGAACGTGGAGTACGTCCCATCGACCACGAAGGCTGTGGATATCTTCCCCACCGTGACGCTGACCGTGTTTGATCTCTCGCCGCCCTGGGTGGCGTATATCTCGTACGTCCCGAGCTCCTCAAAGCGGTATTCTTTCGAGAAGAAGCCGTTCGAGGGCATGACGGCCAGGAGGGCCGTGGAGCTCCCGTCCGTGATTACTATGGTGACCGTTCCGTTGAGGGGGCAGGTTCCGAATATCGTGACGGTCCCGTTGAGCATCGGGTTCCTGTCAGAGACCCCCAGGGTGAACTCCCCGGTCTGCGGCACCTTCGATGCGAGGGCCTTTATCTCCTCAAGCCGTTTTCGAACCCCTGACGTGTCGAAAACCAGAACCTCGGTTCCGTTCCTCAGCTTCATGCCCTCTATGGCGTCCAGCAACGCCTCCATCTTCCCCGCGGTTCCCAGAATCCCTGCCGCCAGCTCCGGGTCGCCGCCGGTCTGGAACTGGAGCGTGAGCTCGTCAAGGATCATCAGCTGCTTCGAGAACTCGTAGAAAGGGGGGAGAACGTGCATCACGGTTAGATTGACGCCCTTCTCCCCGTAGTACAGGCTCTCTTCGTGTAGGAGCTCCAGTTCCTGGAACGTGGTGTTGGCCAGGGTGAGGGAGTAGCTCTCGTTGGCCAGGGCGTACCTCAGGGAGTACTCGAACCTGGTGAGGACCTGTGAGAAGTAGTCGTACAGAAAAACGTCCCTCTGGGTGGGGGCTTCGACGGCTTTCCCCGCTGTGGGGGGGAGCGATCCGATGATTATGAACGCGATTATTAAAAGTGCGGCTCTCCGCATCGGCATCATGCCCATAAGGCATAAAAACCTTTTAAGTTTATTTGTCCCGGTGTTAAAATGGGCAGGCTACTCGGTGGCGTTCTCACTGTGGCTGGAGTACTCCTCTGGTACTACGGGGGCACCAGCGGAACTACAGCTCTCGTCAACCTGGGGATAGGGACGATAATCCTCGGCCTCGTCGCGGCCGTCCTGCCCTTGGGTGGCCAGGTTGGCAGGGAGGTGCTTCCCCTCACATGCGGCCCCTCCTGCGACTTCTTCGAAACCCTGCGGCGCGACCTTGAGCTCGAGGGGAACCCCGTAATAGTTCCCCCCTACGAGAACCTCCCGAAGGGTGCGGTCTTCCTGCCAAAGTCCTCCGATTTTTCCCCCCACCTCGGCAGGTTTGGGGAGGGTACGGTATTCGTTGCGGGTTCCGAGCGCGAGAGCGGCGTCCTGATAAGCCCCCCCGCGGGATGGGGAATCGTTGAGTACACGATTGAGAACGTCGGGGAGCTGGCAGGGACGGGGCTTGGATACGCATCGTCCGCCGTTTCTTCAGTTCTGAGCGCCCTGGGCATTGGTTCCGCGGAGGTCTTTGAAAAGGAAGACGGCAGAATCGAGGTCTTCGTGAGACCCATGTGCGATGGTCCGGTCTATGCGGACCCCGTCTCGTCGGCGGTTCTCCTGGCGGTCGCCATGGGGACAGGGGAGCTGCTGAAGGTGTCTTCCGTCGAGCGGGGCAGTGAGCACGTGAAAATCGTCCTAGAGCGTCTCGGTGGGATCGAGAAATGGCTATGAGGGAGAACGTCGTGCTGTTCCTGGCCCTCTGGCTGGTCGCCACCGCCCTCCTCAGCCCATCAACAGAGATATTCCTGACGGTGGCCCTCATAGGAATCCTGATAACCCTGGAGGTGGGCGAGTTCTACCTCCCGAGGGACGTCAAGGACTCGCTGAAGTTCTCCGCCTACCTTCTCCTCCTCGCCTTCGCCTTCATCGTGGCGAGAAAGGTGTACGAGGTAATAAAATGAGGAACAGAACTGAAATTAAACCGTTCTGAGGAGCTCCCCGACCGTTCTCCGGACAGCCTCGTAGCTGTTGAGCCTCGGACTCCAGCCGGTTTCCTTCGCCTTCTCTATGCTCAGGCGCATGAACTTGACGTCCCCCTTCCAGCCGCGGCCCCCATCGACGCCGCCGGTGAGCCTGAAGGCTGGCTTTAACCCCATCCCCTCGCTGACTATCTCCGCTATCTCCCGAACGGTTATCCAGTCGTCGTTGCCGAGGTTGTAGAAGTCGACGGTTCTGTCGCTCCCCTTGAAGCGCTCGAAGATGTGGAGCATGCCCTCAACCGTATCGCTCACGTGGAGGTAGCTCTTCCTCTGGGTGCCGTCGCCGAGTATCTCGAGCTCCCCCGGGTTCTTCCTGAGCTTGTTTATGAAGTCGTAGATGACCCCGTGGTTCGAGCGCTCGCCTATGATGTTGGCGAGGCGGAAGATCAGGGCCCTGAACCCGAAGGTGTGGGCGTAGCCGCTGATTAAAGCCTCGGCCGCGAGCTTCGCACCGCCGTAGACGCTTATCGGTTCGAGCGGGGCGTAGTCCTCCGGCGTCGGAATCACGGACGCGTCGCCGTAGACGGTTGAGGAGGAGGTGAAAACGAGGTACCTGGCGCTTGAACCCCTCATCGCGTTGAGCAGGTTGTAGGTTATCAGCACGTTTGTCTCGTAGAGCAGCTCCGGGCTCTGGGAGCCTATTCTAACCTCCGGGTTCGCCGCGAGGTGAAAGACGGCATCGACGCCCTCAACGGCTTCCCCAACGATTCCCGGGTCCCTCATGTCCCCTTCGATAAACTCAAAGCGCTCGTGGTTCAGCCACCGCCTTATGTTCTCCAGACTGCCCGCGCTGAGGTCGTCGAGAACCCTGACCTCCCATCCGAGCTCCATCAACTTATCCACCAGGTGTGAGCCTATGAACCCGGCACCTCCCGTAACGAGGACTTTCATTCGTACCACCACCGATGATGAGACAAAATTATTTAAATACGTTTGGACCCATCCTATGACGGTCTTGATAACCCCTGGATGGTGATAATCAATGAGAGTCCTCATAATGGCCGGCGGCTACGCCACCAGACTCTGGCCCATAACCAAGGACAACCCGAAGGCCCTGCTTCCAGTCGGGAACAGGGTGATCCTCGACTACATCCTGGAGAGCGTTATGGAGCTGGAGCTCGAGACCTACATCTCAACCAACCGCTTCTTCGAGGCCCACTTCCGCCCCTACGCCGAGAAGCACGGCGTGGGCCTTATAGTGGAGGACACCCTTCACGAGGAGGAGAAGCTCGGCACGATAGGGGCCATGAAGAAGGCCGTGGAGGAGCTCGGCCCCGACGACTACCTCGTCATCGCCGGCGACAACCTCTTCTCCTTCGGCCTGAGGGACTTTCTGAGGGCCTACGACGGCAGGACGCTGATAGCGGTCTACGACGTCGGCGACCTCGAACTGGCGAAGCGCTACGGTGTGGTGGTCCTGGAAGGAGACAGGGTTATATCCTTCGAGGAGAAGCCGGCCCAGCCGCGCTCGACGCTCATAAGCACCGGCGTCTACGTCTTCCCTAGGACCGTCATGGAGCGCATCGAAGAGTACCTCTCCAACGGCAACCGCGACTCCCCCGGCTACTTCCTCCAGTGGCTCCTCGAGAGGGGCGAGCCGATTAAGGCCTACCGCTTCTCCGAGTACTGGTACGACATAGGCTCGGCCGACAGCTACCTCGAGGCCCTCAAGACCCTCCTGCGCGAGAGCCACGTCGAGGAGATTCAGATAAGCCCCTACGCGAAAATCATTCCCCCGGTAGTCATAAAGAGGGGCGCCAAGATACTCGGGAGGTCAATAATAGGCCCCTACGCCTACATCGGCGAGAACTGCGTCATCGAGAACTCCGACGTCAGCGACTCCATAATCTTCAGGAACACCGTTATCAAAAACTCCACCATCTGGCGCTCCATCATCGACGAGAAGTGCGAGATAAGAAACCTCGAGCTCAGGAAGAGCCTCGTCGGCGGGCACGCGAAGATACAGAGGGGTGAGTGAGACCCTACCTGTTTCGGGTGGGGTCTACTTCTCTGGCCTTGCGGTGCATCAAATCGCAATCCTTATTAACAATGAGACCCTACCTGAAACAGGTGGGGTCTAATGCTTTTTGACCTTTGGGAAGGGAATACATCATCCCGGACCCCGTGATCAGAAGACTCTTCCAGACGTGATGTTTTCGGCAATTGGCTTTTTTAGGGACGTTAGAAGAAGTGAGGAGTGCCCCGTCGGAAAGGCTGGAGTTAAGTTCCACTCTTTACAGACCTTCGCCATTAAATGCAATCCACGACCCCTCACGAATCATGGACGCGTTATCAGTTCAGGTCCGCAGCCGGGTGAAGCTTTCGCTTCAGTCTCCCCCGCGAGACACTCCTCAAATACCTATAGGGTCTTTAACTATATAAACCTTTGCTTTTATTTATAGCAAAATTTTTTTGAAACGGTTCGAAATAATTTTTACCCGGGGGCTCCCGCACCCTCGACGCGGACGTGCAAAACCGTGGCGGCTGCGCAACGCTTTTATTACTCTGCGATGGTAGTGAACTGTGGGATAACCGGAGGTAAGAGGGGACTTTAATGGAACGGTGGAGGAGGTCTGAAATAGCATCCTTTCTGCACACCATCATCGAGCCCAAGTTCGCGGCCCCTATCGTAACCGCTATCGCCCTCGCCTTCAGGCTCATCCCCCTGCGCTTTGAGTACCTCCTCGGCTACGATCCATACTTCCACCTCGCTTACATCCGGTATGCTCTGGAGAAGGGAGAGTGGGTGAACTTCTTCACGCACGCCCTGGGCCCCTACGGGTACCAGATTGGCGGATTCCACCCCCTCGGTCTGTGGATGACACCCGCCTACTTCTATAAACTCCTCTCCCCCTTCGGCGTTTCGCTCTACAACGCCTTCAGAATAACGCCGGTTGTATTCGGCGTCCTCACCGTGCTGTTCACGTACCTCGCCGTGCTGAGGCTCTACGGCAAGAGAGAGGCCTTCCTCTCGGCGTTTCTCCTGGCCGTGAGCTTCGGCCACGTCTTCCGCTCGATGGCCGGTTACTACCGCGGCGACAACTACATGCTCTTCCTATACAGCGCGGCCCTCCTTGGAACCGCCGTTCCCCTTTCCCTCAGGGGCCCCCGGTGGAGGAACGTCCGGCTGGCACTCTATCTCCTGCCCGGGATCTTCGCCGGCCTTTCCGCGGCATTCTGGCAGGCGTACTACCCCATATTCGCACTCGTTGCCGCCAACGCCCTCCTCCTCGCCGTGGGTGCGTTCCTCCTCGGGAGGGACAGGTACCTCCGGGATTCCCTGGCCCTCCTCGCATCCCTGGCCGTCGGCGCCCTTCTAGCAAACTCGATAGGCCCCCACCTCGGGTACGGCATGGTGGGCGCCACCCACTGGCTAGGGAGAAAGCTGGCCGAGGAGCTCGGGGTCCAGTTCGGGTTCATCAGGGACCTGTTCATCCTTCTGTACCTCAAATACGCACTTCCCCTCGCCATGGCATCCGTCATCGCCCTGGCGATTCTCTCCAGGTTCGTCCGTGATAGAAAACAGAGGGCGCTGATAGTCCTCATCGGGACGGCCGCGGCGCTCTGGCTGGCCGTCAGGTACTACGGCGTCATAAACGGGGCCATCCTTCGCATTTTCCCGGAGAGCCCGATAGCCGAAACCCAGAGGACGGCCTTCGATGACTGGTGGGAGGCCTACGGCATCGCGGGACTTCTCGTGCCGCTCTTCCTCATCCGCTTCCTCAGGCGCCCCAGGCCCGCCGATTTCCTCCTCCTGGGCACCGCCATCGTCATGATACCCATGGCTGTCATCTGGACCAGGTTCCTCTTCATATCCTCCCTCGCAGTGGCCGCTATGACCGGCATTGGGCTGGTGGCCCTCTATGATACGGCGGATGCTTGGATTGAGGGTATCACTGAGAACAAACGGAAATGGCTCTCCGCTGCCCTCTCCCTGCTCCTGATTGGCGTCCCCCTGATATCTGCATACCAGGGAACCGGCACAACGCTGAGCGTCCACCCCTTCATGACCGGCAACTGGGAGTCCGCCCTCACCTACCTCGGGAACGTCTCCAACCCCAACGACGTCGTCCTCACCTGGTGGGATCAGGGCCACTGGGTGACGTACTACTCGATGAGGGCCCCCGTTGCGCAGGGAGGGCCGCGAGAATGGGTGGCCAAGTACTACCTCGGTCTCAAGGGGGAAAACGACCTGATGAAGCTCGGCGTTGATTACGTCATCGTCTCCTACGACACCCTGATGAAGTTCGGGGCCGTTATGGAGACGGCGAGGGTCTCCCCGGACGAGTACGGCCTCGTGGTGCTTCACAGGGTGCCCTCCCGCGGATCGATCCTCGTGTTCTCCAGCGGCCCCTACTCTGTGATGGCCGTTCCGGGGAAGGATAGGTGGGACGTCAAGGTGAACATCGGCGGGCGCTTCCTGCTGCCCGAGAGGGTTTTCGTTGAGGCCGGTGAAAGGCTGGACGAGGTGGCCCTCTCCGGCCGCCCCACCGCCGACGTCTACGTTTACATAAACCTGAACTACGGCTACGCGGTTCTCATGAACGGCAGGGCCTTCGACACCCCCCTGGCGCGGCTGATGTTTAC
Source organism: Thermococcus sp. 4557 (assembly GCF_000221185.1). Taxonomy (NCBI): domain Archaea; kingdom Methanobacteriati; phylum Methanobacteriota; class Thermococci; order Thermococcales; family Thermococcaceae; genus Thermococcus; species Thermococcus sp. 4557. Next base: position 1,127,582 of record NC_015865.1, on the reverse strand, counting down.
CGATGACTGTCCCAGGAATTACACCCTCGTGTACTCCGACGGCGGCTACGTGAAGATCTTCCGGTTCAGGCATCCGAACGTCGTCGTTGCCGCGGAAAACGGCTCCGTCGTTCTCAGGTTCACCAACGCCACCGGAACCGGCCTTGGGGTCTACGGCTACCTCGACAACGGCACGCTCGTCTTCAAGAAGTGGTACGGCGTCGGTGGGAGGGATTCCTTTGTTCTCCCCGACGACATCAACGGAAGCGTCGTCGTGAGGTACACCTACGTCCGGAAGAAGACGGTGCTGGATAGGGGGGTTTTCAGGATAGACGACATCCTGGCGAACGGCTGATATTAAGGGCTCAAAAGCCTCATAATGCCATCGCAGAGCCATCATAATTACAGGTGGCTCCCATGAGCGAGGCAAGTCAGACTCTGCAGAAGATCGCCAGGGGGACGGGGATTGTTTTTGCCGGGACGGTAATTTCGATGTTTTCCGGTTGCCCAAACGAAGGACTTATGAACAATACCCCCCGAACCAGTTCGGAGTGTATCGGGGGGCGTATCATTTTTCGACCAGAGACCCAGGAAAGATAAAAGCCGGCTGTTTGGACGTCCAGAAAACCAAAAGTGTTATATATAATACTTTCTAATTTTTGGACATGAGAATCCTTTCAAAAATGGAGGTTAGAGTACTTTTGAAACTTAGAGGACAGAGAAGCGTAAGCGGGCTGGCTGATGAACTAGACTTATCACTCTCCCGAACCTCAACTCTTGTTGCATCCCTTGAAAGAACGGGTTTGATAAGGACCGAAAAAAGAGGAAAACACAGGGTGGTCTCGCTAAGTGATGCAAAAGCCGCGGAGCTTTTTAAAAGACTTGTTTTCAAGTTTGGCCATATGCCCCTTGATGAGATTCTGAGCGGGAAGAGTCTCCCCATTTTCGCAGTTCTCAGAGACGCTCCGTTAAGTGCCCATGAGCTCCTCATAAAGAGCAACCTTCCCCGGAGCACCCTCTATTACGTGATTGACGGGCTGTCCAATTACGGTCTTATCGGGAAGAAAGATGAAAAGTATTTTCTAGTGGAGAGATATAGCCTGTTTCACGAGTTTGCAGAGGAATTTTATGAGTTGCAAAATTCCATCAAAACGAGAGAATTCTCCGAGGACTCCATCCTAGTGTGGAGTGGAGTTGGAGAATTTATTATGTTGACGAGGGGGTATAAGGGGAAAGATGTTGGAAACTTCCATCTAACCGGGCTTGAAAGATTCAGCGATTTTGGGGTGGAGCTTATTGGAACCGGACAGTATCACTATTATTATTCTGAGAAAGCGGAGGAGCTTTCTCTGGAAGAGGTTATTGTGCATGCATTGCTAATTGATTTCAGCCCAAGAACAATTCTGTATTCAATCGTCCTCTTGTTGGGGCATAAGGGTAAAATAAATCAAAAGAAGCTTTTAAAATTTGGTAGAAAATACGACATCAGCGTGAGAGAATTGTTGGGGTATCTTGAGGGTAAAGAGGTTAAAAGATACCCCTACCCCTCTATGAAAGAAGTGAAAGAAATCCTCAAAATGTACTTCGGTGAAGGGAAGTGAGTGCACTGACCTCCTCCCATCCTGAAGGACGGAGAGGGGGTCAGGTTACTAAAACCAAAATATTTAAATATTCGAATCATGTTTATTATAATCATGATTCGAAAATTTGTAAACCGGAAGAGAGAGCTCGAAGTCCTGGAGGGAGCGTGGAGGGGAGGCTCTCGACTTTTTGTGGTTTACGGGAGAAGAAGGGTGGGAAAAACAGCCCTTTTGAGAAAATTCCTGGAGAACAAAAGGGGCATATATTTTCTCTGCTCCCAGAGGGGATATGAGAAAGACCTTGAGAGATTTTCTCATGAGATAAGCTCTTTTATCGGTACTCCGGTGAGATTCGAAAGCTTTAGTGATGCATTTAAGTTCCTAAGCGGGCATGGAAAGCTTTTGGTGGTTCTTGATGAGTTCCCCTACTTAATAGAGGCGGACAAGGGTGTTACATCCGAGTTTCAGGAGGTAGTGGATATAGTGCTTGAGGGTTCAGAGATTACCATTATCCTCTGCGGTTCGAGCGTTGGAATGATGGAGCGTGAGGTTCTCAGCTACAAGAGTCCCCTCTACGGGCGGGCAAGTGGGGTTCTGAAGGTCAAACCATTCCGCTTCTTCGATATGGCCGAATGGTTTGGAAAGGACTTTGAGAGGCTTTTGAGACTCTATGGGGTTACGTGGGGGATTCCCAAGTACATGGAGTTCTTCAAAACTGGGAGCGATGAGGAAATCATCAACAACTTCTTTGACCCGAGTGCATTTCTTTTCAACGAGGCGAGGCTTCTCCTCATGGAGGAACTGAGGAATCCAACGAGATACATGCAGATCATCGAGGCCATAGCCATGGGAAAAACCCGGCTTAATGAGATCGCTCAGTACGCTGGGATGGAGGCCAAAGACCTATCTGCATATCTCAGGGTGCTCTCAAATCTTGGAATTGTGAAGCGGGAAGTTCCAATAACAGAAAGGAAAGCCAAGAGGGGGATTTATGTTATAGAAGATGAATACTTCCGTTTTTACCACCGCTTCGTCAGTCCGCACTATGAGGATATAGACTCCCTCAACCCCGAGCCGGCAGTTCAGGATTTCCTGAGGAACTTTAACACCTACCTTGGAAAGACCTTCGAAAAAGCAGCCAAAGAGTTTCTAATGGAACTTAACAAGCATGGGGAGCTGCCGTTTAAGTTCACGAAGATCGGAAAGTGGTGGCATAAAAATGAGGAAATTGACCTCGTTGCACTGGACAAAAGGGAGAATAAGGCCCTGCTGGTGGAGGTAAAGTGGAAGGAGTTGAGGGAGAAAGAGGCGAGGGGAATTTTAAAAGATTTAGAGCGCAAAAGCGGGCTTGTGGGGCTGGAAAACTGGCAGAAGTATTACGGTTTGATAGCGAAGGGCATTGAAAGTAAGGAAACCCTCCGGGGTGAGGGCTGGCTCCTGTGGGACCTGGGGGACTTTGAGAATTCGAATTCCAAGAGGGAAACTCTGAACGGGCCCATTTCGAAGGCTAAAGACTCATCGTGAGTCAAATATAAGTCATCCATGCGTCAAATGAGTCAAAAAGGTGGCTCCCATGAGCGAGGCAAGCCAGGCTCTGCAGAGGATTGCGGGAGGGCGGGGATTGTCTTTGCGGGAACGGTTATCTCGATGTTCTTCGGGTTTCTGAGCAGGGCGATTATAGCGAGGTACTTTTCCACTGAAGAGTACGGTGTTTTCAATCTGGCTTTGACCATCCTGAACGTGGCCCTCGTTGCTGTTATGCTCGGATTCTCAAATTCCCTGCCAAGGGAGGTGGCATTTTACAGGAAAGGGTGGTAATTTGGGGGTTTGATTTAGTATTATGTTGATTCTAGAGCTCTGTGTTGTTTGCAACAAAGTGCAATGGAATATATTGTGTTTTTGTGTATTGAAATAGGAATGTGGAATAAATCTTTAAAGTTAGGCTAGTTTCAGCTAATTAGTTAGATCCTGCCTTTGAGTTTTAAACCATGTATGGCTTTCTTTAGTCTTTCGTTTTCTCGTTCTTTACCCTGATAACTCAAATTAAGATATTTTGGTTTTCTCTTAGCAAATTCTGAGCCCTCTTCAAAAATCTCCATTAAAACTCTTCCGTCCATGTCATTTGGAATCGGTAATCCAAAGATATGCAAGATTGTTGGGGTGATATCATAAACAGTAGGTACCCTACTGAAGTTAATGTCCTCTGAAATTGTCCTCCCAGTGACTGAGAAGATGCCATGGATTTCGTGGTCTCCCTTGTAGATGTTTTCTGTCAATTTTCCATTAAGTTCATGTGAAAACTCGACGCCTTTTTTTGGAATTACAAATAGATTAGGCATTCTGTTTAGGTAATTCCCGTGGTAGATCCTTGAAACTTCAATAACGTCTAAGATCTCGTCGTATTTACTTAATACCTTTTTTATCTCGTTAATTTTGCTTTTATCTTTCACATAGATGCCCCAGTTAGCAGGTTCTACCATAAATGCATCTGCACTCTGAGTAATGTAGCTGAGGGAACTTGCAGAGACTTTGGTTCTCCTGACGATATTATTCAGTATTTTCTTTGGTATTCTATTTTTGATATGGTTAAAGAATATTGCTTTGCTTTTGCTATATCTTATAAACCCATTTTCTGCAAGAGCGCTGTTTACATAGAATATTTTGTTCTTTACCTCAAATCCATGGTCACTAACTATAAAGAGGAAGTCGGCTACTGACTTGGCAGTTTCAATGAATTTTAGTATGTGCTTGAAAGTTGGGGATACAAGATGGACGTCTTTTTCGTATAGTATCTGGGGGAATATATGGGAAAACCAATCGGTTTCGCTGAAAACTATGAAATAGAGACTCCAGTCGGTCCTTTCAAGCAGGTCATAATAGAGGTTCAATCTTGTTTCTGTGTATTCCTCAACTCTCCGTGGATACTCTTTTTTTCCGTATTTTGCCCACTCGTGAGGAGGGTCAATTAGGTATTCCTTATATCTCTCCTCCAGTTTCTGAGGGTATATTGCTTGTTCGGGAGCAGCCCAGTCTGAAACGATAATAGTATTGTCTTTTTGTTTGATCCCTGTGAAAGGATACGTCATTGGGAGATTTATTAGAACACTTCTTAAATTTGCTTTATTCAGGATTTCTGAAAGACGGGGATATTTAACGTCTTTTGAATTGAACAAGCCAATTCTATTGTCCTTCATATTGACTTTCTGCCAGCCTATAATTCCGTGTTTGGCCGGGTTAACTCCTGTAATAATTGATGTCCATGAAGGCGGGGTATATGGAGGTATGGTTGATATAAAATCGTGGAGTTGGTCTTTTATCCCAACAAGTTTAGCTGTTGTTTTGTTAGCTCCGTCGATTCCGATTATTACAATCTTTTTTTGGGAAGACATGGTCAATCACCTCAGTACAGGATAACTATGTTGTTATCATTGTATATCATTAAAAGATTATTCTGTACAATATAAGATCCTGAAGGGAGCGGTTTAAACCTATTCCATGCTTGTAGGGATACTAGCCGTAGATGCTTTTTAAAGAGCAACGTATTCACAACTAGTAATGACTTCTCATTTCTGTACTTTCCCTGAACAAGATTTTCATAAATTCTGAGAGTTATTCCCCACTTAAATATTTTGACTCTCGATGTCTCATATAGATGATATTTGGAGAGAATTATCTGGTAATATCCTCCAGTGTTACCATCGGAGATTATAGATATGTCCTGTATGTGATGAGAAATCCACTCTATGCTAGGAAAATACATATCAAATGAAGTCTCACCTCTAGTATCTTCAAATGTACTGGTGTACATAATTTGGAGCGTCCCTAATCCAAAAGAAGCGACTAGAGTTCCTACTAAAAATAGCGATATCAGTTTGATTTTGAGTGTGTTCTTTAGTGGATGTAGTCCTGAAAGTATGTATGTAACAACAAATGGATATAGCAATGTTTGAAATACTACCGGGGGGAATATGAAGGTTGCTGAAAAATATGCACCCATAAATAAAATATTCCCAAGTAGTATTACCATCAAAAGGCTTGTTGTTTTCTCAGTAGATGCTTTATCTATCTGCCAGAGATTGTGATATAAAATCAGAACAGATATTAATGTTATTATTGCGTATGAAATATATAGTCCGAAATTGATGATTTCGCTTGGAATAAAAAATTTGGAGCTGAATATGTAGTCCCTTGGTACAAAATTGCCTTTAGAGAATACTCCTCTAAGTATATAGTTGATTGAGACGTTTCTAGCAAGAATAATAACATCGCGAAATGCACCCCCATAGGTCAACCCCCTAATAAAAATCCATGATATAACAGTTATCAAAATGTATGTGTAAATTCCCCATTTTTGTATGGTATGCTTCTTGTTTGAAAAGGTTAGATGAACAATTATATATGCTACTATCAACGAGAATCCTATCATACCAGCACTATGCCAGTATAAAGACAATGCTAAATAAGATAGAATTCCGAGTATCAATATTTTTAAGGGGCTCGAAGTTCTAATAAGTGACCATAAGATTGTGGAGATTAACATCAAAGGAATTCCTGACCACGAAATGGTGATTGTAAATAAAATCGAAAGACCAATGATCATGCTTTTGTTTAATTTCTTGTCTTCAAATTGTAATAGTGTTAGTAATATTATGTACGCAGGTATCCTAAAAAGGGTTGATACTAAAAATATTGTTCTATCTAATATCAATGGGTCTTCATTGGCAACTAGGATGAGTATTGCCTTATTAAGTACATATTGGGTGAGAACGGATCTGGCATAATAGGGGAATGTTGAATACTCGAAGTCTAATCCAAAATTTGGCAGAAACAAATTTGCAATATGGTGCGGATTATACGCATATCCAGGAGAATTGGGCAAAAAAACCCCAATATTAATTATCAAGAGGAGAATTCCAAGCAAATACATGTGAATTCTTCGAATAATTGGTATGTGGTTCATAGTATTTCACCTTGTCAATTCTAAGTATACTTCTATAATCCGTCTTGCAATATTGTCCCATATGAACTGTTCTGCATACTTTTTTATGTTCTTCCGACTCTGATATTTTTCGATGGCTGTTAAAATTTTCTCAGCTAGGCACTTTGGGTCTTTGGGGGGGCATAGTAAACCGTAGTCTTTGGAGGTTATTATTTCTGGAACCCCCCCAACTGCTGTTCCCACAAAGGGAAGTCCCACTCCAAGGGCCTCAAACATAACCGTTGGGTTCCCCTCGCTCAGACTCGGTAGCACAAATATGTCCGCGGCGTTCATCCAGTATTTCAACTCGTCATCCGAGACAAAGCCAAGTAGCTGGACGTGCTTTTGGAGACCAAGCTCGTTGATTTGTTTCTGTAATCTGTCCTTGAGAGGACCGTTACCTCCTATGTAACACACAACGTCATCCCTCTCTCTCACAACTATTGACATCGCATCAATGAGGTACTGGAAGCCTTTCCTCTCGATTAGATTGCCAAGACTGAACACCACTTTATTGCCATAAGGTAGTCCTAAGATTGATCTTGCCTCTTTCCTGTCCATAAATGGCAACCTTTTTGGGTCAAAGCCATTTGGAACGTAGAACACGTTGGAATTAAACTCTTTAAGGAGCTGGACATCAGCCCTGTTGACTCGGATTAGAGCATCAGCATTCTTCCACGTCCAATATATTCTTTCGTTCTTTGAGTTGTACTCTTCTAGGAACCAATCGCGGTTCTCATGGACGGTGATTACGGAGGGAACACCATACTTTTTTGCCAACTTTACGCCAGCGTATCCACTCGGCCACGTGAAGTGGGCATGAATCAAGTCGAACTCAATTTTGTGCCTTTTGATGTAACGGTCAAAGAGCTTAGCAAGCTTGTCGCCAAGTTTGGTGTTCCTCCCATCGGGCGTGAAGTAAACGGTAGAAACAACGTGGACTCTGACGTTGGAGGGAATCCCTGTTAAGTCAACAAGGTTTTTCTTGGAGAACTTCTCGACATGTCTAAAATAGGAAAGGGGCATATATGGAGCGAGCTCGGAAAGGCGGTTGTGGTGGACTAAAACATCTATACTCTCCACTTCCTTAGAAAGTGCTCCTGAAAAATCTTTGATGAAGAATTTATAAAACGGTGCAATTGTCAGGATTCTCATTGGGATTAACCCCCGACCACTTCCATTATCAGCTGGGTTACCTTCCTTTTAACTTTCTTCGCCTTTTCAAGCTCCTGTGCGCTGTTCTTTCTCTTGCCATTCAAAACATACTCCACAATCTCTCCCGGTTCCCTTGAGTGCAGCATCTCTCCCCTCTCAACCAAATCCCTGTCCACGGCGAGCAGCCTCTCGCCCGGGAAGAACGACACCGCGGGCACACCCATAACCGCTGCCTCCCTGGCCATCGTTCCCGAGCCTGTAAGGGTTGCCTTTGAATGGTAGATTAGGTTCAGCCCATCGAGTGCTTTTGGAGGAATGTAAACGTTGCCGAAACCGTTTGCCAGCGCCCTCTCCTCCTCATTTCTGGGAAGGTACACGACGTTTATACCCTCCCTTTCAAAGAGCCTCAGGAGTTCAGGTACCAGCGATTCCCCGTGGAGGACGTAGAGGGACGTCAATGACTCCGGCCTGAGCACGACGTACTCATCGAATGGAATCCCGCTCTCCTCAGGGAACCGGGGATCCGGCTCGAAGTCGGCCAGGTATATGTGCTCCTTGTAACCTGGATAGGTCCTTACCCTGTTCCCAAAGTATTCCCTAAACGGCTCCTCCGCAACCTCTGGAACGAGAACGACGTCGGCCATCTTCTTTATCCTGGACTCGATCCTCTGAAACAGGGGTTTCTCCCCGATGAACTTCAGGTCGTTGTCCAGCATCAGGACAACTTTCGTCCCCCTCAGCTTCCCCGCGGGGATTGGCATGGCGTTTTCAAAGCTCAGGAGGAGCTTTGCTCTGGGTGCCTTATAGAGCAGGCGGAAGGTTCTTCCCGCGAATGACAGGGACTTCATGAGGGGGTTGTATCTATCTGAACCGAAAACCTCCCCATCGAGGCCGTACATCCGTATCAGTTGTGCGGTTTCGCCCCGATTGAATCCCGTCACGTATATGGAGTATTCCCTGAGCTCCCTGATCAGTGCGGCGATGACGTGGACCTGCGGGGTGTTGGCCACATCCGCCCAGATGTCATAGGTCTTCCTTCCCATTTCCAAGCACCCTGATCTCAAACCCTGCCCTCTTCCATTTCTCGTGATCAAGGATGTTGCGGGCATCGAAGGCGCACCTGTGCCTCATGAGCTTCCCGATCTCTTCTGGGTCGAGGAATTTAAACACCTCATGATCGGTTATCACAACAATGCAGTCGCTGTCCTTAACGGCCTCCTCAAGGCTCAGCAGAGGGTATTCGAACTCCTGCACGAACGGATCGTAGACCTTAACCCGTAATCCGTCGTTCTCGGCCAGCCGTATGAACCTCAGCGCCGGGGTCTCACGGGCGTCATCAACGTTCCCCTTGTAAGCGACGCCGAAGACCGTGATCGTGGGATATTCAATCCCCCTCAGCATTTTCCTGACCCTGCGGAGGGTGTAGTTGGGCATCGTATCGTTCACGTGCCTGGCAAGCGCTATCATCTTCCCGTTCGAGGAGTCCTGGATAACGAACCATGGGTCGATGGCTATGCAGTGACCACCAACACCCGGCCCCGGTTTGTGGAGGTTCACCCTTGGGTGCTTGTTCGCCAGCTCTATGGCCTCCCAGATGTTGATACCATATTCCTCGGCGATCTGGGCGAGCTCATTGACGAGGGCAATGTTCACGTCGCGGTAGGTGTTCTCGATAAGCTTCACGAACTCCGCTGTGGTGGCGTCGGTCAGGTATATGTTGCCCTTAACGAAAGAGGAGTACAGCTCTTTGGCAAGTTCCGCCGACTCGGGGGTTATTCCACCGATTATCCTATCGTTGTGGATCATCTCGTGGATGGTCTTCCCCGGAATGGCGCGCTCTGGGCAGTGGACGACGTGGAAATCAGTTCCCGCCTTTAGTCCGCTCTTTTCGAGTATCGGGATAAGCAGTCTTTCCGTGGTGTTAGGCGGGACCGTGGACTCCAGTATGACCAGATTCCCTTCCCTGAGGTGGGGCCATATCATCTCCGCGGCGGATTTGACGTATTTGAGGTCGGCCGCTTTAGTGTGTTCATCAAGCGGTGTTGGGACTGCGATTAGAAAGACGTCAGATTCTTCAACCTGGGTGCTGGCCCTGAAGTTGCCCCGGGCCTTTTCAAAGAGCTCATCGAGTCCCGGCTCCTGAAAAGGAAGCTCCCCCGAATTCAGGAGCTCCACCTTTCTTTTGTCCACATCAACCCCGATGACCTCGTGACCGCTTGCTGCAAACAGGAGCGCGGTTGGAAGGCCTATGTATCCGAGACCGAGGACTGAGATTTTCATGGGTTTCGCCTCCACAATATCTTACTTCTGTTTTATCTTCAGCCCCACTTCCCTTATCTCCCTCTTCAAACCCGCCATGCTCTTGAATATGTACCCCGTGACGAACCCGAATATCACGAGGTTAATCCCCGTGATCACGAAAATCGATGTGAGCGGTGCCAGCAGGTAGTGAGTTACCCCCCTCTGCCACTCCTGTATCACGTAGACCCCGGTTATGAAGCCCACCAGCAGGGCAAGGAATCCCAGGAGGTACAGGTACCTCCCCGGATTATACCTGACCATAAGCTCTATTATCGTCTTCCCTATCCTCCAGCCGTCCTTTATCGGGTGGAGGTTTGCCTCACCTTTCCTCTTACGGTAGCTTATCGGAACCTCCGCGATGCGGAACCCCTTGGCTATCGTCTCAACTGTGAGCTCCGTCTCGATCTCAAATCCGTGCTTCTCAAGCTCCACGCTCTTGTAGAGCTCCTTCGTCAGGGCCCGGTATCCTGTTAAGAGATCGTGAACCTTGACCCCGTACATGAACCGGAAGAGCGCGTTGAATATCTTGTTCCCAACCAGATTAAGCCGGGTAAAAGCCCATCTTCAAAGTTCTCCAGTCTGTTACCGATCACATGCTCCGCTATGCCCCTCTCAATCGGCTGAAGCATCTTCCCGATGTCCTTGGGGTCGTACGTCCCGTCCCCGTCGATCATGACGATTACATCAGTGTCGATGAGGTTGAACGCCTCTGCAACGGCCTGTCCCTTGCCCTTTCCGCTTTGCACTACAACGGTTGCACCCTTCTCCTTTGCTATCTCCCTCGTCCTGTCGGTGCTGTGGCCATCTATGACTAGAATGTTGGTGTATCCCAGTTTTTTGAACCCATCAATGACTTCCCCTATTCCATCCTCCTCGTTCCTGGTTGGGATGAGGATTGTGACGTCCTCGGGGCTGACCTTTCTCTCCATCCTATTAAACCCCCGCGACATAATGTGCTGCCATTCCCTCGGGAGATCGGAGGGTTGCTCTGTTTGCGTGTTTACCATCAAAAGAAACTGCCCTAACCGACCCTGCCTCCGGCCCCTCGTTGTACGCTGGGATCACGACCAGAACCCTCTGCCCCATGATTTCCACCGGCTCCCCTTGTTACACCTCATCCATGGTTCGTGATTTAAATCCCCCGCTGGATTATTGCATCACCTTGGAGATTCCATTGCGGCTTATTGGCTCCACGCTCTTAAAGCTTTCTAACCATCTGGGGTACTCCGGTTTGTACACGGAACGTTAGTCGTTGTTAAATCGGCCGGTGTTGGTGTAGATTGTAACAGCAGCCGCGTCTGATGCCCTTTTATGTACCCTTAGATTGCTCAAATCCCACGACCTGTTCCATTCCCCTCTATCTAGGGCCCCATCGCCCCCTCCCGCCGGGCCCGACCGAAAACTTTTTAAACCCTCCCTCCTCCCTAATCTCGGACACGCCCCGGTGGTGTAGCCCGGTCAATCATGCGGGACTCTCGATCCCGCGACCCGGGTTCAAATCCCGGCCGGGGCACCAGAATCCTTCTCCTGGGCCCGTGGCTCAGCCTGGTCAGAGCGCCCGCCTGATAAGCGGGAGGTCCGGGGTTCGAAGCCCCGCGGGCCCACCAATACAAACTTCGCCTTCGCGAAGTTTGATCAAGGTCGGTGATTCCTGTTTGAGTGCTCTTTTGGGAGTGTTTGCCTTTTTGAACATGTGTTTTAGTGGGGAATTCCTTTTGAAGTTGCTTTGTTTGTGTGGGTTTACTTCTCCCGCGCTCCGTTGGAGCGCTTTTAGAGTCAAACCCGTGTTTCAGGAGCTTTGAGAGTAAATTCCTGCTTGAAAATTCCTGTTGAGAGTGCCAACGTTCCCCAAGTTGCATTTTTGGAAGGAATCACGAACTTTGATCAAACTTTTCGCCAGAAAAGTTTCTTGGTCAAGCTTTTTCCAAAAGCTTCTGCGCGACGTCGAGCAAAGCTCGACGCAAGGGACGACAGTCCCGTTGAGTTTGATCCAGATTCGTGATTCTAAGACTGTTAAGCTCCAATTGGGGTGCATTTCTCGCTAAAAGCATTTAGAAATAACCTCTGCAACTCTCTTATGTACATCTTTGAACATCCCCCATAATGGGGGCCCTCTCATTTCTCTGAGAACCTGCCCCCATAGGGTAAACCTCCGGGGGTGTGGGGGCGGAGCCCCCCAGTAATTCGAATAGAACGGGGTGCAGGGGTGGAACCCCGCATCTTCACACGGTTTCAAGATGGGCTGCAGTTGTCGAAGATCCTTCCAGGATACTTGATGATTTGGTCTACAGCCATGAGTCAGCGAATTTATCCTGCTTAAAGGCATCTCCCTCGGGGAAAAGCTTATAAGCCAACTCCCTCAATGCCCACCAGTGATTAAAACCACCTTTCTTGGAGGTGTTCGCAGTGGAAGCCAAGTTCGAGATACCCGTGTGCACATCATGCGGAAAGGAGATAACCCCTAGGGAGCACGCCACTCACTTCGTCTGCCCGAACTGCGGCGAGGAGATCATCTGGCGCTGCGAAAGCTGCAGGGTCCTCTCAGTCCCCTACAAGTGCCCGAAGTGCGGCTGGGAGGGGCCGTGAAGTCTGGAGGTGAAAAAGATGAGCGACTTCAACCTCGTTGGTGTTATTAAGGTCATGCCGACCGACCCGGATGTCAACCTCGACGAGCTCGAGGAGAAGCTGAAGGCCGTCATCCCCGAGAAGTTCGGCCTCGCCAAGGTCGAGCGCGAGCCGATTGCCTTCGGTCTCGTCGCCCTCAAGTTCTACGTCCTCGGAAGGGACGAGGAGGGCTACTCCTACGACGCCGTCGCCGACCTCTTCCGCGAGGTCGAGAACGTCGAGAGCGCGGAAGTTGAGACCGTCTCGAGGATCTGAATCCTCGGTTCCATTTCTATATCTTCCCTCCACCCTCAAGCTGCCCTTCTTATGGTCCCGGTGAGCGCAATCACCGCCAGTACCGTCCCGTACGCACCGATCCACGCCGCGCCTATCCCATCGATCCCCATCGGCCCCATGAGGGCGTAGCTGAGCCCCAGGAAGAGCCCAGCCTTGAGGACGTTGAGGAGGGCAACCTCCCTCACCCGCTTCTGGATGTTGAGGATGGTCACCGAGAAGTTCACCGGGACCACCAGGAAGGAACCCAGCATCATGAGCTTCAGAAGCCCAAAACCTGCCACGTACTCCTCCCCGAACAGCCCGAGCAGAAGCCCACCAAAAAACCACACGAAGCCGGTCGCGGCGGCAAGGTAAGCGTAGCTGACAAGCGTGGCCCTTTTGAGGGTTCCCCATACGTTCTCAAGCCCGTGGCTCCCCTCGACGAAGAAAGAGGTGTTCACCGCGTTGGGGACGAACATGAGCAGGTTCGCGACGGAGAATGCTATGTAGAAGTACGCCGCCTCCTCGCTCCCGAGGACCGTCAGAACAACCGTGGGCATCACGTAGTTCGGCGCCACGTTGGCGAGGTCGGCCACGTAGTTGCCGATGGAGAACGTGAGGGACTCCCTTAAAAACTCGGTATCCAGCCTTGGCCGCATCCACCCGGCGGAGGCCAGCCCGTAAACCGTCCCCAGAAGCAGGCCCAGGCCGAAGGAGGACACTATGCCCAGGGTGCCCAGGGAGACGAGGGCGAACAGGAAGGCGAACCTGGCTGAGAACAGTACGCTCTGGACAAAGCTGTGCTCCGCTTTCCTCCGGGCTATCGCGTAAATCGCGAGCACGTTGTAGGCTGTGGCGGCCAGGGAGAACAGCACGAAGAGGGCGAAGAACTCCGCCGAGAAAACGCCCTCAAACGACCCCATCCTCCCCGCGAGCAGCGCGTAGGTAGTGGAAACTGCGAGGGATGCGGCGAGGGTCGCGGCCAGCGCGCTGCCTATGACCCTCTCCCCGTAGCGGGGGTAGAACCTTATCATCGAGAAGTTCAGGCCGAGCATCGATATTGTGAAGACCAGGCTTATCGCTGATATCACGGCGGAGGCAGTCCCAACGTCGGACGGGGAATAGAGCCTCGCGGCAACGTTCCAGAACACAAATCCCGCGGCCGCGGTGACCATCATCGACAGGGATATGTAGAGGGAGTTCCTGTACAGGGGGTTTTTTACGTGCCCCAGAACTGAACTGAACAGCCGGCCGATCATCCCCATCTTCCCGCCCCGTTGGAATCACTGGGTGGACGATAAAAACATATCGGGCAGGGGCATCAAAGCCCCAAACTTAAACTCAGCTTCGGCCTCTTCCACTCGTCCAGAACCGAGCGGAGTTCCTCGTTCTCCACCCTGGAGTAGAGCTCGTCAAAGCGCTCCTTCGCACCGTCCTCCCCGCCCTTCCAGCGGGCAAGCTCGGCGATGGCCCTGAAGAAGTAAGCGGTGTCGTCCTCGAAGAGCTCCGCAAAGGACTCCATGTTCTCCGCGACAACGCCGTAGGAACCCTCGTTGAAGAGCCCCTCGATGAAATCAACCAGCGTGTCGAAGACCAGGCCAAAAATATCGTCGCTTACGTTTATGGCCTTTACAAGGGCGTCCCGTATGGCCCTGAAAGCCCTGTCGTACTCCTCCCTTCCGGCCAGTATCTCGGCCTCGACCAGCCTGGCGTTTATCTCGATCTCGTCCTCCCTCGGGTTCCTGAGAACCTCGTTTATCAGCGCCTCCGCCGCGTCATAGTCCCCGAGCTCGTACCTGAAGTGCGCAAGGTCGAGGAGGCTTATCATGTGGTTCTTCTCGTCCCGTATTCCCTCGAAGATTCCCCTCGCGCGCTCCATTAGCTCGATGGCCTTCTCGGTCTCGCCGAGCTCGTCGTAGTTCACCGCCAGGTTCGCCAGCGTGAGCGCTATCTCCCGCTCGTTCTTCAGAACCTCCTCCTCGAGTTTGAGGAGCTCCTTGTAGGTCTCTATCGCCTTATCCGGCATGCCGAAGTGCTCGTAGGCGTCCGCCAGATAGTAGAGCGCGGTGGCGTACTCCTCGGGGTCATCCTTCTTCCTCTCGGCCACCCTCCTGTAGAGCTCGATTCCTGCCTCGGCGTCGTCGAGGTGCGCGTAGACGTGGCCTATCTCGTGGGCCAGGTCGTAGGGATCCTCGCACTCCTCGGCGACCCCCTTGAGCCTCTCGAGCTCCTTTCTGAGGGTCTCCTCGTCCTCTATGGAGTCTATGTAATCGTCAAAGAGCTCCAGGAGCCTCTCACAGTCCTTCGCGGTGAGGGCATTTTCCCATTCGGCCTTGATATCGCCCATTTTCACATCACCGGGTTTCGGTTCGCCGAACGGGTTAAAAAGATATAGTCTCAAGGTCGTGTGTCTGAACGTCAGATTTTTGTTATAAATGCTGTCTAAATGACAGATATTTGTCACTATTTATCATGGGTGTGGTGTTTGTCGTCAGTGTGGTGGTCATGTGTTCATGAATAATTTGTCTATCTCGTCCAGAGGCCCAATTGTTCGCCTTGATGTTGCACAAACGACCGGTGGTTCAAGGGGAAGCATTATATCCCCCGCCGCCGTCTCAGTTGTTGGATAAATTATCCAAGGTGAGGGCTATGGAGACCGTAAAGCGTGACATCATTCAGGAGTACGCGGGCTGGAGCAGTCTGGACGTTCTGGAGAACGCAAACCGCTACCCCGGACCGACCGGATTCTTCGCCTACGTGATGGAGGAGGCTTTAACGGCGGGCATCTCGCTCGTCCCGAAGGAAGGCCGAGAGGCGCACTTCTCAGGGGACATCTACATCCACAAGCTACCATACAGCCTCTACATCCCCTACTGCACCGGCCACAGCACTGCGAGGCTCCTTGAAAAGGGCCTTAAGACGCCCACGATAGTCTCAAGACCGGCTAGGCACTTCGACACCTACGTCGACCACATAGCGAACTACCTCATAACGATGCAGCACTACTTCAGCGGCGCCCAGGCTTTGAGCTCGGTCGAGTGGTACGCCGGGTCCTTCATCAGGAAAGAAAGCCTGAACAGGCGCAAAATCAGACAGCAGATTCAGCGCTTGGTTTACAACCTCAACTACCCGAGCAGGGTGGGGATGCAATGTTTGTCTGAGGATACTGTCATACTAACCCCTTATGGATGGAAACGGTATAATGAAATAAATGTTGGTGATGTCATATACACATTCAACGTTGAGACCAGAAAAATAGAACCAAAGGTTGTCAGGCATGTTCACATATCCCACTATTCGGGTAAGATGTACAACCTACGGAACAGAACACAGGACCAGTTAATTTCCCCAAGGCATAGAGTTGTAAGAAAAGTCTTTAACTCGGACAGGTATACGCTTACTCCAATTGAGGAGGTCGTACAATTCAAATCTCCAGTTCCTATTCCCACACCTGCCGTTACCGAGCTAGAGAGTGATGGGGTTGAGATAGATGAGACATGGATAAAACTCCTTGCATGGATACTTTCTGAAGGTTCTATCGAAAAGAAATCCAAGGGAACAGCCCGAATAACTATAGTGCAATCTCCTGAGTCTCACCCAAAGGAATACCAAGAAATACTAGATATTTTGTCAAGGCTGGGGCTTGAGTATACTATAAGAGATGATCCTGGCTGGGGAAGCGCAAAGGCAATTCGCTTGAATTCTAAATCCTCGAGGATAGTCATGGAGAAGCTGGGAATAACCGAGAAAAAGCCTCCTCTATGGCTCTATCAGCTGAGCAGGGAGCAGGCCAAGGTTTTCATTGAGACATACGTTAAGGGAGATGGATACACTGAAAAGAGAGAGAACAGAGTCAGAATAACAACGACAGATAAGGAAATAAAAGATGCAATAGTTGCAGTTGCCATTCTTGCAGGATACAATGTTTCGATTTCAGTTAGAATACCAAATCTTCCCTCTAAGAAAGCCCAGTACATAATAACCCTAACAAAAACAGGGCACGAGTACATCCAAGAAATAAGAGAAGTCGATTATTCAGGAGTAATTTGGTCTGTTAATACGGAAAATGAGACAGTTATAGCAATGAGAAATGGCTCTGTGTTCATAACTGGGAATACGCCCTTCACCAACTTCACCGTAACGCTCGACGCTCCCAAGAAGATGCTCGATGGCGACCACGCGGTTTACGCGGGCGAGAAGGTCGAACCGCTCGGTGAGTACGAGAAGGAAGCCAAGGAGTTCTTCGTAGCCCTAACGGAGGTCCTCCGCGAGGGGGACGCGCTCGGCCAGCCCTTCACATTCCCGATTCCGACGCTGATGGTCACAGCCAAGATGCTCTGGGATGACCCGGAAGTCTTTGAGGCGGTCTTTGGGACGGCGTCGAAGCGCGGGAGCTTCTACTGGCTGAACACGAACGTTGTAGACCCGGACGCGAGCTACGCGATGTGTCTGTATGAGAACGAGAAGGTTCTCTACCGTGCTGACGGCGGTGTTGGAGTTGCACCCATAAAGGAGCTTTTCGAGCGCTTTGCCGGTGAGTTGGAGTCCAGAGAAGACGATGGAGCAGAATGGTACGGAGTGAGGGATGCCGTGGAGGTTCTCGCCGTTGACCTGGATGGTGGGAAAGTTAAATGGAAACCTGTTAAACGGTTCCTGAAAAAAGAGTATGGAAAAGCCATCAGAGTGCGTCTTTCTGATGGGAGAAGCTTTGTGGTATCCCCAGACCATCCAATTCCCGTATTGGTTAAGTATGATAACAGTGTCAGACTCATGAGGGCTGAAGAGTTAGCTAAGCGTTCTCTCAGCGGCTATGCATATCGCATACCAGTAGTCTTGACCGAGATTGAAGGGGAAAAGGCAAAACTTCAGCTTGAAGATGGACGTGAAATTGATGTCGATGATGACTTTGGGTACTTCCTCGGCCTGTTCTACGGCGACGGAACGTTTATAAGAAGCTCCAACATGGCCAGAAGAACTCGCGAAGAGAAGCACAGAGGAGGATATTACCTCAGCGGAATCCAGTTCTCTATAAACAGTGAGGAAAAGGACGTGAAGGAATTTCTCGTGCAGTTCTCGATAAATGTCCTTGGGAAGGAACCCAAAGTAAAAAGAGACCCCCGCTGGGAGAGTCTCACGTACGTGATAATATACGATGCCTACCTTGCTAGGGCGCTCTATGACGAAGGTGTAAGCGGGTTAAGTCACGAGAAGAGGATTCCTGGAGTAATCTGGCATGCTCCGGCAGGGGTGAGAAGGGCCTTCCTGAAGGGCCTCTTGCACAGCGACGGTTACTGGAGAAAGGGCGCTTGGGAGCTCCACATAAAAAACAGGGAGCTTGCTGAGGACGTTCTGACACTTGCAGCAATAACCAGGGGCTCTGCCTACTTCAGGGAGAACCGTGATGGTTCAGTTGTTGTTTACTTCCCAGGAAGCTGGGGAGAAGAGATAGGACGCCCAAGTGACGCAGTAAAGCATCGTGTGGACGGAAACCTCGCGTGGGTCACGGTTGTAGAGGTGGAGGAGATAGAAGTTAACGGAACCTTTTACGATGTGGAGGTTGAGGGTATCCACTACTTCACCCACAGCTCCGGAGTTGTTACTCACAACTGCTGCAGAATTGCCATCGACAAGACTGAGATGGCGTTCGCCTTCGGCGTCTCCGGGAAAAGCGCCGAGGAGGAAGCGCTGGAAAGGCTTGAGAGGGGACGTTTCGGCGGACTCTGGGCGATGCCTGACGTCACCGGCTCGGTTAACGTTACAACCGTGAACCTGCCAAGGCTCGCCCTCAAGGCGAACGGCGACGACAATAGGTTCTGGGAGGAGTACGAGAGGATTCTTGAAGTCGTGAGGAGGACAACGGACTGGTTCAGGGAGCGCTACGTGAGGCTTATCACAGCTTACCGGCACATGTACAGCATGATTCACCTCTACCTTCAGGAGTTTCCGAGCAGTCACTTCAACACCGTCGGAATCCTCGGCCTTCCTGAGGCGGCCGCGATTTACCTCAACGAGCCGGAGCTCTGGGAGGAGGGAACGAGAAAGGACTGGATGAAAGCGGCGGAGCTGATGAAGGAGATGGTGGAGTTCGCGACGGCAAAGGCGAGGGAGTGGATGCGCGAGAGCGGGACGCCCTGGAACGTCGAGGAGGTTCCCGGTGAGAGTGCTGCGGCGAAGCTCGCTATAAAAGACCTGCACGAGTTTCCGGAGCTTAGGGAGTACCTCAGCGACCCGGAGAACCCTATTTACTCGACCAGCGTGGCGCCCTACTACGGTTCCCTTGAACTGGCCGACAGGATACGGGTGGAGGAGAAAGTCCAGAGGAGCTTCACCGGTGGGGTTATGATGCACATATTCCTCGGGGAGGAGCCGGACCCTGAGGCCCTTGCAAAACTCACGAAAAGGCTCATGAGAACCCAGCTCGTCTACTGGAGCTACACTCCAGCGGTTACCGTCTGCAACGCCTGCGGCTACTCAACAACTGGTCTGCACACCCACTGCCCGCGCTGTGGAAGCGAGAACGTCGAGGTATGGAGCAGGATAATCGGCTACTACAGACCTCTCAAGAACTGGAACCCCTTCAGGAAGAAGGAGTTCTGGACGAGGAGGCACTACTCCTCTTGATTTCTTTTTGGAGGTGGTTAGATGCTCACGAGCGGGTGGAAGAGAGTCAGGATGGTGGACGTCCACGGCAGGGGAACCTTCACGCTCTGGCTCTGCGGGTGCAACCTTAAATGTCCGTTCTGCCACAACTGGCGCATAGCGAAGGGCCTTGACTGCTTCCCCCTCGATGAAAAAGCCCTCCTCGACGAGCTTGAGGCGAGCGCGTTTCTCATTGATTACTTCCACGTCACCGGAGGGGAGCCACTGATGCAGTGGAGAGAACTTAGCTCGCTCTTCGCCGGGGTTAAGCTCCTCGACGTTCCCATAAGCCTCAACACGAACCTCACCCTCATTGGCCCGCTGGAGAGGCTTTTAAAAGCCGGCCTCGTTGACCACGTAGCCACTGACCTCAAGGCACCACCCGAGCTCTACGGCCTCCCCGAAAAGCCCGCAAAAAAGCTCTGGGAGCTCTTCCTGAGGGGCCTTGGGGTCGTTTCGGACTACGGAATCCCGCTCGAACTCAGAATCCCCGTGGCGAGGGACTTTGACGCGTGGCCCTACATCGAGGAGGGTCTGAAGCGGATTGCGACGGACTTCTACGTCGTCCTGAACCCGCTCGTTGGAAAACCCCTGACGAACCCCAGGGACGAGGGTTGGTGCTCGGAACACTGCTGGCCGGAGGGGGAGGTCGAGGGACTGAAGGAGAGGCTGGAGGAGCTTGGTATTAAATTTTACGTAAACATGTGGACATAATTATTTTTGTTTTGGTGTTATCAAAAACCATAAGTTGGGAACCTGTTGTTTTAAAAAGTGTTAAAAGTTAGCTATATCTCTCGGATTTTGTATTACTAAATTGGAAATTAGTAGCACAGCGGTGGTGAGCATGATAACCTTCCGCAGAAAGGTGTTTTCAGTGCTTTTGGTCGGCGTCTTGCTCCTCACCGTCGTGGCGAGTGGCTGTATAAGCGGCAAGACCGCCACGACTACTCCCGCGTCCTCCTCCAGCCCAACGGAGACGGCTTCATCCCCGACAATAACCAACGCCCCCAAGTACCCGATAACCGTCACGGACTCCGCGGGAAGGGCCGTCACCATAGATAAGCCGCCCGGGAGGGTGATAGTGCTCTCCAGCTACTGGGCGGAGATACTCTGTGTCATCGGCGTCCAGGACAGGATAGTCGGCATAGGCAAGTACGTCCCCTACGACCCCTACCTCCCGGATGATGTGAAGAACAGAACCGTCGTTGGCAGCAACTTCAAGGGCCTCAACTGGGAGACCGTCGTCGGTTTGAATCCCGACCTTATAATAATCGACTGGTACGGCGGCAAGTACGCCGACGCCGAGACGATACAGAAGGCGGAAGAGCTCGGCATACCCGTCATAGCGCTCACTGCTGAGACCATCGAGGATAACGTGGAGGTCGTTGAACTCCTTGGAAAGGTCTTTGATAAAGAAGAGAAGGCCGGTGAACTGGCCGGATGGATGGAGGAGAAGCTCAGCGCCGTGAAGGAAACCGCCGCCCAGATTCCAGAGAGCGAGAGGAAGAACGCCCTCCTCATAAGCGCCCCCAAGGACATCGCGGGCCCCGTCACTGTCTACGCCAACGGAAGCGCGTGGGCGAGCATGGTGGAGCTCGTCGGTGCCCACAACTTAGCTTTCGACATGACCTTCGACACCCAGTGGCCCAAGCTCGACATCGAGAAGATAATTGCCTACTGGGGCAAAGACACGGACGTTTTAATCGTGACGTCATTCAGCCAGGACAGGCTTGAGGACGCCGTAAACGGCATTAAAAATGACTCAAGGTGGCAGGAAATCAAGGCTGCGAAAGAAGGACACGTCTGCGGCATCCTCGCAGGTTCAAAGGGCTACCTCGACTGGGGCCCGAGGATAATAGTCGGCCTCTACCAGATGGCCAACATAGTCTACCCCGACCGCTACCAGAGCTGGGAGTCGGTCAGAGACGAGCTGATTGAGAAGTTCTACAGCCCGTTCTACCAGGGTGGATGAGCATGAGGAAGGCACTCTACCTCTCCTTTTTGCTCTCCCCGGTTCTTGCCCTCATCGTAAGTCTGTGTATAGGAACCTATCCAATTCCCCCCTCCGCCGTAGTGAGCATGGTGCTCCTTAAAGGGGCTCAGATCATCTCCGAAGTTTTGAAAACCTTAACCCTCGGGAAGGTATCCCTCTCCGTCACAATCCCCTACCCGAGCGTTTACCAGACCATACTCTTTGAGATACGCCTCCCCCGCGTCTTGATGGCCATGCTCGTTGGTTCTGCCCTTGCCATTTCGGGCGCCGTCCTGCAGGCCATATTCAGGAACCCCCTCGTCAACAGCTACATCCTCGGCATCTCTTCCGGAGCCGCATTCGGTGCGGCTTTGGCTATAGGCCTCTCCGTTGGCGTAGGGGTGACTCCTTCAGCGTTCGCCTTCGCGCTCCTCGCGGTCTTCATAACGACCTCGCTGGCGAGGGTCGGCGGAAGGATAACCCCAGTCTCGCTCGTACTCGCTGGAATCATAGTCAACGCCTTCTTCTCAGCTTTAACGTCCCTCCTCAAGTTCCTCATGGAGCACGACAAGCTGGCGAGCATCGTCTACTGGCTCATGGGGAGCTTCGCCAACTCGGACTGGGGCTCGGTTAGGGTGGCCTTCCCGGTGATCCTCGTCGGCTGTTTCTTGATATACTCAATGCGCTGGCAGCTGAACGTGCTCTCCTTCGGTGAAGAGGCTAAAATCGTGGGTGTCGAGACCGAGAAGCTGAAGTTTGTCTTCATAGTCGTCGTCTCCATGATAACGGCCGTTTCCATAGCCTTCTGCGGTATAATCGGGTGGGTCGGGCTGATGATACCACACATAGTGAGGATGGCCTTTGGCCCGGACCACAAGACCTTGATACCCCTGACGATAACCCTCGGGGCTTCGTTTATGGCCCTAGCAGATACGCTCGCGAGGTCTGTGGCGACCTACGAGATACCGATTGGTATAATAACGACCCTCCTTGGAATTCCCTTCTTCGCTTACCTGCTTAGGAAGACGGGCGGTGGATGGGATGCTTGAGGTCAGAGGCCTGTCGTTCAGCTACGGTGATTTCAGCATCGAAGGGGTCACCCTCGAGGTGAAGGAAGGGGAAGTTGTGACGCTCCTCGGCCCTAACGGAAGCGGGAAGACCACCATACTGAAGGCCATCTACGGCCTGCTGAAGCCAAAGGAGAGGTGCGTCTTCATTGAGGGGCGGGACTTCCATGAACTGCCCATCAGGGAGAGGGCCAAGCTGGCCGGCTACGTCCCCCAGTCCCACACGCCGCCCTTCCCCTACACGGTTCTGGACGTGGTCGTCACGGGTTTGGCTTCCCAGCTCGGCCCCTTTGAGAGCCCTGGAAATGAGCACTACGAGAAGGCCCTCGAAAAGCTCAGACTTCTTGGACTCGAGCGCTTTAAGGATAAACCTTACACCCAGCTGAGCGGCGGTCAGATGCAGCTGGTTCTGATAGCGAGGGCCCTCGTCCAGGAGCCGAGGGTTCTGCTCCTCGACGAGCCAACGGCTCACCTTGACTTCAAGAATCAGGTCAAAGTCCTCGGGATAGTCAAGAGGCTCGCACGGAAGGAGGGCATCTCGGCCATCATGACGCTCCACGACCCCAACTTGGCCTCCCTCTACTCCGACAGGATAGCCCTCGTCAAGGAGGGCAGGATTCGGGCCGTCGGGAGGCCGCATGAAGTCCTGCGGGAGGAGATACTCCGCGATGTCTACGGCGTCCCCGTGTGCGTCCTTGAGTTCGACGGCTTCAGGCTCATACTCCCCAGAACGGAGGTGATTCAATGATATGCTTCATCTTAGGATACGGCGCGAGGCCCCTACCCCTGCTGAGGGAGATACTTGAGGAGGAGAGAATAGATGGGCTCGTGCTCACCGACCAGAACTGCGAGAGGGAGCTGGAGAGGATAGAGAAATCGGATGTAATCTTCATCTACGCCCACGGGCTTCCTGAAATAGTGGAGGAGAGGATTAAAGAAAGCAGAGCTAAAGTCATCGCCTGCGCCGGCCTGGAGGGCCTGGCAAACGTCCCGGAGGAGTTTCTGATAAAGGCCAAGACCTACTACGTCCTTGGGGGTGAAAAGAACCTGAGGAACCTGGTCAGGTTCCTTGCGAGCCTCGCTGGAGCGGAGATTGATTACGAAGCTCCCCAGGAGGTGCCGATGCACGGCATCTATCACCCTGAACTGGGCCTTTTTGAAAGCCTGGACGAATACCTGAAAGCCTACGGGAAGAGGCCCCTCATTGGAGTTCTCTTCTGGAGGAGTGCCTGGCTTTACAAGGAGTTCAGACCAATTGGAGAGCTCATCAAGGCCCTTGAGGGGGAAGGCTTTGGGGTAGTCCCGGTCTTCACCTACGGAAAAGACTCAAGGACGGGGCTTGGGAGGGAGAAGAGCGAGGCCGTTGAGGAGTTCTTCATGAAGGATGGAAAGCCGGTTGTAGAAGCTCTGGTGAGCTTAATCTCCTTCGGCACGGTCGAGCTGAAGAACCTGGGGAGGCTCAACGTCCCGGTCTTCGCCCCGATAAGGTCCTACTACCAGTCCCTTGAGGATTGGAAGAAAAGCGAGAAGGGCGTTGACTACATGACTCAGGTCTATGGGGTAATAATTCCGGAAGTTGCGGGTGCAATTGAGCCGATTTTCATAGCCGGAACCAGAAACATTGAGGGCTACAAGAGGGGCGAGCCCTATGAAGAGCACATGAGGTACCTGGCCAGAAGGGTGAAGAAGTGGATTGAGCTCAGGAAGAAGCCCAAGGATGAAGTTAGGATAGCAATCGTTTTGATAAACCCGCCGTGCAAAGGCCTTGAGGCAAACGTCGCCGTTGGCTTCGGCCTGGATGTTCCCGAGAGCATCGTCAGACTTCTGCAGGGGCTCAAAGAAGAAGGCTACTACGTTGGCGAAGACCTGCCGGAGAACGGTGAAGAGCTGATAAAGCTTATCCTGGAGAGGAAGGCTATAAGCGAGTTCAGGTGGACGAGCGTTGAGGAGATCGTCAAAAGCGGAGGAGCAATTGACTTCGTGGGCCTGGAGGAGTATCTGGAGTGGTTCAACGAGCTGCCGGAGGACTTGAGGGAAAGAATCGTCAGGGACTGGGGAAGACCTGAGGATGTCCTGGCTGGAAAAGTTGACAAAGCGCTGGTTGGTATGGTCCACGACGGAAAGTTCGTCGTCCCGGGGATAAGGTTTGGAAACGTCTTCATAACCCCCCAGCCCAAGTTCGGCTGCGCCGGGGCCAGGTGCGACGGAAAAGTTTGTAGAATTTTGCATGACCCAAGGATAGTCCCACCGCACCAGTGGTGGGCCGTTTACAGGTGGATAACGCGGAAATTCAAGGCTGATGTAATAGTTCACTTCGGAACCCACGGCTACCTTGAATTCAGGCCCGGAAAAGGCGTTGGGCTCTCCCCCTCGTGTGTTCCTGAGGCGAGCCTGGACGACGTTCCTCACCTCTACGTTTATGCTGTCTCCAACCCGATGGAGGGAGTCATTGCCAAGAGGAGAAGCTACGCAGCGCTTGTAGACCACATCTACCCCCCGATGGGAATGGCGGAGGTTCTGGACGATTTGGACTCCCTCCTGACCCAGTATGCAAAGGCTAAGAACTTGGGAGACGAGGCAAGGAGAAAGAAGATTTACGAGCAGATTCTTGAGAAGGCCAAAGAAAACAGGCTGAGAATAGCGGACCCGGAAAGTGAAGAGCAGACGATAGAGGAAATCCACCGCTACGTTGAGCTGATGAGGGGCTCCCAGATAAACCTCGGCCTGCACATCTTCGGCTATCCGCCAGAGGAGCCCGAGAGGCTGGCAGAATACGTTGCCACTGCAATGGCCTATGATTCCTACGCTTCCCCTTCGATTAGGAGAGTCATAGCCGAGGCAGTAGACCTGGACTACGATGAGATGAAAAAGAACCCCCTGGGAACTACAAACGGGTTCACGAACAGAGAACTGTTGGAAATCTTCCACAAGATAGCAGTCAAGAGCCTGGAGCGTTTGCTTAAGGGAGAAGGCTTTGAAGTCATTGGGGAAGAAATTGAGAAGTTTGGATTTAAAGTCAAGAAGAAAGAAAAGCTTGAAGAAACGTTTAGAAAAGCCCTGGAAGTTGGGGAGAAAATAATTGAGTGTAAAAAGGAGCACGAAGGATTCTTGAAGGGACTGAGTGGAGAATACGTTGAACCCGGCCCCTCAGGCGCGATAACGAGGGGGAAGTTCGAAATTCTGCCAACGGGAAGGAACTTCTATGCAGTTGATCCAAGGACTCTGCCGACTAAAGCGGCGTGGCAGGTAGGGATTGAAACCGCGGAGAAGCTCCTGGAGGAATACAGGAAAAAGCACGGAAAATACCCGGAAAGCGTCGGACAGGTTCTCTGGAGCATAGACGGTTATAAGGCGGATGGAGAGCAGATGGCCCAGATTCTGTACCTGATTGGAGTCAGACCGGTTTGGAAGGGGGACGTGGTTGCCGGGCTTGAAGTCATACCTCTGGAGGAGCTCGGAAGGCCGAGGATTGACGTTCTGGTGAGGATAAGCGGAATCGTGAGGGACACGCTGCCGAACTATATCTACCTGATTGACGAGGCCATAGAGAAGGTCGTTACGCTGGATGAGCCCTTGGAGATGAACTACACTAGAAAGCACTACGTTGGGCACATCAAAAAGCTCATTGAGCTCGGAAAGAGCTTTGAGGAAGCACGGAGGTTCGCAAGGTTTAGGGTTTTCTCGGCCCCACCGGGTGCCTACGGGGCTGGAGTGAATTTAGCGGTTGAATCATCGGGCTGGGGGAGTGACGAGGACTTAGCTAAGGTGTGGATTCAGTGGAGCGGCTATGCCTACGGAAAGGATACCTTTGGCGTTGAAGCATATGACTCGCTGGTTCTGAGCCTAAAAGAGGTGGACGTAATCAACAGAAACCACATAAGCGACGAGCACGACCCGACGAACTGCTGCTGCTATTTTGCCCATCACGGAGGGTTCAAGGCCGCAGTTGATGCCCTAACCGGCAAGAACGCTGAAGTGGTTCAGACGGACACGAGGGACATAAGCGATACCAAAATCGTTGACATGAAAGTTGAGCTCGAGAGGGTCGTCAGAGCAAAGCTCCTCAACGAGCGGTGGATTGAGGAGATGAAGAAGCACGGCTACCGGGGGGCGAGCGAGTTCTCCAAGAAGATCAACCACATATACGGCTGGGAGGCGACAACAAAGCTCGTTGAAGACTGGGTTTTTGACGAGATAGCAGGGAAATACGTTCTGGATGAAGAGATGAGAAAATGGTTCGAGGAACACAACCCCTACGCCATCGAGGAGATCGCGAGAAGGCTGATTGAAGCCTATGAGCGCGGCCTGTGGGAGACGAGTGAGGAGCTCATTGAAAGGCTCATGGAGGTTTATTCGGAAATCGAAGGAATTCTGGAAGAAAGCCTTGGTGAAGGGGAAGTCCAGGGCGGGACGATTGAAATCTACACGGCTGAAGACGACGAACACTGGAGTGAAAACATGAGGGAGGTGGAGGGAATATGGAGCCTCGTGAAAAACGATTAGTCTTCCCGTTCTCCGCAATAGTCGGGCAGGAAAAGGCCAAGCTGGCACTGCTGGCCGTGGCCGTTAATCCACTGATTGGTGGTGTCCTGCTTAAAGGAGATAAGGGAACGGGAAAATCGACCTTAGTTAGGGCTCTGGCCAACGTCTTGCCCGAGATTGAAGTTGTGGCGGACTGTCCCTTCAACTGCAATCCGGGGAACCCGCTGGAGATGTGCGACAGCTGTTATGAGAGGTATGAGCGGGGAGAAGGACTGCCAGTGGCAAAGAGGAAGATGCGCGTTGTGGACCTGCCCCTCAGTGTTACCATAGACAGGCTCGTTGGAACCGTTGATGTGGAGCGCTTTTTAAAGGAGGGCAAAAAAGCTCTGCAGCCGGGAATACTAGCGGAAGCAAACAGAAACGTGCTCTACATTGATGAGGTCAACCTCCTGGACGACTACATAGCCGATTCACTCTTAGATGCTGCAGCAATGGGATGGAACACTATAGAGAGGGAGGGAATCTCCTTCAGGCATCCGGCGAGGTTCATCCTGGTTGGAAGCATGAACCCAGAGGAAGGCGAGCTCAGACCGCAGATCCTCGACAGGTTCGGTTTATGCGTTGAAGTTTCAGCACCTATGAACCCGGAGGAGAGGATAGAGATAGTCAAGCGCGTTGAGGAGTTCCATGAAGACCCCATAAACTTCTACAAAAAATATGAGAGCGAAGAGAAGAAGCTCACGGAGAGGATCGTTAAGGCGAGGGAGGTTCTGCCGAAGGTCGAGATAAGCGACGATTTGCTGAAGCTTTTGGCTGAAACGGTCGTTAACCTGGGAATCAAAACCAACAGGGCCGAGATAGCCACGATAAAGACGGCCAAAGCGATAGCCGCCCTAAACGGGAGGAGAAGGGTCTCACTGGAAGACTTAGAAAAAGCTATGGAATTAGCTTTACCGCACCGCCTGAGGGACAGGCCGTTCCAAAAGCCGCCCCAGATGAGGCCCCCAAAGCCTAAAGATGATAGGGAGCACAATCAAGATCATAAGCACCACCACAAGCATGAGCACAAGAAGGGAGAAAAAAGTGGAAGCGCTCGAAGTCGAGGAACTGGAAACTTAGAGCAGAATTTTCGCTCGAGCGAGGCTAAAATCCCGGGGATAGAAAGCAAAAACTTTGATGGAGGCGAATTCACGGGATACCGGTCCTCAAGGGACGTCAGCGTTACAGTAATAAACTTCCCCAAAGGCGTTCCAGTTTCGTATCTCCCACCAACCAACGGCAAAATTAAAGACGTTGATTTTTACAACTCTCTGGTTTGGGCAGCTCTGAATGGAAAAAAGCCTCCAATAAAGCTTAATTTAAAGGACGTTCGTGTTAGGGTCAGGAAGGCAAAGGCACCAACGCTCTGGGTTTTGCTCCTGGATTCGAGCGGAAGCATGGCCGTGCAGAAGAGGATAAGCATTGCGAAGGGAATAGCGGAGAAATTGGTTGAGAACGGCTACATCAAAAAGTCAAAGATGGCCATGATCGTTGCGAAAGGTAACCAGGCGGAGATATTTGTTCCACCCACTAAGAACTACTGGGAAGTGCTTGAGAAAATAGAGAGCGTTCCGACTGGAGGGAGGACACCTTTAAGCTCTGCCCTCTACAATCTTTTGCTTTTGGCGAACAGGGAGAGGATGAAGGACCGGTCGGTCAAGGTGAGGGCTTTTCTAATAACCGACGGAAAGGCAAACGTGCCGCTCTTTGGAAGGAGGATTAAGGAGGAAATAACGGAGCTTGCCAGGGCGCTGAAAAAGAGGGAGATTGAGCTCACGGTTTATGACACGAGAGGAAGGGGGATAAGCCCGGGCCTGTCCTATGTCCCCATCCTGGAGCGGGTTGCCGGGGCAAAGGTGCATAAAGTTTAGCCCCCGAAGCGTTCTGTAGCTGGAAGAACGGCTGTGCCGGGGTGGGAGAGAAGACTGAACAGCTGGTGGCTCTGATTTCCTAAAACTTTCCCCTTCGGGTGTACCGGGCTGCCGCACTAGTGCGGCCAAGAAACCGAAAAATTTATAAATAAGCCAAAGGAACCATAGACCGGAAACACTAATTGTAACTAAAAGCTCTCATTGGTGGAAAACAAAAGCGGGCGGAGGTGAGGGGAGATGGCCCAGCTCGCTGGACAGCCGGTTGTTATTCTGCCTGAGGGAACCCAGAGGTACGTTGGAAGGGATGCCCAGAGGCTCAACATTCTTGCCGCGAGGATAATCGCGGAGACCGTCAGGACCACCCTCGGCCCGAAGGGTATGGACAAGATGCTCGTTGACAGCCTCGGAGACATCGTCATCACCAACGACGGTGCAACCATCCTCGACGAGATGGACATCCAGCACCCGGCCGCGAAGATGATGGTTGAGGTTGCTAAGACTCAGGACAAGGAGGCTGGCGATGGAACCACTACCGCCGTCGTCATCGCCGGTGAGCTTCTCAGGAAGGCTGAGGAGCTCCTTGACCAGAACATCCATCCGAGCATAATCATAAAGGGTTACGCCCTGGCCGCCGAGAAGGCCCAGGAGATACTTGACAACATGGCCAGGGAGATCGACGTTGAGGACGCCGAGATCCTCAAGAAGGCCGCTGTCACCTCCATCACCGGTAAGGCCGCCGAGGAGGAGCGCGAGTACCTCGCCGAGATAGCTGTTGACGCCGTCAGGCAGGTCGCCGAGAAGGTCGACGGCACCTACAAGGTCGACCTCGACAACATCAAGTTCGAGAAGAAGGAGGGCGGCAGTGTCAGGGACACCAGGCTCGTTCGCGGCGTCGTCATCGACAAGGAAGTTGTCCACCCGGGAATGCCGAAGAGGGTTGAGAACGCGAAGATTGCCCTCATCAACGAGGCCCTCGAGGTCAAGGAGACCGAGACCGACGCCGAGATCAGGATCACCAGCCCGGAGCAGCTCCAGGCCTTCCTCGAGCAGGAGGAGAAGATGCTCCGCGAGATGGTCGACAAGATCAAGGAGGTCGGCGCCAACGTCGTCTTCGTCCAGAAGGGCATCGATGACCTCGCCCAGCACTACCTGGCCAAGTACGGCATCCTCGCCGTGAGGAGGGTTAAGAAGAGCGACATGGAGAAGCTCGCCAAGGCCACCGGCGCCAAGATCGTCACCAACGTCCGCGACCTCACTGCCGAGGACCTCGGTGAGGCCGAGCTCGTCGAGCAGAGGAAGGTCGCCGGCGAGAACATGATTTTCGTCGAGGGCTGCAAGAACCCGAAGGCCGTCACTATACTCATCCGCGGCGGCACCGAGCACGTCGTCGACGAGGTTGAGCGCGCCCTTGAGGACGCCGTCAAGGTCGTCAAGGACATCGTCGAGGACGGCAAGATACTCGCCGCCGGCGGTGCTCCGGAGATCGAGCTCAGCATAAGGCTCGACGAGTTCGCCAAGGAGGTCGGCGGCAAGGAGCAGCTCGCCATCGAGAACTTCGCCGAGGCCCTCAAGGTCATCCCGAGGACCCTCGCCGAGAACGCCGGTCTCGACCCGATCGAGATCCTCGTGAAGGTCATCGCCGCCCACAAGGAGAAGGGCCCGACCATCGGTGTCGACGTCTTCGAGGGCGAGCCGGCCGACATGATGGAGAAGGGCGTCATCGCCCCGGTCAGGGTCACCAAGCAGGCCATCAAGAGCGCCAGCGAGGCGGCAATAATGATCCTCAGGATCGACGACGTCATCGCCGCCAGCAAGCTCGAGAAGGACAAGGGCGGCGAGGGCGGAGGCAGCGACTTCGGTAGCGACCTCGACTGAAGGCCCTTAATTCGACTCCCTTAATTTTTCTCGTTCTTATTCCCCGCTTTTAGGCTTTAACGGGTTAAACGGGGACAGTTTTATAAACGGCGACTTTCTTTTCTGGATGACCGGTTGAACTGGAGGGAGTTCTCGTGAGGGTCATAGGTGTTGACCCTGGAACCAAGAGCTTCGATGTCATAGGCCTTGAGGACGGAAGGATAAAGCTCGATTTAACGTTTCCGAGCGAGGTCGTTGCCGAAGACCCGGGGAGGATCGTTAAGGCCATCGAGGACTTCAACGCCGAGCTCATAATCGGCCCCTCTGGCTACGGGGTTCCGCTGAAGCACATAAGCGAGCTGACCGAGAGGGACCGCTTCGAGATGACCCTCGTCAGAGAGGAGGAAATGAAGGAAATCCCCGTTCTCCTCGGCCTCCAGGAGATGGTCGGCCAGATGGCCGAGAAGGGCATGAACGTCTGGTTCATTCCGGGCGTTATTCACCTTCCGACCGTCCCTGAGTGGAGGAAGTACAACAAGGTGGACATGGGGACGGCGGACAAGATGGCGATAACCGTGCTCGGCATCTACGACCAGGCGAAGAGGCTTGGAATTGAGTACAGCGAGGTTTCCTTCGTCCTCCTCGAGGTGGGCTTCGGCTACAACTACGCTGGAGCTGTGAAGGGAGGAAAAATCGTTGATGGCATCGGCGGGACGATATTCCCCGGCCCTGCGTACGTAAACAGCGGCGCCCTCGACGGCGAGGTCGCCTATTTGATGGGAGGGATAAAGAAGTGGCATCTCTTCTGGGGCGGGGCAACGGTAATAGCGGCCAACGAGATACTTCCACCGGAGGAGTTTGCCAAGCGGCTCGACGAGGAGCCCTTCTCAAGGGCCTGGGAGGCTATGAAGGACGGCTTCATTAAGGCCGTTGCCTCAGAACTTGCCGTCGTTGGAAGGGCCAGAGAGATAATCCTCTCAGGCAGGCTGATGCGCATGGACGAGCTGAGGAAGGACGTGGAGGATACCTTCGAGGAGCTCTTTGACCTTCCCGTCGTCAGGCAGAGGGGCCTTGAGGGTAAGGCCAAAGAGGCCGCCCAGGGGAGCGCCATAATCGGCGACGGCCTCGCTGGAGGTCAGTTCAAGGAGCTCGTGGAGCACGTGGAGATAAAGAAGAGCCGTGGAAGCGTCCTTGACTACGTAAAGCTCCCGATTGATGTTTAAATGAGCTGGTGGGTGTTCTCTATCTTTCCAACCTCTTCCTCCAGCCTCTTCAGCTTCCCCTTAAACCTTCTCAGCTGGTCGTTCGCTATGGCAACGATTCTCTCAATGTAGTCCTCGTTCACCCACAACTCCCCGTCCGCGCCGAGCGGGACGTCCATTCTCTCGGTGGAGCGTATCTCAACGAGGAGCTTTTTGTGGCTCACGCTTTTAATGTTCGAGTACTTGAAGCCCAGCCCGATGGCGAGGTTGAGCAACTTAACGGCGTCCTCCATGGTTCTCGCCCCGACGTGAAGAATCGGACTCCTGACCAGGAACCAGAGCTGTCCCTTCTCGTGCCTCCCGATTGCCTCAAGCACCTCCTCGACTTTGACGGTTCTGTGCCACTTGCCGAGCCAGACGGAATTAACCTTGTCCCCGAAGTCCGGCATCTCCATGACCGAAATCCTGCCCGAGCAGGATGAGGTGGTAAAGTAGTTCTCGAGCGAGTTTATCTTTTCCAAGAGCGGTATTATGTCCTCATCAACCTTATTCTCGGCTAAGGCATGCCTGAGGCCTTCCATCGCTCTAGCTTTCTGCTCATCGAAGTTTTTGGTGTAGAGGAACATTTCTCACACCTACCCGTCCATTTTGACAGAGTGTACTCCCGAAACATGTTCCGGGGGTATCCATTAAAAAGGATTGTAGGATGTGCCCTCATATATTGACCGCATTCTGTCCCTGTCCTTTTCCCTGACTTTTTCGGCATCTTCTGGAACGTCTATTGAGTCTTTCGTCTTCGAAATCCCGAGAATTTCCCTCACGTTGTCTATGGACATACTTGATGGCGGTTTGGTTAGTCCTGTTGCATCGACCACAGTTTCCCTCTCACTCACAAACTCCACCAGCCGTTTGTAGGTTGGATGGACACTCAAAGTCGATGAATCGCCTATCAAAATCAGCTTCCTCTTGGCCCTCGTCAGCGAGACGTTTAACCTTCTCAGATCCTTTAAGAAACCAAGCTCGCCCTTTCTGTTGGAGCGGACGAAGGACAGGACGATTACCTCCTTTTCCCTTCCCTGGTAGCCGTCCACAGTCTTCACCTCGACCTCCTCCGGCAGGAGCGAGCGTATCAGGTCGCGCTGGTCGTCGTAGGGGGTAATCACTCCAATCCACTCCGGATTGAGACCGAGCTCCAAGAGTTTTTCAACGACCTCCTTAACCAGCCTCGCCTCAAGCGGGTTCTCCCTGCTCTCGCTCCCATAGCGCTGTCTCTCGAAGCGGTCTTCCCTTCCAGAGGTGTCCACGAAGACCAGGACGTTCTCCGGCCTGAGGACTTCGTTCCACA
The DNA here is from genome assembly GCF_000221185.1 of Thermococcus sp. 4557. NCBI lineage: Archaea > Methanobacteriati > Methanobacteriota > Thermococci > Thermococcales > Thermococcaceae > Thermococcus > Thermococcus sp. 4557. The sequence goes on along the minus strand of NC_015865.1, from coordinate 1,094,238 downwards.
AACCATCGCACGCGGGGCTTTTAACCCCGAGGTCGGCGAGGGTTATCGCCCTGATGCTCTCGTCCGCCTCTATCCGGCCGCCGTAGAACTCCCTGCTCGGGAACTCCATGAGCCTTTCGTTCATTCTGTACTGGACTGTGAGCATCTCGCTCTTCCCGGGATAGCGCTCAATCAGTCCCTCGAAGAGCGTATTGCCTAACTCCTTGGCCTTCTCGCTGAGTATCGTCGGGGGCAGCTGCTTGTGGTCTCCGGCCAAAACGAACCGCTTCGCGCGGTTTATGGGTATGAGGACGCTTGGGATGGTTGCCTGGGTAGCCTCGTCTATTATCGCCACGTCGTAGGAGCCGTAGTCAACGACGTCGAGGCCCGCAGAGGAGTTCGTCGTTAAAACAACGTCCGCCTCTCGGATGATTTCCCTCGCTATTCTCTCCTCAAGCTTTCTGGCATCGTCGAAGGTCTTCTGGACCTGCCGGTTGATCTTAATCCACTCCGCCATCTCCCTGATCAGCCTTGCCGGAACGCCCCTCGTCCCGATGCCCTTCGAGGCCAGCCTGAGTATCTCCTTGTCGCTCAGCCCGCGCCTGTACTTCGGCGATGGTTTGGTGAACGTGTCGCGCTTTTCCGCCAGATTCTGGCCGATAACCCTCAGCTCCCTCAGCTCGCCGTAGAGTTCATGCCGGGTTATGAGGTAAGCCAGGGTCGTCTCGTGGAGGCTCCTTGAGACCCTGCTCGGGTGGCCGACGCGGACGACCTTCAAACCGGAGTCAACGAGTCTCTCCACGAGATTGTCCACGGCAACGTTGCTCTCCGCCGTTGCCAGAACCCTGTTGCCCCTCTCCACCTCCTGCCTTATCAGCTCGGCCAGAGTTCTCGTCTTTCCGGTTCCAAAGGGCCCGTGGATAAGGAAGAAGTCCGGGCTTCCAAGGGCTTTGGCGACCGCCCTCCTCTGGCTCGCGTTCAGGCTCCTATCAAAGGGCGTGAACTCAAGGGCCTCACTTTCTTCCGGCTCCCTCAGACCGAGGTGAAGCTCCAGCGCCTTCCTCCCGCTCTCGCGAAGGGCCTCAAGGTTCTCAAGCCAGCGCTTGAAGGTTATGTCGTTGGCGTAGAGGTCGATGCGGACTCCCTTTAGGGCCCACTCCGGGACGGTTTCAAGGGCGACCGTTATGAACCGCTTCCCCTTCTCGACGACCGTTCCAACCAGGTCGCTCTTCAGCGGGTCCCTCCTGCTGACAACCACCAGATCGCCAACGCTTATCTCGGTCTTTATCTCTCTATCGCGGCCGTATTTCACCAAAAAGTAGCCCAGCTCCTCCCCGACGACCTTCCCGTTGAGTCCCAGAACGGCCCTCCCGACCTTTTCCCTCTCGCGCCCGCTGAGCCTTTTCATCTCCAGGCGCATGGCCTCTATCTCGGCCTTACGCTCCATCTCGACGAGCACCTTGAGGTGAGAGATGAACTTCTCCAGTTTTTCGTCCATTTTTCCTCCCGATGGGCAAAGAGAAGAGCCGTTTAAAAGGTTGAGGGTGGTCAGCCCATGCGAGTTTCCTCACCGCTCGGACGAAACTTCCCTCATCATCCCAGAAGGAGTAGGGAAGAGGGGTTAAAAAGCTAAGCCCTCTCGGAAGAAATCACCGAGACTATGTCCCTGTGGAAGGACCTCAGCGCCTTCCAGTGCCGCTCGTCAATCTCGTCGCTCCACGACACCCTCTTGTAGAACCTTTCCAGGTCGTCGAGCAGGTACTCCAGGTATTCCCTGCGTCCACGGTCCATACCGATGCCGTTGCTCAAGAGCTTGCCCCTCAGAAACGGCATGACCTCCGACGGCCGACCGAGGGCCGCCCAGAAGAGACCTTCCTTCAGGATTTCACCCAACAGCTCCTCAAAACCAAAGCTCCTCTCAACCTTTCCAGCGGAGGGTTTGGCCCTCCCCCCTTGCAACGTTTCTTACGGCTGCCTCCATGGTAATCACCGAAAAATGTGGACATCGATGTCTATTTTAGTCTTTCGGCTTGTTCTTTGTATTTGTGATGAACCGATGGGTAAAAAAGGGGAAAGTTTGGATTGAACGTAAACTTTTCCTGGTTCTTTTGTCATATCGTCGACGCTGGGGATGTGCGTGGCTCCTCGATGCCTGGATTCGCCCTCATCGTGGAAACCCTTAAAAACCCCTGCCAGGTTCATGTTAAAAAGGACGCGGAGGCGCGAGAAAAATGGGAAAATTTGAACACAAACTTGTTAATGCGATTAAGGGATACACCTTCGACGACGTTCTTCTAATACCCCAGGCGACCGAAGTCGAACCCAAGGACGTTGACGTCTCGACGAAGATAACCCCAAACGTCCGGCTGAACATACCGATTCTGAGCGCTGCCATGGACACCGTCACCGAGTGGGAAATGGCCGTTGCAATGGCCAGGGAGGGCGGCCTCGGCGTCATCCACAGGAACATGGGCATCGAGGAGCAGGCCGAGATGGTGAGGAAAGTCAAGCGCGCCGAGCGCTTCATAGTCGAGGACGTCATCACCATAGGCCCCGATGAAACCCTCGACTACGCGCTCTTCCTCATGGAGAGAAACGACATCGACGGCCTTCCGGTCGTTGGTGAGGACGGCAGGATAGTCGGCATCGTTACCAAGAAGGACATAGCCGCCAAAGAGGGCAGCCTCGTCAGGGAGGTCATGACCGGCGAGGTCATAACCGTCGGCGAGGACGTCTCCGTGGAAGAGGCACTTGATGTGATGGTGGCCAATAGAATAGCCCGGCTTCCAGTGGTCGATGGGAACGGCCGCCTCGTGGGAATAATCACGATGAGCGACCTCATGATGAGGAAGAAGTACAGGAACGCCGTTCGGGACGAGAACGGTGACCTCTTGGTTGCCGCAGCGGTGGGCCCCTTCGACATCGAGCGCGCCAAGGCCCTCGACAGGGCAGGCGTTGATGTAATCGTCGTTGACACAGCCCACGCCCACAACCTCAAGGCAATTCGGGCCATGAAGGAGATAAGAAAAGCCGTCGATGCCGATTTAATCGTTGGAAACATCGCCAATCCAAAAGCGGTTGACGACCTCACCTTTGCCGATGCCGTCAAGGTCGGAATTGGGCCGGGGAGCATATGCACCACGCGCGTCGTCGCTGGCGTCGGCGTCCCGCAGGTTACGGCAATAGCGCTCGTGGCAGACAGGGCCCAGGAATACGGACTCCACGTCATAGCCGACGGCGGAATCCGCTACTCCGGCGACATCGTCAAGGCCATCGCCGCTGGGGCTGACGCTGTCATGCTCGGCTCCCTCTTGGCTGGAACGAAGGAGGCCCCGGGCAAGGAGGTCGTCATCAACGGACGGCGCTATAAACAGTACCGCGGCATGGGCTCCCTCGGTGCGATGATGAAGGGAGGGGCGGAGCGCTACTACCAGAAGGGTCACATGAAGACCAAGAAGTTCGTTCCGGAGGGAGTCGAGGGCGTCGTGCCATACAAAGGACCGGTCAGCGACGTTCTCTACCAGCTCGTTGGAGGCCTCCGCTCTGGAATGGGCTACGTCGGGGCTTCAAGCATAGCCGAACTCAAGGACAAGGGTGAGTTCGTGATCATAACGCAGGCCGGCGTCAAGGAGAGCCACCCGCACGACATCTTCATAACCAACGAGGCGCCGAACTATCCTGTCGGGAAATAGTTTTCCCGGCATTTCTCGGGCAAAGCTTTTTATTTTTTGCTGTGGTATTCTATATGGTGGTGTTGATGCGAAGGATTGTGGTTTTCACAATGCTTCTGGTTCTCCTGTCGGGCACTGTTGCAGCGGTTCACAACAACGGTGGCAGCTCTTCAGGGTACTGGGTTGACGTTGCTACCGACGGATTTGACGACGGTTACTATTTCATCGTTTGGAGCAACGAATCTGGAGCCTTTGGGGCACTGTACTGGGTGCGCAACAATACTGGGGCGAAGAACATTACAATCGACGACTCCGGCAAGGCCATGGAAGTGGGAGTGGCATCGAAGATGAGTGAACTCGTCTCCGGCGGCTCGGCTGAGGACAATAAGTATCTCGTGGTGTGGGAGAGGGACTCTGATGGCCATCTGTACGGCAGGCTTTATGACTATCAAGGAAACCCCCTGACTGACGTATTCCAGATATACGACGAGCATCCGGTTGGAGACTACGTTGGAGTCAGCTATGGTGGTGGATACGTTGTGGTTCTCTTTGGCAGGGCATCCTACAGTGCCAGGAATGAGCTCTACTACGCTGTTATAGACGAGAACGGCAACATTGTGGACTCGGGTTTGCTGTTTGATGGAAAGGACAGGTACACAAACGGGGGGGCAATAAAGTATCTCTCCCTTGGTTATAACCCGGATCTCGGCGTTTTTGGTGCGGTGTTTAGAGTGGCTGACGATTCCGGGAACTACGAGGTGGGCTTCCTGAAATTTAAACTCCTGTCCAACGGTCATGTTGATACCAGCTCGATTGATTACACCCCTATCGACCCTGCAACTTCAAAAGATGCATACCATACCTCCGTGGCTTACACCAACGGCGGTTTCCTGGCGGCATACTCTAGATCCGGTGGAACTTCTGAGAGGCTTGTATGGTACACCTGTCCCGTTTACATTGCCGATGATGGCTCCGTTTCCCTTGGAAGCACCACCCAGCTCTTCACGGACTACAACGCGGGCCACGGCGATTTGACCTTCGTCGAGAACGGCACAAATAACTACCTTGTGTTTGTCTGGGAGCTCAGGGACAATCCCGATGACAACAACGACCCATTCTACCTGAACATCCAGCGGCTGAAGCCTGATGGGACGCTGCTGGGCAGTGCCGAGACGTTAATCAAGGAATCCAACAGCAAACGAAACCCAGCGATTGTAGCAAAGCCCGCCCATTCTCCAGAGACTTATATTGTAGTCTGGATCGACGATACTGACAACAAAGTTCAGAACTCCGAGTATTTCTATGATTTAAGCGAGGTGAGCACGACGAACGAGGTTCCGTTCTTTGGCAATATGGCAGTTGCTGCTCTGGTACTCCTGGGAGGTCTCTGGCTCTTCAGGCGCCGCTGAACTTTAAAGGCAACCCTTTTAACTATCTCTTCTTTTTATGCTCTGGCGAGGGTCATGACCAGCGTTGGAATCATCGGAAGCGGTGCCGCGGGATTAACCGCTGCAATAGCCCTTGCGAGACGGGGCTTCGACATGACGGTCATCGGAAGGGGAATAAAGGAGAGCAACTCCTACCTTGCCCAGGCCGGGATAGCCTTTCCCATTCTCGACGGAGATTCTCCCAGAGCCCATGTTCTCGACACGATCACGGCCGGCAAGTATCTCAACGATGAGGAGACCGTATGGAGCGTCATCTCGAAGGCGGGGGAGGCCTACGACTTTCTGCTCTCAATAGGCCTTGAGTTCGAGACCAACGAGACCGAGGGGGGGCACTCATTCCACCGCGTCTTCACCGTAAGAAACGAGACCGGAAAGCACCTCATGAAAGTCCTCTATCTGGCCGCCAGGGAAGCGGGCGTTCACTTCGTTGAGGGCATTGTCGAGGAGCTGGCGGTGAGGGAGGGCAAGGCCTACGGGGTCTTTCTCGACGGAGAGCTTCTTACGTTCGATGCCACCGTTATAGCCACGGGCGGCTTTGCCTCGCTCTTCAAGTACACCGCCGGTTCGCCCCTCAACCTCGGCACCCTCATAGGCGACGCTATAATGAAGGGTGCCCCAGCGAGGGATCTGGAGTTCGTCCAGTTCCACCCGACCGGCTACGTCGGCAAGAACGGCGTTTTCCTCATCAGCGAGGCCGTCAGGGGAGCGGGAGCAAAGCTGGTAACCGAAGACGGCGAGCGCTTCGTGAACGAGCTCTCCACGAGGGACATCGTCGCTAGGGCGATATATAACCAGATGAAGGCCGGCAGGAGAGTCTTCCTCGATGCAACCGGCATAGAGGGCTTCAAGAAACGCTTCCCTCAGATATACGCTTTCCTGAGGAAGGACGGAATCGACCCGGCCAGAGACCTCATTCCAGTCTCTCCGATAGCCCACTACACGATGGGCGGGATAGCGGTTGACCTCTGGTATAGAACTGCCGTTAAGAACCTCTACGCGGTGGGTGAAGCTTCCTGCAACGGCTTCCATGGGGCGAACAGACTCGCCAGCAATTCCCTCCTTGAGTGCCTCGTTTCTGGCCTTGAAGTTGCAAGAACCATAGCGAGGGATAAGCCGAGGCGGGGGGACGTGAAGGAGCCGGCATATCACGGCTACGGGGCCGGGGACGTTGACTCGCTGAGGGAACTCCTGTGGAATCACGCCGGAATCGTTAGGAGTGCGAAGACCCTTAAGGAGGGCCTTAGGGAACTGGAGGGAATCGAGGCAGACCCTAGGTTAAAGCTGCTCGCGAGGGGAGTCCTTGAGTGTGCCCTCGCAAGGGAAGAAAGCCGGGGCGCCCACTACCGCGAGGACTTTCCGGCTATGAGCAAATCCCTCGAGAGACCGAGCTTCTTCGACGGAAGGTGCAGGCTCTAACCATAGGTGGCCAACAACCTTTTAATCTTCTCCCTCTACCACCATCCAAGCGAGGTGAGATTATGGAGAAGGAGACGCTCATAGCTGAGATTGAACGCCTGAAGGAGGAGCGCAACGCCATAATAATGGCCCACAACTACCAGCTACCTGAGGTTCAGGATGTGGCGGATTTCCTCGGTGACAGCCTTGAGCTGGCTAGGAAGGCCGTTGATGTTGATGCGGACGTCATCGTTTTTGCGGGCGTTGACTTCATGGCCGAGACCGCCAAAATCCTCAACCCTGAAAAGACAGTTCTCCTGCCGGCTAAAACGGCCACCTGCGCGATGGCCAACATGCTGAAGGTCGAGCACATCCTCAGGGCCAAAGAGCAGTATCCGGACGCTCCGGTGGTTCTCTACGTGAACACCACCGCCAAGACCAAGGCCTATGCTGACGTAACGGTAACCTCAGCCAACGCGGTCAAAATAGTCGAAAAGCTAGATTCCGACGTGGTAATCTTCGGCCCGGACAAGAACCTGGCCCACCACGTCGCCAAGGTCACAGGAAAGAAGGTCATCCCCGTCCCCGAGTACGGACACTGCTACGTTCACAGGAAGTTCACCGTCGAGGACGTGGAGCGCGCGAGGAAGCTCTACCCCAACGCCAAGCTGATGGTCCACCCCGAGTGCGAGCCGGAAGTGCAGGAAAGGGCCGACATAATAGTCTCCACGGGCGGGATGATAAAGCGCGCCCCCGAGCACGACGAGTGGGTCGTCTTCACCGAGCACGAGATGGTTTACAGGCTCGGGAAGCTCTACCCCGATATCAAGTTTCACCCCGCCAGGGAAGACGCGGTCTGCATCGGCATGAAGGCGATAGCCCTAAACCACGTCTACGAGTCGCTCAGGGACATGAAGTACCGGGTTGAAGTGCCGGAGGATATAGCGGAGAAGGCTAGGAAGGCCATCGAGAGGATGCTGGAGATGAGTTAAGTTCAGAGGGAAAGATTTCGTAGTTTTTGTTAAGTATGGAGGGAAACTTATGATCTCTCTTTCATATCTGCTCAGGTTCCTTGAGGAGGACGCTCCCTTCGGCGACGTCACGAGTGAGGCGGTGGTTCCGGAGGGAATCAGGGCCAAGGCAGTAATAATTGCGAAGCAGAAAGGAATAATAGCGGGCGTTGAAGAAGCCAAGGCCCTCTTCGAGCACTTCGGGGTCACGGTTTCGGTCAGAAAACGCGACGGCGAGGAAGTGAAGAGGGGAGACGTAATCCTCGAGCTTGAGGGCGACGCCCGCTCGATACTCCTCGTCGAGAGGACGGCTTTGAACATTATGGGCAGGATGAGCGGGATTGCGACCGAGGTCAGAAGGCTCGTCGAGAAGGTTAAGGCCGTAAACCCTAAGGTTCGCGTTGCAGGGACGAGGAAGACCCTCCTCAAGCCGCTGGACAAGCGGGCAATACTTATCGGCGGCGGGGAGCCTCACCGCTTCTCGCTGAGCGACGCGGTGCTCATAAAGGACAACCACCTCGCTCTCGTTCCGCTGGAGGAGGCCATAAGGCGCGCCAAGTCTTTCAGCGTTTACAAGGTCGTCGAGGTTGAGGTCGAGAGCCTTGAGGATGCCCTCAAAGCGGCAAAGGCCGGGGCGGACGTGGTGATGCTTGACAACATGAGTCCGGCCGAGATAGCTGAGACGGTCGAGGCTCTAAGGCGTGAGGGCCTTCACGAGAGGGTGAAAATCGAAGTCTCCGGCGGGATAACTCCTGAAAACATCGAGGAGTACGCGGTGCTCGACATCGACGTCATAAGCCTCGGCTACCTCACACACTCGGTCAGAAACTTCGACGTCAGCCTTGAGATAATTGGAAAGCTTTGAGCAAAGGTTTTTCATCTTTTTTCGATTCTCTCGATACCTTTTCGGCCCCTCCGAACCTTCTCCGCGGCAAGGTTTATATTCAAGTTTCTTCTTGAATAATATTGCAAGTCATAACTTGAAATGGTGGTGGCCATGGGAAAGCTCCACGTTATAGAGGCCAAGGGCACGGACAGGCTGAAGCGCGGTTTTGCCAAGATGGTTAAGGGCGGAGTGATAATGGACGTCACGAACGCGGAGCAGGCCAGAATAGCGGAGGAAGCCGGTGCGGTTTCGGTCATGGCCCTCCACAGGGTTCCGGCGGACATCAGGAAGGCCGGCGGCGTGGCGAGGATGGCCCCGATAGAGAAGATTCAGGAGATAATGGACGCGGTGACCATTCCGGTTATGGCGAAGGTCAGGATCGGCCACGTCGCCGAGGCGAAAATACTCGAAGCTCTGGGCGTTGACATGATTGACGAGAGCGAGGTTCTCACGCCTTCTGACCCCTACTTCCACATAGACAAGCGCGAGTTCAACGTCCCCTTCGTCTGCGGCAACAGGAACCTCGGTGAGGCCGTCAGGAGGATATGGGAAGGCGCGGCAATGATGAGGACGAAGGGCGAGGCTGGGACTGGAAACATCATCGAGGCGGTAAGGCACGTCCGCCTTCTCAGGGACAACATAGCACTCCTCCAGCGCATGACGGATGAGCAGGTCTACGGAGTGGCTGAAAAGTTCGCGGAGCCTTATTTCAGGCTGGCCTTCGAGGTCAGGGAAATCAGCGGTCTGCCAAGGCACGTTCTCGAGAACGAGCCAATCTATGGTTCCTACACCTACCGCGAGATAGTTGACGGCCTCTACAAGATACTCCTCGAAATAAGGAAGCTTGGAAGGCTTCCGGTCGTCAACTTTGCCGCCGGAGGAGTCGCCACCCCTGCAGACGCCGCGCTGATGATGCAGATGGGCATGGACGGCGTCTTCGTCGGCTCGGGAATCTTCAAGAGCTCCCAGCCTGAGAAGATGGCCAGGGCCATAGTCGAGGCCGTTAACCACTGGGACGAGCCGGACGTTCTCGTTGAGATAAGCAAGGAGATCGGCGAGCCGATGCGCGGCCAGGAGATCGAGGAGCTCGAAGTTCGCCTTGAGGAGAGGGGCGTCTGACTCTTCTCCCTTTTCTGTGGGGGGATTGAAATGGTCAAGGTGGGCGTTATAGGCCTCCAGGGCGACGTCAGCGAGCACATCGAGGCGGCAAGGAAAGCCCTGGAAAACCTCGGCGTGGCCGGGGAGGTTCTCTGGCTCAGGAAACCGGGGCAGCTGGAGGGAATTTCCGCGATCATAATCCCCGGTGGCGAGAGCACGACCATCTCGAGGCTTATGCTGAAGAACGGCCTCCTCGAGCCGGTCCGGAAGCTCGGCGAGGAAGGACTTCCCATAATGGGCACCTGCGCAGGCCTGATAATGCTCTCGAAGGAGGTAATAGGCGCCACCCCGGAGCAGAGGTTCCTCGGGCTTCTCGACGTCAGGGTAAACAGAAACGCCTACGGCAGGCAGGTGGACAGCTTCGAGGCTCCAATAAGGCTCGCCTTCAGCGACGAGCCCTTCCCAGGGGTCTTTATCCGCGCCCCGAGGATAGTGGGGCTACTCAGCGATAAGGTGAAGCCGATAGCGTGGCTTGGAGACAGGGTCGTGGGAGTCGAGCAGGACAACGTTATCGGGCTGGAGTTCCATCCGGAGCTGACCGACGACACAAGGGTTCACGAGTACTTCCTGGGGAAGGTCCTCTGATTTGAACACTTTTTCATCAAATTTATTCCAGAAAGCTTTTTATTTTTGCCGTTTAGATGCTCACAGGTGGTAGCGTGAGCGAGCCCAAGACGGTCGTGTGTCCCTACTGCGGCTTCGGCTGCAGGCTTCTCGTTGATCCCAAGACTATGAGGGTTAAACCCCACCGAGGCGAGCCCAACAGGGGCAAGTTCTGCCCCAAGGGCCTCCACGCGACGGAATTCGTTCTTTCCGGGGACAGGCTCAAGCGCCCCCTGAAGCGTGAAGGCTCCAAGATGAGGCCGATAAGCTGGGGAAGGGCCATCGAGGAGATAGCGGGTAAACTCCTCGAAATCCGCGAGCTGTACGGTGCCGATGCTGTAGCGTTCATAGCCTCATCGAAGGTGAGCAACGAGGAGAACTACCTCCTCCAGAAGATCGCGCGGCTTTTCGGCACCAACAACATAGACAACTGTGCCCGCCTCTGCCACGAGGCGAGCGTTCACGCCCTCAAGATGACCGTTGGAGCCGGGGCACAGACCAACCCCTACGAAGACTTAGGAGGATTCGGGGCCATACTCATCTGGGGCTACAATCCCGCCGAGACCCACCCCGTTGTCATGGACTACATCCTGAGGGCCAAGAAAAGGGGGGCGAAGGTGATCGTTGTTGACGTCAGGGAAACCAGGACGATGGCCTTCGCGGACTACAGTCTCGTCATTCGCCCGGGGACGGACATAGCCCTCGCAAACGCCCTGATGAACATCATAATCCGGGAGGAGCTCTACGATGAGGAGTTCATAAAGACCAGAACCGTTGGCTTCTCCGAGATAAGGATGGCTGTGATGAAGTATACGCCGGAGTACGCGGAGAAGGTAACCGGAATTCCGGCTGAAACGATCAGAGAAGTTGCGAGGACCTTTGCCCTCGCCGGAAGCGGCGCGATAATGTGGGGCATGGGTTTGACACAGCACGTTTCAGGTGTTGAGAACGTTATGGCCGTTATAGACCTCGCCCTGCTCCTCGGCTACATCGGCGAAAGGGGCGGCCTCTACCCGATGCGCGGTCAGAACAACGTTCAGGGAGCGGCATATATGGGAGCGCTGAGTGAGTTCCTGCCAGGTTACGTCCCCCTGACCGACGAGAGGTTCAGGAAGCGCGTGGCGAAGATATGGGGCGTGGAAGACCTCCCAACGGAGCGCGGACTTTACCTCACAGAGCTCTGGGAGGCGATAGAGAGCAGCGACATCAAGGCGCTCTACATAGTCGGGGAAAACCCTGCCGTCAGCGAGGCGGACTTCGTCCGGGTGAGAAATGCCCTCAGAAAGCTCGACCTCCTCGTCGTTCAGGATATCTTCATGACGAGAACTGCCCGCTACGCCCACTACGTTCTGCCGGCTTCGGCCTTCTGCGAGAAGGAAGGCTCGTACATGAACAGCGAGAGGAGGATTCAGTGGAGCCACAAGGTCTGCGAGCCGATGGGTGATTCGAAGCCCGACTGGGAGATACTGACCATGCTCGGCAGGGCCCTCGGTTTGCCTGGATTCAACTACTCTAGCGTTGAAGAGATCACCGCCGAGTATTTCCGCCTCTTCCCTTCGCTGGAGGAGATGAGCGTTGACGAGCTGAAGGCGGGGGATGGGGTATTCCTTCCGAAGAAGAGGCTCCACACCTGGGAGTTCGCAACCCCAGACGGAAAGGCCAGGTTCATCGCGGTGGAGCAGGTGCAGCCATGGGAGAGGCCGGACTACGAGTACCCCTTCATCCTCACCACAATCAGGCTGATAAGCCACTACAACACCGGTGAAATGACTCTCAGGAGTCCCTCGCTCGTTAGGCTGATGGGAGAGCCCAGGGTGCTGATAAACAGGAGCGACGCGGAGAGGCTTGGAATCCACGATGGCGACTGGGTCGAGATTGAGACGAGGCGCGGGAAGATTAGAATGAGGGCCAAGCTCGGCGGTGTTCCCTCTGGCGTAGTTGCGGTTCCCTTCCACTTCAAGGCGAACAAAATAACGAGCCCAGCTCTAAACAAAGCTGGAACACCGGAGTTCAAGTTCTCCGCGGCGAGACTAAAGAAACTCGAAAGGCACTAATGTTTAAAAGTTTCTTTCCCAATCTTTAACCATGTCCAAGGTGATAGTTGCCGTGTATAGGGGGGACGTTATAATTCCCCTTGAAAAGCTCAACATTCCCCAAGGTGCGAAGCTTCGGATAAGGATAGAGAAGATTGAAGAGAGAGATGCCCTCAAGGAGCTGGGGTACCTAAAGCTCCTCAAGGAGGGAGAGGATGCCGAGGAGCTCTTTGAAATTTGACAGGGAGATATAGTTCTTTTGGAGCTTCCTTTCACAGACTACTTGGGAAGCAAACTCCGGCCGGTTTTGGTCGTTAGTTCCGACGAACTGAACTCAATGAGTAGTGACGTGATAGTCCTGAAGATTACGAGTAAGTCCCATTTTAAAGAGTTCCAGGTTGAGCTGACTCAGAACGACCTTCTGAGCGGGAGGTTAAATAAGAAAAGCTTCATTGATTGTTCCTCTGTTTTCACCGTGGAGAAGTCTCTTGTAATCAAAACGATAGCCAGGGTGCGGCCGGAGAAACTTGAAGAGGTTAAACTGACACTGAAGAAGACATTTGGGATGGATTAAAACCTAAAAGCCCACTCTGGATACTCACCGGTGAGGCATGCCAGACAGAGATCATTTCTCCCAACGGCCTTTTTCAGCCCATCGACGCTGAGGTAAGCCAGGCTGTCGGCCCCTATGGATTCTCTCACCTTCTCAACGCTTCCAAAGGCCGCTATGAGTTCGTGCCTCGTCGGAATGTCCACCCCCATGTAGCACGGGTACCTTATCGGCGGTGAGGCTATTCTGACGTGAACCTCCCTCGCGCCGGACCTTCTGAGCATGGCGACGATGCGCTTCATAGTCGTTCCCCTGACGATTGAGTCATCGACCAGCACGACGCTCTTGCCCTCTATTACCTCCCTCACCGGCGAGAGCTTTAGCTTGACCTTCAGCTCGCGGTAGAACTGCCCGGGGGTTATGAACGTCCTTCCTATGTAGCGGTTCTTTATGAGGCCCTCTGAGTAGGGAATCCCGCTGATCCTGGAGAATCCAAGCGCCGCCGCCCTTCCCGAATCCGGCACGGCTATGACGACGTCTCCATCGGCTGGACTCTCCTTTGCCAGCTCCTCCCCCATCTTGACCCTCGCAGTATAGACGTTTACACCGTCTATCGTGCTGTCCGGGCGGGCGAAGTATATGTACTCAAAGACGCAGCCGTGATGCTTCCCCGTTTCTATTATTCGGCTCTCTATTCCATCCTCCGAGAGGAGGAAGACCTCTCCCGGCTTGACGTCCCTTACCTCCTCCACAAAGAGCCTCAACGCAGAATCCTCCGAGGCGAAGTAGTGGCCGTCTCCACTCCCGTAGCTGAGCGGTCTGAAGCCGACCGGGTCCCTTGCAACGAGTATCTTCCCGTCGAAGAGAAGGGCCACGGAATAGGCCCCTTTGACCTCCTCAAAGACTGCCTTCATGGCCTCAAACTCGTCCCCGGTCTCGCGGAGGTGCCAGAGAAAAGAAATCCCCAACAGCTCGGAATCCACCGAGTGCCTGAACTTAACTCCCAGCCGTTCGTAGTGCCGCCTGAGGGGAAGGAAATTCGTGAGGGTCCCGTTGTGGGCTATCGCGATGCTCTTTCCGCAGCAGCCCGTCTCCAGCGGCTGGGTTTCCGTGAGGGAGCCGGAGGTGGAATACCTGACGTGGGCTATTGCCATCTTGGATTTCAGCTTTGCTATCTCACCGTTCCTGAAGACCTCCGAAACGAGCCCCCGGCCGGCTACCGTTTTTATCCTGTGTTTCCAGACGCTTATTCCCGCGCTCTCCTGTCCCCTGTGCTGAAGTGCTATCAGCGCGTAGTAGGCTTTTCTGGGCGCGTTCTCGGTAACCGCTGCAAAGACACCGCACTTCTCCCTCATAATGAATCCCGCCGACTTATTGACGTAAGCATGTTAATAATTATGGACTTGACGCCGTACTTTAGCCTCTTTATGTTTAAAAGCTTTGCCCATTGATTGCCATTTTTATGCTAAAATAAGCCTTAAATATAGTAAGATTTTACACAAAAATGGTGAAGTCCATGCAGGTTTACGAAGGTAAGGCCAAGAAGGTTATCCCTCTCGACGATGGAAAGGTCATCATGGAGTTTAAGGACGATGCAACGGCCTTTGATGGCAAGAAGAAGGCCCAGTTCAAGGGCAAAGGCTGGCTCAATGCTCAGATTAGCGCGGTTCTCTTCAAGGTTCTCGAGGAGAAAGGTGTTAAGACGCACTTCATCGGCGTCGCCGGAGACAACAGGCTCATCGTTGAGAGGCTCAGGATGTATCCGCTTGAGGTCGTGGTTAGGAACGTCGTTGCCGGTAGCCTGAAGAAGCGCCTTCCCATTGAGGAAGGAAGGGAACTGCCGGAGCCAATAGTCGAACTCTATTATAAAGACGACAGCCTCGGTGATCCTATGATAAACCACCACCACGCAAAGGTTCTCGGGATAAGCGAGGGCGAGATAAAGGAGATGGAGCGCATAGCCCTTAAAGTAAACGAGATTCTCAAGGAGTACTTTGCCGAGCGCGGGATAATCCTAGTCGACTTCAAGCTGGAGTTTGGAAAGAACGAAAGGGGCGAGATTATCCTCGGTGACGAGATAAGCCCAGACACCTGCCGCTTCTGGGACGCTAAGACGAAGAAGAGCCTCGACAAGGACGTCTTCAGGTTTGATAAAGGTGACCTGATAAACGCCTACGAGGAGCTCTACCACCGTCTCACTGGGGAGGCTTGAAGCTGGACTCGTAGGTTACGAGAACTGTGTAGCAGCCCTTTTCGTCTTCTTCTATTACTATTCTCCTCAGCCGGATTCCGTATTCGCTTACGGCCTTTTCCACCAGCTCCGGCAGGTTCTCAAGGAATGCCTTCTTCTTTACCGTGAGCTCCATGCGACCACCAAGAAAAGTTTGGGAAGGGGCTTAAAGCCTTACCCCATAGTTCTTCACGACTATCCCTTCTTTTTCCGTGACCGTTCCAAGCTCGAAGCTCTCGAAGTGTTTGTTGAGGATTTCCAAAGCCGTTTCCTTCTCTTCCTGCGGAACGACCGCGACCATGCCAACGCCCATGTTGAAGACCCTGAACATCTCCTCCAGAGGAACGCCGTTTTCGTGAATCAGCCTGAATATTCCATCGATCGGGGGCATCTCGATTGAGAAGCCGTAGTTCGTGAGGCGCTTCAGGTTGGTCAGGCCCCCACCGGTTATGTGCGCCAGTCCGTGAACCTCGAAGCTGTTCAGCAGTTCGAGAAGGGCCTTCACATAAATCCTCGTTGGCTCCAAAAGCCACTCCCAGAGCTTTCTTCCCTCGTATTCGTAGTCGAGGTCGTACTTCGGGATGAGGAGCTTTCTCGCCAGTGTCAGACCGTTGGAGTGTATCCCCGAGCTGGCAATTCCGATGACGACATCCCCTGGCTTTATCTTCTGCCCGGTTATTACCTCTCCCTTCCTGACCGTACCTATGGCCGTTCCTGCCAGATCGAAGCCGTTTATCAGGTCCGGCATCACCGCGGTCTCTCCCCCGACTATCGCTATCCCTGCCTGCCTCGCCCCCTCGTAGAGTCCCTTGGCTATCTCATTGAACACCATCTCGTCCGGCTCCTTCACGGCAAGATAGTCAACGAGTGCCACCGGTTCGGCACCAACGCAGAGCAGGTCGTTCACGTTCATCGCTATCATGTCTATCCCTATCGTGTCGAACTTGCCGACGGCTTCGGCCACGAGCACCTTGGTTCCGACTCCGTCAGTCGTCATTGTGAGGTAGAATTCGCCAAAATCCATCAACGCCGCGTAGTGGCCTATTCCACTCGGTTCACCGGTTTTGCCCCTCCTGAACTCGAAGGTCTTCTTCGCGAGCCCTATGATTCCCCTGAGGGCCCTCGCGGTTTTCTCGTCGTCAACTCCAGCCTGCGCGTAGGTCAGCATGAGCATCACCGGTGGGAGTTCTACCGAGGGCTTAAAAGGTTTGTCATTTTTATGCTTAAAAAGGCTTAAATATTATGAATTTTTAACATTTTAACGTCAAAACCTGAGGTGATGGTCATGATCAAGCCCCGGGATGAGCTCGGAACGGCCACAACGGATTCTGCCCAGAAGATAGTGCTCCTCGGAAGCGGCGAGCTGGGAAAGGAGATAGCTATTGAAGCTCAGAGGCTGGGAGTTGAGGTCGTGGCGGTCGACCGCTACGCCAACGCTCCGGCGATGCAGGTTTCTCACCGTTCCTACGTGGGAAACATGAGGGATGCGGACTTCCTGTTTTCCGTGATTGAGCGAGAAAAACCCGATGCGATAATCCCCGAGATTGAGGCGATCAACCTCGATGCCCTCTTCGAACTGGAGAAGGACGGCTACTTCGTGGTTCCAAACGCGAAAGCAACCTGGATAGCCATGCACAGGGAGAGGACGAGGGAAACCCTCGCGAAGGAAGCCAAGGTTCCGACTTCACGCTACGCCTACGCGACCACTCTGGATGAGCTCTACGAGGCCTGTGAGAGCATAGGCTACCCCTGCCACACCAAGGCCATAATGAGCTCCTCAGGTAAGGGTTCCTACTTCGTTAAGGGGCCGGAGGATGTTCCGAAGGCGTGGGAAGTCGCTAAAAAGAAGGCTCGCGGCAGCGCCGACAAGATAATCGTGGAAGAACATATTGACTTCGACGTCGAGATTACCGAGCTTGCTGTGCGGCACTACGATGAGAACGGTGAAATCGTCACGACCTTCCCGAGACCGGTCGGTCACTACCAGATTGACGGCGACTACCACGCGAGCTGGCAGCCGGCGGAGATAAGCGAAAAGGCCGAGCGCGAGGTTTACAGGATTGCCAAGCGCATCACCGACGTCCTCGGCGGCCTCGGACTGTTCGGTGTAGAGATGTTCGTGAAGGGCGATAGGGTCTGGGCCAACGAGGTCTCGCCGAGGCCCCACGACACCGGCATGGTGACGCTGGCATCGCATCCAACGGGCTTCTCCGAGTTCGGACTGCACCTTAGGGCGGTTCTCGGCCTTCCGATTCCCGGCGAGTGGGTTGAAGACTACCGCCTGTTCCCAATCCTAACGCCAGCTGCCACCCACGTCATAAAGACCAACGTTTCCGGTTACTCCCCGCGGTTCCGCGGCCTGGCTAAGGCCATGAGCGTCCCCAACTCGACGATTCGCCTCTTTGGAAAGCCGGAGGCGTACCCAGGCAGAAGGCTGGGTGTTGCGCTTGCTTGGGATAAGGAGGTTGGAGCGGCAAAGAGGCGTGCCGAGATGGTGGCGCACATGGTCGAGCTTAGGACTAGGTGTTCAGAGTGGCACTCCCAGGATTACGAGAGGAGAAAACACATAATTTGATTAACATCTTGTTACAGTTCGACGAAAGAAGGAAAGGCTTAAAAAGGCTAAAATGTTCCAAAATGTGTGCTTAAATCAGACGTTTCTAAAATAAAGTGAGGGTCGAATAAGAGATTGTCTCGATGCGGGCTCATGCCCGCATCTTTTTCCTGTACTCTTCGAGCTTTTCCCTCAGCTCCTCGTTCTTTACCGCGAGAATTTCAATCGCCAGTAATGCCGCGTTCTTCCCGTTGTCTATTCCCATGGCTGCAACCGGGACTCCAGGGGGCATTTGGGCTATGCTAAGGAGGGCGTCGAGGCCGTTGAGCTTCGCCGAAACCGGAACTCCTATGACTGGCCTAACTGTGTGGGCTGCGATAACCCCTGGAAGGGCGGCGCTCAGCCCGGCGATGGCTATGAAAACGTCGTAATCCTTTTTGGCCAGTTCCTCAACCTTTTTTGGGTTCCTGTGAGCCGAGGCGACTTCAACGTCGTACTCAACGCCGAACTCGTCGAGAACAGCAGTAACCTTCTCGGCTATATGGGAGTCGCTCTTGCTTCCCATCACCACGAGCACCCTCATGGACTTCACCGGAGGGAGTTTACTTCGGTCTTTATAAATTTTGCCATTTTGATGTAAAAACAAAGCTTAAAAGCTGAAGTTTTTGACAAGTAAATGGTGAAGCTCATGAAGGTTCTGCTCGTTGGAGGCGGCGGTAGGGAGAACGCCATCGGTGAGGCGCTCGTGAGAAGCGGCGCCGAGCTGTACGTCGTTTCGAAGCACAGAAATCCTGGGCTGGCCAGGCTCGCAAATGACTACGGCCTGGTTAGGGAAACAGATATCGAGAAAGTTATCGAATTCGCCAAGGGGTGGGGGATAGAGCTTGCCTTCATAGGTCCGGAGGCACCGCTTGAGAAGGGTATAGTCGATTCCTTTGAGCGTGAGGGCATCCCGGCGGTTGGGCCGACTAAAGAGGCCGCCCAGTTAGAGACCAACAAGGCCTTCGCCCGCGCCCTCATGGAGAAGTATGAGATTCCAGGCAGGAAGCTCTTCCGCGTCTTTGAGGACGTCTCCGAGATGCGTTCCTGGATAGACGACTTCGGAAGGCCGGTCGTCGTGAAGCCCCTTGGACTCACCGGCGGGAAGGGTGTTAAAGTGGTCGGCTATCAGCTGCAGGATAACGAGGAAGCCAAGGCCTATGCCGAGGAACTCATCAGAAAAGATGGAAAGGTTCTCATAGAGGAAAGAACCGACGGCGTTGAGTTCACCTTCCAGGTCTTCACTGACGGAAAGCGTGTCCTTTCGATGCCCCTTGCCCAGGACTATCCTCACGCCTACGAGGGTGATGGAGGCCCTATCACAGGCGGCATGGGGAGCTACTCCTGCTCCAGCGGTCTTCTCCCCTTCGTTCCGCGGAAAGACTATGAAAAGGCCCTTGAGACGCTTAAAGCTACCGTTGAAGCCATGAGGAAGAACGGAACGCCGTACAGGGGAATCCTCTACGGCCAGTTCATGCTCTCCAAAGAGGGTCCCGTCATAATCGAGTACAATGCCCGCTTCGGCGACCCTGAGGCAATGAACGTTCTCCCTCTCCTTAAGACGAGCCTGCTTGATATCGCCGAGGGAATCGCTGACGGCAGCCTCGGAAAGGCGGAGTTCGAGAGAAAGGCAACGGTCGTCAAGTACCTCGCTCCAAAGGGCTATCCCCTGAACCCGATTAAAGGAGTTAAAGTTCAGGTGGACGAGAAGGCCATCGCCAAAACCGGGGCGAAGCTTTACTACGCCTCCATTGACGAGAACTTCACGCTCCTCGGCTCCCGTGCCATAGCAGTCGTTGGAGTCGCCGGTACGCTCGGAGAGGCGGAGAAGATAGCCCAGAATGCCATCGGCCACGTGAAAGGGGAGCTGTTCTATCGCAGAGACGTTGGCACGAGGGAGAGCGTTGAGAGGAGAATACGAACCATGAGGGAATTTGGAAAGGAGTTCGATCCGAATTCATGCTGAGGTGGTTGGAATGATAAGCCGTGAGGAGATTTTGAGCGTTCTTGAAAGCTACGATCCGGAGAAAATCACCGTTGGAGTTATTGGAAGCCACTCCGCTCTGGACATAGCCGACGGTGCGAAGGAGGAAGGCCTTCCGGTTCTCGTCGTCGCCCAGAGGGGCAGACACAGGACCTACGCCGAGTACTTCGAGCTTCGGAAGACGAGGGACGGTCTGAGCAAGGGCTTCATTGACGAGGTTATGGTCCTTGAGAAGTTTGCTCAGATCATTGATGTCCAGGAGGAGCTGGTAAAGAGGAACGTTATCTTCGTGCCGAACCGCTCCTTCGTGGTCTACACCGGCATTGAGGGGGTTGAGAACGATTTCCGCGTCCCGCTCTTCGGCAGCAGGAACTTACTCAGAAGCGAGGAGAGGAGCGAGGAGAAGAGCTACTACTGGCTCCTTGAGAAGGCGGGGCTTCCCTATCCGGAGCCCGTTAAGCCAGAGGAGATTGATGAAGTCGGCCTCGTCATCGTCAAGCTCCCGCACGCGAAGAAGAGGCTTGAGCGCGGCTTCTTCACCGCTGCAAGCTACAAGGAGTTCCGCGAGAAGGCTGAGAAGCTCATCAAGCTCGGCGTGATCACCGAGGAAGACCTCGCCAGGGCCAGAATTGAGCGCTACATCATCGGCCCGGTGTTCAACTTCGACTTCTTCTACTCGCCGATAGACGAGGAGATAGAGCTTTTGGGGATAGACTGGCGCTTTGAGACCAGCCTGGACGGCCACGTTCGTCTTCCAGCTTCCCAGCAACTCACCTTACCGGAGCACCAGTTCGAGCCGGAATACACCGTCACCGGTCATGCATCCTCAACGCTCCGCGAGTCCCTCCTTGAGAAGGTCTTCGACATGGCCGAACGCTATGTGAAGGCCACCCAGGACTATTATTCCCCTGGAATCATCGGCCCCTTCACCCTGCAAACTGCGGTGGACAAGGACCTCAACTTCTACATCTACGACGTCGCCCCGAGGACAGGCGGCGGAACCAACATCCACATGGCGATGGGGCACCCCTACGGAAACGCCCTCTGGAGGAAGCCGATGAGTACGGGAAGGAGGGTTGCCCTTGAGATAAAGCGCGCCCTTGAGCTCGACGAGCTTGAGAAGGTAGTCACGTGAGGTGGTTGGAATGAGGTGGAGAGTTACCGTCATCGTTCGCCTTAGGGAAGGACTGAACGACCCCGAGGGAAGGGTCATAGGAAACGCCCTCAGGAACCTCGGCTACGCGGTGGAGAACCTGCGCGTTCCCAAGTACTTTGAGTTTGAGCTGGAGAGCGAGAAACCTGAGGAAGAGGTCGAGGAGATGTGCAGGAAACTCCTCGCTAACCCGCTCATCCACGACTACGAGTACAGCATAGAGCCGGTGAACTGAGATGGTCCGCTTCGCCGTGATCGTATTCCCCGGAACGAACTGCGACTTCGAGACGGAGAGGGCCATACGGAAGGCCGGAGGAGAAGCGGAGCGCGTCTGGTACAAAGCCAGCCTCAAGGACTTCGACGGGGTTATCCTGCCTGGTGGCTTCAGCTACGCCGATTATCTTCGCGCCGGGGCGATAGCCGCCCGTCAGGAGATAATGGAGGAGGTCAAGGAGTTCGCCCGCGAGGGAAGGCCCGTCCTCGGGATATGCAATGGCTTTCAGGTTCTGACGGAGGCGGGTCTCCTTCCGGGAGCACTGAGGCCGAACAGAATTCCGCGCTTCCTCTGCAGGTGGGTTCACCTTCGCGTTAACGACGTTGAAACGCCGTTCACTTTCCTCTACGAGCTGGGGGAGGTCATAAGGATGCCGATAGCCCATGCGGAGGGCAACTACTACGTTGACGACCCATCGAAGGTCAGAATCGTCTTCCAGTACAGCGACGAAAAAGGAAACGTGAGCGGAGAAGCCAACCCCAACGGCTCGGTTCTGAACATAGCGGCGATAGCCAACGAGGGGGGCAACGTCCTCGGAACCATGCCCCATCCGGAGCGTGCGAGCGACCGCTTTTTGGGCAGTGAAGACGGCCTGAGGCTCTTCAGGAGCATGGTGGAGTGGGCGAGGAGATAGGCTTTTCTCGTTCTTATTTTAGTTTCCATTCGCCCTCTGGCTGTTTGGGGCGTGGATTGGCCCGTTGATGAAACCTCTGGATTTTTCGCTGGTGATCGAAGTCTTGCTCAAATTACTAAATGAGATGAAAATCTTATAAAGCTCAAGATTCAATAAAAAGATACTGGATTGTGGAGTTGATGGATGATTTTGACTTTCATCCGGGGTGATCTGCATGAAGAGGGTGTATCTCCTGACGTTGCTTTTAATTCCCCTCCTTTTGCTGGCCCTGTGGCCCGTTAGCACACTTACCCCTAACACGGAGCATCATGAAGGCTACACTCTCATAGTCTATCCTTTCTCAGAGATCGATGACGTGAAGGTGTCCCCCGGCGGTATAATTGTGCGCTCGGGCGGAAATGCATACCTACTAAGAAACGGGGGTGTTAAGGGGTATCGCGTTGGGTCCGAGAAAATACTCGGGAACGCTGGGGATTACCTGGTCACCTATTTGAACTACAAAGTCCATCTGAAGCGCTCCAACGGCATCATCCTGAACGATAAATGGTCTAAATCGGTGAAGTCGGACAGCTCTGTGGCCGTGGGGGATGATTTTGTCGTCACTGCGGAGCATGATGACAGGGATCTCAAAGTTGATATCCTCTTTTACTTCCCAGAGAACGGTGAGACCAGAAAATACTCATTCAAGAGCGATCGGAGGGGTACGGCTCCCAGGGTGGTGGCGGCCGGCGAGTATGCTGTTGTCGGTGTACCCTACACCTGGAGGCTCTACTACTTCAAAGAGGGCGAACTCCTCTGGGAAGGCTCTCTTCCGGTGGAGTGCGGTTACGAGGAGTACCCTGTTTTCTCGCTCCACATCGAAGAAAATGGGGCCGGCTATGCCCTCTCAAGCGAGGGCAAAGCGTTCGTGTACTTTGATGAGAGTGGTCCTAGAAGCGTGGGAATTAACGAGAGATACTGCCTGCAATTTTCCGGTGAAGAGAAGAATGTAACGGTGATAAGCGCGGTGGAAGTTTTTGATGGTTGCTTTGCCGCCCTTGTATTGTACCGGGGTCTGGAGGGTGGCCTGTACTTTTACAACGCGAGCAACGTGCATTACATTGAGAACTACACGTTCAAAGCTGGGCCCGCTTTTGATTTTGTGGGATCCTCAAGGCATTTCCTGGCCCTTTACAGGGATCACGTATCGATTTTTAACTGCGGCGGGGAAGTGATGAGGATTAATGGAAGGTACGATGGGGCGTATTCCCTGGGCGAGGACTTCGTTTTGGTGAGCTATAAAGGGAATGAGACCCTGCTTTACCTGCCTCTCGCGAATAAAACCCTCAAGCTCGGCTCATTTAGAGTGGTTGGGTCCCATAACGGGGATATAGTGGGGGTAAGGGGAAGCGAACTCGTTGTCCTGGAGATGGGGAGTCCCTAATCTTCGCTGTCACTAAGAGGGGCTGGATGATTTTTGTTTAACATTTTTCCGTCAAAATAAACCTTAAAAACAAAACTTTTTTACATTAATTCGTCAATAAAGGAGGGTCAATCATGTTTCCGCACGAGGAAAAGCTCATCCGTGAAAGGCTCGGCAGGGAGCCGAATGAACTTGAGTGGGCGATGCTCGAGGTCATGTGGAGCGAGCACGCTTCCTACAAGTCGAGCAGACCGTGGCTCAAGCTCCTGCCGACTGAGAACGAGCACGTGATTTTGGGCCCCGGCGAGGACGCCGGGATAGTGAAGTTCGACGACGAAACGTGGGTAGTCGTTGGAATCGAGAGCCACAACCACCCCAGTGCGGTTGAGCCCTATGGGGGAGCGGCCACGGGAGTCGGTGGAATCGTCAGGGACATACTCTGCATGGGTGCGAGGCCGATTGCCCTGCTCGACCCCATACGCTTCGGCCCGCTGGAGAAGGAGAGAAACCGATACCTCTTCGAGTACGTGGTTAAGGGGATATCCGACTACGGCAACAGGATAGGCGTTCCTACCGTGGGAGGCGAGACGGAGTTCGATGAGAGCTTGGACAGCTACACGCTCGTTAACGTCGCCTGCGTCGGGATAATGAGGCCGGAACATCTCGTCCACAGCTACGTGACCGAGGCAGGACTCAAGCTCATACTCGTCGGCAACAGGACCGGCAGGGACGGCATCCACGGAGTCACCTTCGCGAGCGAGGAACTCGGAGAGAACGCGGAGGAGGAAGACCGCTCCGCCGTCCAGATCCCCGACCCCTTCACCGAGAAGCTGCTGATTGAGGCCACACTTGAGGCTGTCTACACGGGCAAAGTAAAGGCCCTCAAAGACTTGGGTGGCGGCGGTTTGACCTGCGCCGCATCTGAGATGGCCGGAAAGAAGGGCTTCGGCGCGGTTATTCATGCCGACAGGGTTCCGCTCCGCGAGCCGGGAATGACGCCAACCGAGGTCATGATTTCCGAGAGCCAGGAGAGGATGCTCTTCGCGGTCGACGAAACCGATGTTGACTTCCTCGGGGCAATCTTCGAGAAGTACGGCCTCGAGTGGACGGTTGTCGGGGAGGTCATCGAGGAGCCGCGCTTTGTGATATACTGGAGGGGCGAAAAGGTCGCGGACCTTCCGGTGGAGCTCCTGGCGGACGTTCCCACGATAGAATGGGAGCTGAAACCTTACAGCATCGAAAAACCTGCTGAGACACCGGACGTTTCTTTTGGAGATGCTCTCGATCTCGTCTGGAGCAGTCCGAACGTCGTAAGCAAGCGCTGGATTTGGCAGCAGTACGACCACGAGGTTCAGGGGAGGACGGTCCTCAAGCCCGGAGCGGATTCTGCCGTGCTCAAGCTCAGCGAGGAATACGGCTTAGTTTTCGTGGCCGACGGAAACCCCAGCCACAGCTACCTCAACCCCTACCACGGCGCGATGGGGGCCGTCGCCGAGGTCGTCAGGAACCTTGTCAGCGTTGGGGCTGAACCATTGGCTCTGGTGGACAACCTCAACTTCGCATCGCCCGAGAGACCGGAGGTTTACTGGAGTTTCGCCGAGACCGTTAGGGGATTGGCCGATGCGGCCAAAGCCTTCGGTTTAGCGTACGTCAGCGGCAACGTCAGCTTCTACAACGAGGTCGTTGATAGGCCAATAAAGCCGACCCCCGTCGTTGCCGGCCTCGGAAAGGTAAAGCTCGAGGAAATCCCGGAGATGGGACTGAGCGGCGGACTGCTCATAGGTGTCGTCGGGATAACGAAGGCGGAACTCGGCGGCTCGGAGTTGTTTGCGAGACTCGGCGTCGAAGGCGGCTTTGCTCCGCGCGTGAACCTCGACGAGGAGAAGGCCAACGCCGAGGGAATCCTGGGGGCTGTACGAAAAGGCCTTGTCAGAGCGGTTCACGACGTTAGCAGGGGTGGAATAGCGGTAGCTCTGGGGGAGATGGCCATCACTGGAAAGACGGGCTTCGCGGTTGACCTTTCAAAGGTCCCCTCCGAAACATCGAACCCGGTGGAAACAGCTTTCAGCGAGAGCCACGGGCGCTACATAGTTACCTTCCCCGAGGAGAACCTTGACGAGCTTAAAGCACTCTTCAAACACTTCGCGGTCATCGGAAAGGCGGGGGGAAGTGATGCGGTCTTCTACTGGAGCGGAAAGGAACTCCTGAGAAGACCTCTCAAAGAGGTTAGAGCAACCCACGAGTCCCTGCCAAAGCTCTTGGGTGAGGAGGAATGAGAATAGCGACCTACGCCTCCCACTCGGCCCTTCAGATTTTGAAGGGGGCAAAGGAGGAAGGCTTTGAGACGGTAGCCTTTGGGAACCCCCGCGTTAAGCCCCTCTACACGAAGTACTTCCCGGTGGCGGACCGTTTCATCGAGGGAACTTATCCGGAGGAGCAGCTGCTTGAGTTGAACGCCGTCGTTATACCCACGGGTTCCTTTGTGGCCCATCTCGGAATCGAGTTGGTCGAGAAGATGCGCGTTCCATACTACGGCAACAAAGAAGTCCTGAAGTGGGAGAGCGACAGAACGCTTGAGCGAAGGTGGCTTGAGAGGGCTAAACTCCGCCTCCCAAGGGTTTACGAGGATCCAGACGACATAGACGGGCCTGTCATAGTCAAGCCTCACGGTGCCAAGGGCGGGAAGGGCTACTTTTTGGCTAAGAGCCCCGAGGACTTCTGGAGAAAGGCGGAGAGGCTTGGCGTTAGGGACAAGGAAGAGCTGAGCGCAATCCAGATCCAGGAGTACGTCCTCGGCGTTCCGGTTTACCCTCACTACTTCTACTCAAAGCTCAACCGCGAGCTGGAGCTGATGAGCATAGACAGGCGTTACGAGTCCACCGTCGATGCGATAGGCAGGATTCCTGCGGAGGAACAGCTTGACCTCGGGCTCGGCACCAACTACACGGTGGTAGGTAACATCCCCCTCGTCCTGAGGGAGAGCCTGCTGATGGACGTCATCGAGGCAGGAGAACGGGTTGTGGAAGCCGCGGAGAAGCTCATGGGTGGCCTCTGGGGCCCCTTCTGCCTTGAGGGTGTCTTCACCGAGGAGCTTGAGTTCGTCGTCTTCGAAATCTCAGCGAGGATAGTCGCCGGGACGAACCCCTTCGTCCACGGCTCTCCCTACAGCTGGCTCCGCTACGACTACCCGGTCAGCACCGGAAGGAGGATAGCGATGGAGCTGAGGCAGGCCGAGAACGAGGGAAGGCTCAACGAAATTTTGACGTGAACCTGTTTAATTTCCGCTCGGATAGGTTTATAAATTGACGTCCGAATGGTTGGCAAAAAGGTGGTGCTCATGTGGGAGAGGTTCATCGAGGAGAAGGTTGAGGAGATTAGGGGAACGGTCGGTGATGGTAAGGCAATAATAGCACTCTCCGGCGGCGTTGACAGCTCGGTCGCTGCGGTGCTTGCTCACAAGGCCATAGGCGATAAACTCCACGCGGTCTTCGTCAACACCGGCTTTATGAGGAAGGGTGAACCTGAATTCGTCGTCAGGACCTTCAGGGACGAGTTCGGTCTCAACCTGCACTACGTCGATGCCGGCGAGAGGTTCTTCAGCGAGCTTAAAGGGGTCACCGACCCCGAGGAGAAGAGGAAGATAATCGGCAGGGTCTTCATTGAGGTGTTTGAAGAGGTCGCGAGGGAGATCGACGCCCAGTTCCTAATCCAGGGAACGATAGCCCCGGACTGGATCGAGAGCAAGGGGAAAATCAAGAGCCACCACAACGTTGGAGGACTGCCCGAGAGGCTCAACCTCAAGCTGATAGAGCCGCTCCGCGACCTCTACAAGGACGAGGTCAGGGAGCTGGGTAAGGAGCTTGGATTACCTGAGAAGATATACAACCGCATGCCCTTTCCGGGGCCGGGATTGGCCGTCCGCGTCCTTGGAGAGGTCACGCCGGAGAAGGTTGCCATCGTTAGAGAGGCAAACGCCATAGTCGAGGAGGAGATCGAGAAGGCCGGTCTAAAGCCCTGGCAGGCATTCGCTGTTCTGCTGGGGGTGAAGACCGTCGGCGTTCAGGGCGACATAAGGGCCTACAAGGAAACAATCGCCGTCCGCGTTGTTGAGAGCCTCGATGGTATGACGGCCAACGCCATGAACGTTCCCTTCGAGGTCCTGCAGAGGATAGCCTTCAGGATAACCAGCGAGATTCCCGAGGTTGGAAGGGTGCTCTACGACATCACCAACAAGCCTCCGGCAACGATTGAGTTCGAGTGAAAGCTTATTTACCTTCGCTTCCAATTTTAAACGGTGAGAGTATGGGCGAGATTATTGAAGTG
Organism: Thermococcus sp. 4557; assembly: GCF_000221185.1. Taxonomy (NCBI): domain Archaea; kingdom Methanobacteriati; phylum Methanobacteriota; class Thermococci; order Thermococcales; family Thermococcaceae; genus Thermococcus; species Thermococcus sp. 4557. Next base: position 1,066,912 of record NC_015865.1, on the reverse strand, counting down.
GTTTACGAGAACGGCGTGCTGAGGCCCCTCAAGCCCCTCAAGCTGAAGGAAGGGCAGAGGCTCAGGGTGAGGATTTACCACGAGGACTTTCTTGAGCTGGCAAGGGAAATGCGGAAGAAGGTAACCCCCGAGAAGTTCAAGGAAGACCCGACGGACTATCTCCTTCGCTTAAGGGAGGAGGAAACATGAGGGTCGTGGTTGACACCTCCGTTGTTTTTCATCTGTTTTCCAGCTTCTATCCTGAAAGAGCAGAAGTCGCCGAGAAAATCATAGAATACGCACACCTTGGCTCAATAGAACTTTACGCCCCCCGTCTGGGCGAAGTTGAGTTCGTTGCTGTTCTCTCGAGGTATTTTGAGCGGGAGCAGGTTGAAAAGGCGCTGACTTATTACAGTGAAATAATTGCGTGGGTTCCGGAGGAACTGCTCATCGAGGAGCTTCGAGAGGTGGCTTTTCAGACACACCACCGGGCCTCTGACATCTATTTCATCGCAACCGCCCGTTATCTTGACGCGGTTCTGGTTACGAACGACAGAAAGATGGCCGAACTAGCAAAATCCCTCGGTTTGAGGGCTTTTTATCTCGTTGAAGAATCCGACGCCTTCTTCAAACTCTTGGAGGTGAGTTCATGATAGTTATAATGGACAACGGCGGGCAGTACGTCCACAGGATTTGGAGAACCCTGCGCTATCTCGGCGTCGAGGCCAGGATAATCCCCAACACGACGCCGCTTGAGGAGATAAAGGCCATGAAGCCAAAGGGCATAATCTTCTCGGGCGGCCCGGACATCGAGAAGACCGGCAACTGCTCCGCCATCTTGGAGCACTACGACGAGTTCAACGTTCCAATCCTTGGCATCTGCCTTGGCCACCAGCTGATAGCGAAGCACTTCGGCGGAAAGGTTGGGAAGGGTGAGAAGGCCGAATACAGCCTCGTTGAGGTGGAGATACTGGAGGAGAACGACATCTTCCAGGGACTTCCGAAGAGGCTCAAGGTCTGGGAGAGCCACATGGACGAGGTGAAGGAGCTTCCCGAGGGCTTCAGGCTCTTGGCCAGGAGTGAGACCTGCCCGGTTGAGGCCATGAAGCACGAGAGCCTGCCGATATACGGCGTGCAGTTCCACCCTGAGGTCTTCCACACGGAGCGTGGGGCAGACATTTACCGCAACTTTGCGGAGCTCTGCGGGGAGCTCAGCTAGTCGGTCCTCTCCCCATCTTTTTATCGGCAACGGGTTCTCTCATCATCGCTCCTCCATCCCCTTGAGGTCACCTCTGAAAAGTCTTGCTGGTTACAATTTGGGATTGCAAATTAGAAAACTTTTTAAGGTTTTAATTCTTACTTCTTGTGGTGATAGTGTGGGCCATACGGTCTACTACCGCACCGGGATCGATAGATGGGAGGAGTTCAGGGGGTTCTTGGAGAAGGTCTGCGACGGGCTCGGCTTCCGTTTCCTTGAGAGCGAAGATGCAGTCATAATTTTTCCGGAATGCCCCGGCGTCGAACCCCTGGAGATAAAGAGGAGGGGTGAGGGGTTCGTCAAGACGAACCTCATTGAGCCCTGTCACTCGATATATTTGCTCGTTCTTCATTCGGTTTCTTCCTTTGGCTCCGTCGAGCTCTGGGAAGATTGAGCGGGGGGTTCCTCGAGGTAAACTTCTATTATCCTTACCGGAACTGCCCCCTTGAGCTTTCTGTCCTCCACGATGAGCTTCACGACCCTGCCAACTTCCAGGTCTTCCACGGCATCGACCCAGTAGTGGCCGGGCTTGACGTTCGCCGCTATGTCGTCGTGCACAAAGACCCTGACGACATCGCCTTTAATCTCCTCAACAACGCCGTAGGTGTAGTCCCTTCCGTATTTCTGCTTGAAGTACCACCTGAATGCCATGACGGCCGCGAAGACGACCACCAGGTAGCCATAGTAGTAGTACACGGAGGTCGCGATCCTTCTTACTGCAGTGTATCCGAGGAACGCGGCGAGGGTTATTCCTGAGATTCCGTAGTAGAATGTTCTGTACGGCTGGGGGGCTATGAAGAAGTCCCTGTTTTTCAGGAGGGTGTACCGGAGGTACATGAGGTAGGCCGCTCCAACGGCCGCTATCCATATTGGGCTCAGCCGAATGAGCAGCATCGCCAGGTTGGCCAGGAGGTAGATAAGAAACGCTATCTGGAGTCTGAGGCTGAGAAACTCGTGAACGGTTAGGGGCTTCCTGATGAACCTCTTGAGGAGGCTGAACTTGGGGGGTCTTTCGGTAGGGGTGGGAAACAGAAAACCCCTAACCTTGCCACCTACCGAATACACTGATTCGCCTATGCGGTACAGCAGATCCTCCATGGACATGATTTCACCTCTTCAGCAGGTCGTTTGCCCCTTCGGTACCGAAGATCGCGGTAGCCGTTTCGTAGTCAATGAAGAACGGGACCTCTCTCGGGTTGTGAAGATTGGGGTTCGGATTGTTCGGGTCTTCGTAGGAGATTCCCCACACACGATAGCCGGTACTGGAGATAACGTCCCTCGACTTGAAGTAGTGGTTCAGGAAATTGTAGTCCGCACTGGACACCCCTTCCTCCGGGGCGATTTGAAGGCTGACGAATATATTGAACAGCTTCTCGTCGTAGACCCTGTGGGGTATCATGAAGCTGACGAGGCCTATCGGGTAGTACTCGTTGCCATACTTTATCCCCAGCTCATCCTGCATCCTCTTCGCGAGCCGTACGTAGCCTTCGTGGTTGCGGTTGCTGTTCTCCAGCCTCTCAAAGAATGACCAGCCGGAGTACGTTCCAAAGTATCTCTGATCCATGAGACACTCCACGAAAGGCTGGAGGTCGTAGGCCCTTGCCGGTGTGATTGTTATTGAACTACTTCCCTCTGGTTTTTCTTCTATGTCCCTCCGGAGTTTCTGGGGTGATGATACCTTTATACCGTTGAAATTGGGGTCGTCGAGGAGGTCTCCTGAGCTGGGATGTTTTCTCACCAAGACGTAGTCAAAGATGGTATCTGGGATCGTACTTCCGTCCGTGTCTGTCACGAGATATACATATTGGGGAGTACCAAACGTCCACCCCAACGACCTGGTATCTGCCCTCTCCTGCCTTGATATTGCGTTGGCGTCTTGGTCCAGGATGTCCCTGAATGTGAACTCCGTAATCCGTAGTATATTGGTCAGGGGTACCACCTGTGCCTCGTACGTGTTAAACGTTCTTATGTCAGCACGTCCCCCGTCACCGACTGCTGTTGCTGGCCACCAGCCGGCAAGATGAATCGCCATTCCGTCCCCACTGCCAGAGTAATCATCGGTGAAGAGCACCGTGTGTCGCAGAACATCGTCTATTCCAACGCCGCTGTCCCAGTCGCTGTTTGCAGTTCCCTTCATCCTGAATCTAATGGCGAACGAGTCGCTGTAGTCCAGGGTCTCCTTTGTCCGCACCACGTAGTATGAGTTACCGCCGGGGATCGTCAGTTCGCCCCCGGACTGTGTGGGGGTGTCGTCCACTTCTTGCCATTTTTCGGTCCAGGGATCCGTGAAATCATCGAAGAACAGGAAGACCTGTTCAGGGTGGTATCCCTTTGTTGGAGTCCCCTCACCGAAGTATATGCTGTAGGTTTTACTCTCCCTGTCCTCGAGACTGTCGCGTATCCATATCAGCGCCTTTGATTTTCTGGGAGACCAGTATTCGATCCAGAACGGGACCGGACGGCAGTTTTCGTCGTAAATCTCGATCGCGGCGCCGTTCTTGAAGGGGTCTTGGTTTTCTGAGTAGTCCGTGTGGGAGAACAGGAAGCCGAGAACCTGGGTCGTTAGATCCTTGGCGGTGCTCAGCAGTATGGGTATTTGATAGTCGTTGAGGTCCTCGCCTGCGTTGTTGGTCACGGTTATGTTCAGCCGGTACTCCAGGCCCGAGCACCAGCTGTTCGAGCCGCCACCCGACGTCTCATCGAATGCCAGGACTCCCAGATCCCCTGTTTTGAAAACTTTAGAAGGATCGGCCAGATCTCCCCCTTCAGTCAGGCTTGTGTTCACTATCATCGGAATGGATGGGTCCGTGGGCGTTCCGCTCTTTATGACGTACGCCGAGGCACCATCGCCGGGGTACGCGTTTCCGAAGAAGATGTTCCCGATATCTGTGGTCTTGGAATAGACACCAGGGTAATGGTACACGGTGCTGGCTCCGTCGCCGTAGAGAACCTTTATCGGCCTGTCTATTAGCTCGGGGTACGTGTAGTTGCACGGCCTTATGGATCTGAAGTACCTTCCACCGGTTAGGGCTGAGAACATCGGGTCCTCCAGTTCCTCTATCGACACGATGGAGTACACGTAGCCGTCCCTTGGAATCGTGCCCTGGTAAACGACGTTATTCGCCGAATCGTATATCTTGACGTTGTCTATTCTGGCCCTCACAACTATCCTGAACGAGTCGAGGGGGGCGACGGTTATATCAACGTTCTTCCGGAGGAACTCTTTTCTCTTATCGCGGCTCATGCTTGCCACGTCTGAAATGGCGGTGTCGTCCACCTCCAGTGTGTACCCCTGCTTGTCAAGCTCGGAGGAGATATTGAGCAGCCACCTGAAAACGGTCTGATCCTTCATCAGCTTGTCCGCGTACTGCTGGCTCACACCCTGGGCTTCTTCGACCAGCATCAGGTCCCTTATGGTGATGTTGGCAGGGCTGCTGGAGGCGCTCAGGAAGTTTCCGGTGCTTGCTATGTAATCGACTACGGTTACCACCGCCCTCTTCCCGGATATCTCCAGGGTTCTCTGGAAGTCCATCTCTATGTACGACACCACTCTGTACGTCCTCTCGACCTGCATCCTCTCGCTCTGATAGAAGACTATCTGGGAGGATACGTCCTCGTAAGTGGCGAGGAGGAGTATGAGTGGTATGATTAGGAGTATGACGGTGGAGTTTATGATGTACGCCCGTCTCTTTCTCATCTCTCTTCCCTCCAGACGCGAAGGGTTATCGATATTGGTTCGAACAGTCCTGGAATGTTGCCCATGGAGACGAAGTCTATCCTAACGCTCTCCGGCAGGTCAACGTCTATCGGGTTATTCTGGGACCCATCGAAAGGCTGGCTCTTCCACCCGTTGGGATCCGTGTCTGCCAGGAAGTTGAGGTTGTTGAACAGCCGGAGTATAGCATCATCGACCGCGTATTTGGTTGGGTCGAGATCATCCACCGTTATGTCAAGGTATGGGGAGTCTCCTATCAGTATCGTGCGCTCGTACGTGCCGCCTCCCTTTGAGTAGTAGTACGTGAGCCGGTACCCATTGTAGCCGGGATATCCCTGGAGGGGCTTTGGAAAGACGTCTCCGTAACCCGCGTAGCCCTCTATGAAGTAGTTGATTATTGCCCTGCTCTCACCTTTTCTGAATCCGTACTGGTATGAGTCCGAGCTTTCAGCCACGTAGGTGTTCGACTGGCCCGGTACCATCATGTTATCGTTCAGCTGGGAGTATCCGACCCTTATCATGTAGATATCGGAATAGTCATCGTAGAATACCTGGCCGTTTTCGGACAGCGTCGTCGTTGCGGTGGGGGTAAAGGTTGTGAACTGGATGGCCGTCCATACGTCAACGTACCAGGGGATGGACTTGGGGGGCAGGGTGTAGGAGAAGCTCATCCTTTGGCATCTTATCCCGTAGCAGGTACCGCCGTAGCTTATCTGGTTGTAGTTCTTGAATATAGAAAGGGGTATCGCGTACCTGCTGACTACAGTCCTTGGAACGTAATCTATCCGTATCCACGACTGCCCGTTTCCGTAGAGGTGCCTTTCCCTGCCTGTGGTATCATACACGAAATACCTGTGCTGCTCATCCCATTCGGCGTCAAGGGCGATTACGATCTTGAAGTACGTCTTGGACAGGTCGTTGAGGCTGAACCCCCACGCGGTCAGGTTCTGCTCAATTTCCTGTGCGCTTATATCGACTGTCTGTACTCCAGTAGTTGGTACCTCTCTGTGTGCAATCCAATAGTTGTTTGAACAGTATGAGTAGTAGATGTTGATATTGTGGACTCCCTCTGTGACGAGGTGTAGTGATATTCCCGTGATGTTTCCCGGTGCGAAGAGGGCATTGAGGTAGTATATCCCCGTGTAGCTCGTAACGTCGTAGAGCTCTCCGTAACGCCTCACCGGGTCAAAGAGCTGAAAACTTGTGGTGTTGGTGGAGTACTTGACGTACATCAAGGAACCACTACCGTATCCTAGCTCGTAGCAGTACCTGGTACTGTACTGGGTTGAAAATGTGGCCGTTAGAACGTTATCCCCACCCTGCAGGTATCCTTTGATGTTGCTGTAGTAGCCAGTACCCAGGGAATGTCCGTTCAGGTCAAAGGATGATGTCTGGTATCCCGTTCTTGCCACAAGCCTAATGTCGGCGTTTTCTATGTCCGCATCGTTTGGAAGTCTGAAGTGGCTCTGGACCGTCAGCGTGTTAGCCTGAGCCCATCCGTATTCATCAGCGTAATGGCACCTCGCCAGAACCCTCTGTATACCAAAGATGTCCTGCCTCGTGTACTCAGCTTTCGTAAGGAACGCCCTCGCCATGTAGCCCCTGGGGGTCTGGTTGTAGGCGTAGCCGCTTATCAGGAGCGTTGCGGGAATGACATCCGGGGCGACTGAGGAGTCGGAACCGGTCTTCTTAAGGTACGGGCTGGTGTAGTTGTTTATCATCATCTCGTAGTTGTAGCCCTTCAGGGTGTTGTTGAGGACGTAGCCCATTATCATCTCTGCCTTGTGTTTGAAGTCAACCCCCGGATAGATGGGATCCGTGGCCCAGTACGTTGAAACTATGTCTATCGGAGACATGTCCGGCGTTACCAGGGTGGTGTTGAGAATGGGATCAGGACCGCTCATCCAGGACTCCAGCTTGTCAGGTGGGACGAGCTCCCTCAGCGGGAGGGTTCTAAGCATCGTCAGCGTGTCTTCCGCCAGGTATTTGTCCTGGGAGCGCATATATGTCGAGTACACCTGACTTGATGTGCTGGTCACCTGCACCATGCTGACCACGAACATGGTAACCAGCAGTATGGCGAGAACCGCGTCAAGTGTGAACATGAAACCCCTTCTCCTCATGGTTCATCCCACACGCGAAGTCTTAACACCGCCAGACTCGTCTGGGGTTTCATAAGGGTGCTTATGCCACTGAGGTCGGTTACGGTTAGGGAATCAACGTTGCTCATCTTGTACACCCACACATACACGTCGAGGTTCTCACCTGGTTTGATCGTGGTCAGGAAGTCCTTCCAGGGTATGACGATGTAGTCTGGACTCTGCGATGAGTAGTACTTCACTATGGTGTTCCCATTTATGGTCTGGTTTATGATTGCCCTCATTGTGGGGTCCGATTCACCCCGGTACGCCGCCATTACGGAGTAGCCCGAGACGTTTGTGCCCCTCAGCCAGGCTACCATTACTATGTAGCCGGGATCATCGAACTGGACCTTGAGGCTCATGTATTCTGGTATTGGATTGTATATGGTTCCAACGTACAGCTCCTTTGGAAGGCCGGAAGGCGCTACGGTGTACTGGCTGGAGTACACAATCTTGCTCATGGGAACGCGCCTCTCGGAATACGTGATCCAGGGGGATTTTTCCATGGATTTTCCGACCTCCGTCGGGTCGTACATGAACTTCCCGTTTACCAGTGTGATGTTGTAGTCGGCGTGGGTCACCTCTGTTGCGTACACGTACCTTATGTTGAGGTCCGAGGATGATACCCCTCCCTGCTGACCCCACCAGATTGTGCCGGACCACGTTGTCCAGACGGGGTTTCCGGGTTTGTATGGTATCCAGATCTTGTACGTCCCGTCGCTCAGCTTCGTCCACCCTATCAGGAGGTACCCAGTATCCACGTCGATATGGACGACAACCCCGGAAGGGATATCGTACCTGCTGGGCTGGCCTGATCCGGGTTCATGTACAATAATCCTAACGTTGGTGTTGTCGCCGGTCAGTTTGAACACAAAGCTCTCCCCGGCAGTTATGTTTATCACGTGGTCTATATTTCCGGTCCCCTCTGCATCTGACCTCTCCGGGTTCATCCACTCCGCTATCACAGGCCTACCAAAGGCGAAGCCGTTTGTCTGGGATATTGAGACCTGGCTTTCCTCTTCTACGTCCACGGAGCCCTCGGTATTGGGGGGAATGACCGTTACGTCACCGCTGATCTCGATCTTCGTGAGGAAAAGGCCGAGGCTGAAGTCCCTCCCCATGCTGAGGTTGAGCAGCGCCCTCCTGATGGCATCGTCATTGTCTAGGTAGGCGTTGTTGAGCGCCTCCACCTTCTTGAAATCGATTGTATCTGGATAGGATGGGTTCTCAAGACCCAGGTGGATGAGCGTGGAGGGGTCGGTTTCCCAATCCTCCGGATCCCCGGGGGTCTTTACCAGGATGTCCAGAATGTCGTCTCCAACGTTGCTCCTCTCGTACCAGCCCACCATCGTGGTTATCTCGCTCTTTAACGCGGTTGAAGTGGTGCTGATCATTCCGATTATCATTACCACCATTATAAGGGACAGCATTGCGTCCAGCGAAAATATTTGTCCCTTTCGCCTCATGATCTCACCACTTTTACCTTGATGACGACCTTCTTGTCCCCGTAGTAGAGGGTTCCCCCGCTGAGTCTAGCGTCGCTGTGAGCCACTAAGTCGCGGGTTATGAAGGTTTTTATCCTTCCCGCGATGCCGCCGTTCTTCAGGTCGATGTTTCCAGAATACTCTATCCGTATGTTTATCGTTATGGTGTCCCCGCTTTCGCTTGAGGTGATGGAAACAACGCGGAACGATTTGGAGGTGTAGTTTGAGGCCGTGATGATCCTGTTGAGAACGCGGTACTGGTTGTCGTTTGTTGCGACCCCCGAGTTGAGGTATGCGCATGCACTCGTGGCGGAGTTTCTGACGTACGTTACCAGGGATGCACTTCTGTTTTCGTTAAGATAGGAGGGGGTTATGATGACTATCCCCGTTAGGATTATCCCCATTATGAAGAGAACCTCCAGCGCGGTCTGACCCCTACGGCGAGGCCTGGAGCTCGACATACGTCTTCCCCTCCTCCTCTCTGGCCACTATCCATATCTCGGCCCTGTTCGAGCTGAGCTGTATTGAATCATCCTGGTATATCGGGACCGGGCTCTTCTGGACTATCGTGTACCGTTTTCCCCCGATTATTCCGATCACTGTTATCGTGTTGTCGTCAGCTTTTAGTCTCACCACTATCTTCTCTCCGCTTTTGAGGGTAAACGGGGCGGTTTTTCTAACGCTGAATCCATCCCCTGAGGCGTACACCTTGGCCACGGTGTCCCTCACGTCCACTGAGAACACCTTGAGCCTTGACACGGTATCGAAGGTCTCCGCGTTGCCCCTTTCGCTGTTGGCTATGTAAACCACATTGAGCATCGTGATCATTACCAAAGTGACCGCAAACAGGAAGTCAAGACTTATCTGGCCCCGCCTCATCGTCACCCACCGGGATTGATGTTTATCGTGATTTCGAGATAGTCGCCGGCGACATTTTTGCTCCATCCTTCATCCTCGCTTGGATCCCACGTAACTACTATCCTTATGGACTTCGAAGGGAGGCCGTCCGAAAACGAGAGGTCATCGAAGTCTTCCAGGCTGTAGGGAACCTCGGTGGATACGGTGTTCTTATTTGCCCCGCTTGTAACAGAGCTGTCCCCCACCCATACGAGCATGGAGTCTTCGTTTCCCCCTATCGTCACCTTCGCGGAGCCAAAGGCTTTCTGCAGGTAGTCTGGCTCGGCGAGGTAGGTGACCTTTACATAGGTGGTGGACTTCGCACCCGGCCCTTGAGAGTACACCTGCGCCACGGTGCCGGCTATCGCGTTGGCGAGGCTCTTCTCCTCGAGGAGCACCTGCATTTTAAGGGTCTCCGTTGAAGTCGAACCCTGCTGGAATGTGATGCTGTTGACTGAGTAAATCAGAAGTATGAGCATTATCCCGAACACGAGCATAAATTCAAGTGACACCTGGCCGCGTCTCGCAATCTTCATGTTTTCTCCCCTCACTACTGGTATATCTTTGAACATCTATTTAATGGTTGCCCTTGGATTTTTCGGCCGTTACTACCGCGAAAAGGCCCGTTCCGAGTTTTCTGGCCTCGATACCGAAGTAATCACCGCTGAATATTTTGAACTTGTAGCGCTCGGGCTGGAGGTTGTGCTTTCTGACGAGTTCGCCCAGCTCGTCGATGAAAAACTGCGTGAGTTCGTAGTATATCAGGTCGGATCTGTCCCTGCCGCGGTCGCGTATGAGAACCGCCAGCGGCAGCAGTGCCATGCCGAGGAGGACGTAGGCCTGGCCGGTCATAACCGATGCAGCCCCGGTCAGGGCGAGTACCGCCGCGAGCAGGGCGTAGCCGAGTTTCTCCTTCTTTTTGAGCTCCTTCAGCTCCCTGACCTTTGCCTCCCAGATGTCGAGGAGTGCAGGGTTGTAGAAGTCAAAGGCGGTGTGGCGCTTTCCCTTTGCCATCCTCTCCCTGATGAGGTCGTCCCAGTCGTCCTTGTAGTAGATGACCTCCCCGTGGAGCTTCGCCCTCTCGGCATCGAGGGAGGAGATAATCCTGATGATGTCCTCGGCGCTCTCGTGGGCTATGTGGGAGTAGACCTCCTTCTCGTCAAGGTCGAGGGCCACTTCGACGGAGTCTTTCACAGGGTCAGTCATCCTTTCCCCTCCTCAGCCTCTTTGCCACCTCGTTCACGTCGGGGAACGTCCCCTCGTATACGTCACCTGAGGGATAGACGTCGTCGAAATCCGGCAGACCGCTCAGAAGCTCTTTTTTCCGGCTTTCTGCTTCCTCTTTTGCCTTCATAAACGACTGGGCGTAGTTTCTGGCGGTGATTATGATGTCCTCTATGCTCTTGCTGTCGTAGATGCCGCTGAGGAGGGTTACAACCTCGACCTCCCTCTCGCGCGGGTCGGGGTAGAAGCCGCGGAATATCTGCTTTCCCTTTATTTTGTTGGTGAGATAGTCGAGCGCTTCAAAGATATCCCCTGCCTTCAGGACCTCCGGGGGCCCGTGGACCGCCACGAGGCCGTAGAGCGCGGACTCTATGTTGGCGTCGAGGTACAGTCCCTCGTTTTCGAACGATTTTATAATGAGGCGCGAGAGGCTCTTGACCCTGCCCGCTTCGGCCTTTGCGTACCCCACTGTGGCGAAGCTGCCGAACGCCTTGAGGACGAACTTCAGGTCGCTCGCGTCGAGGGTCTGCTCGCCGGGAACATCGACGAGCGCCAGGAGGGAAGCTATGCGCTCGACTATTGTATAGTTTATCCGCTCGTAGGCGTGGGTTATGTCGTCGCCGCTCCCGCGGAGCTTGTTGTTGTCTATGGCGATTATGGAGTCGGCTATCTTCGAGAGCTTGTCTATGGTTATGGCGGCGTTGATTGTTGGCCTGATGCCCTCCTCCCTGAGGGGAAGGGCCCCTATTGCGACGACGAGGGAGTCGGGATACTCCTCCTTCAGGGCCTCCGCGAGGATGGGCGTCCCCCCGGCCCCGGTTCCGCCGCCGAATCCGAAGGTGAGGAAGAATATGTCCACGTCCTCGTAGCCTATTATTGACCCTATCTTGCGCATCACAACGGGCAGGTCGCGCTTCATGGCTTCTCTGCCGAGTATGGGGTTGGCGTTGACGCCCTTTCCCCCGGTTATGCCCTCACCGATGAGTATCCTGCGCTCGTGGGGAACGTGCTTGAGGTATTCAAGGTCCCCACGGGAAGTGTTTATCGCAAGGGTTTCAAAATCAACAAGAGAAAAGAGGTCGGCGATTTTAGTTCCGCACTGACCGACCCCGATGATTAGAGCCCTCACTTCTCTATCACCCCACCGCTATTACTTTTATCCTTCCGTTCTCGACGACGAGCACCATTGCGCTTCCGCCGATGTACTTGATGAAGCCCGTGGTGAAGACGTCCTTCGCTATCCCCTCGTTCTCCGGCTCGTAGAATACGAAGAGCACCACCCCTTCCGGTGTCTTGCCGGGTATGAGGACAACTGACTTGTTCAGCGGAACGGTGACGTTGCCGACGGTAACGTTATCGCCGTCTATGTGGAAGGGCAGGTAGGGGTTGTAGACCCTTATACTGTAGCCACTGAAGTTCGAGAGAACGATGTAGCTTCCCTCGCCGATTCCGGTGCCGTTAGCCGCGATGAAGCCGCCGCTGAACGTGTCGCTCAGGCGGTTCACTATCTCCGCCACGCTCTCGTTGTCCATGCCGGGCGCGATGACCTCAAAGATGTCACTGTCGAGCTCTGCCCTCACATCGTTGAGGCTGACTGGGGGTATGTACTGGAAGCGGCAGAGATAGAGCACAGCGTTCGCGGTCTCGATGGGCTTGTTCCTTATCAGCCCGCTGTCCCTGGCGTTCATAACGAAGTCAAGGGTCTTGGAGGTGTAGTTGTGGCCGTATCTGAGGAGCATGTCGGTGGCGCGCACGGTAAGCTCAACGCTCGGGGTTCCTGGGTACTCCCTGTTCTCCTGCCAGACGTAGTAGGCCTTCCAATAGGCCCAGCCGCCGTTTATTCTCTGGTCCATGAGCCACTGGAGGTGGGGTTCAAGCTCTTCGGGGGTGGCCACGTTCTCTAGGGCTTCGAGGACCGTTATGGTGGTCAGCACGTCCGGTTTGAGCATGTACGAGAAGTGCGGGGTCGTGACGTGGGTTCCCCAGCCGCCGTTGCTTATGCTGAGAAGCCACTCCTTGGCGGCCTGGATGAGGGGGTCGTTCGCGGGGACGCCGAGGTCGAGGAGGGCCTTGACCGCGAGGGCCGTTTCGTAGGGCTGCGGACCGAGGACGGTGTTGCCCCAGAGGCCGTAGTCAAGCTGGGCGTTTCTTATCAGTTCAACGGCACTGGCCTTTTCCTCCTCGCTCAGCAGGTTGTAGCGGAGCAGGGTCTCGAGTGCGTAGTAATAGCCGACAGACATTCTCCCGTTCTTCTGAACCCAGAGGGCGTCCCTCTCGAAGGCGTTTCTGGCCCACTCGAGGGCTTTACTGATGCTCTCGTTGGTGGGATAGCACTTCTCCAGTCCGAGGAGGGCGTAGTAGGTGGCCTTCTCGTTGCTCGGTTCATTGAGAACGAGCCCCCAGCCCCCGTCGAGGTTCTGCATGTACTTGAGCTCCCTGCAGGGCATGGTGTACGGGTTGGTGACCTCGCCGGGGATTGTGACCTTCAGGGGGTGAGACAGCGCCATCAGGGCGAAAGCGGTTGAGGCTATGATCTCCGTCTGGGACATGAGGCTCGGGGTGTTCATCCAGTAGAATATATCGTCCGAGGACCTGCCCTCTTTTTCGAGCATTTTGAGCGCCCTTGCGACATCGAGGTCAAGGGGCGAGACCAGAACGAGGGCGTAGGTGAGCATGGCGCGCTCCTTGACTTCCATTCTCTCCTTGAGGAGGATGTCCTTGAGTTGGTCCGCCACATCGCTTCCGAGGGGGTAGCCGGTGCTGTGGTAGGCCACGACCCTGAGGGCCAGGAATTCGTAATTTGAAATCTCGCAGGAGGAGGCGTTGATGCTCTCAAGGTACCTCACGGCGTCCCTGACGGTTCTGCTGTTGTAGGTGTAGCCGTTTTCGCCGAGGGCCCAGAGGGCCACGACAGTTGGATAGCACGAGACCGGGGTTCCGGGTATGTATCCCCAGCCGTTCTCTTCTTTGGCGGAGAGGAGGTAGTCGATTCCGGAATCAATTGCCCTCTCGACGTCCCGTGCCTTCCAGACGTCCATCAGGGGGTATGCCCTGGTGAGTGCTATCACGGCATAGGCGGTGTCGAGAACGTTGCTGGGTTCGTTGAAGTAGTGGCCCCAGCCACCGTCCTGGTTCTGGTTGTCGAGAAGCTCGTCGACGAGTGCGTCGATGTCCGGGGTTATGTCCCAGTTGACGTCGTCACGGGCGCTTACGAGGGCCATCAGTGCCAGGCTCACTTCCCTCGTTTCTTTCGTGCTCTGGGAAGCCCCGCTGAGAAACGTCACGGAGCCGTCTATCTTTCCGGCGCCAACGGCTGGAATCAGCATGAGAACAATCATTATCGCGGCCAGAACTTTCTTCATCACCTTACACCCCTAAGCAGATTCTAAGCGCCGAGAATAAATAAACTTTTTCCATATCCTGGCGGAATAAAAAGGAAAGGACGGTCAGTGCTTTATGAATCTGCCGCCGATTCCGGTTCCGTGGGAATCGACGTCGTCGCGCATTATTAGCACGACCCTGCTCGGCTCGTACTCGTCCTCGATGTGATAGCCGGGCAGGTGCTTCACCAGCTCCTCGGCGAAGGCCCTTATCTCCTCGTGCCGCGGCATGTTGTTGATGGTGAGCCTGTTGCGCGAATAGCCGACGAACATGTACGCTTTCGCCTCGACGAACATCGGGTTGGCGAGCTTTATCAGCTTCGCGTAGCCCTCTGGGTTGTGCATGTTCTCGCCCTTGACGAGGGTCAGCCTTATCACCGTCCTCGTCTCGGCGTCCTTCATAAGCTCGAGCGTCTGCTTTATCCTGTCCCAGCCGTCGGGGATCATGGGGACGTTAACCCTGTTGTAGGTCTCGACGTCGGGAGCCGTCAGCGAGACGTAGAGCTGGCTCGGCAGCTTGTCCTCCTTTATCATCTCCTCGAGCCTCTCCGGAACGGTTCCGTTGGTGACGATGAAGGTCGTGAAACCGCGCTTGTGGAACTCCTCGACGAGGTCGCCCATGTAGGGGTACAGCATCGGCTCGCCGGAGAGGCTTATCGCCGCGTGCTTCGGGTTCCACGCCTCCTCGAACTTCTTCATGTTTATGCCGGGCATGCCCTTGTAGCCGACGAGGAGCTTGCGCTGGGCCTTTATGCTCTCCTCGACGATGAAGGCCGGGTCGTCCCACGGCTCCGGGAGCTCCGTGCCGAGGAAGCCCTCCATCGGGCGCCAGCAGAATATGCAGTTGTGGGTGCACCACGCCGTAACAGGCGTCATCTGCAGGCAGCGGTGGGAGTGTATGTTGTAGAACTTCTGCTTGTAGCAGAAGCGGTCGTGCTTTATGCTCTCCTTGAGCCAGTGGCAGAGCTTGACCGAGCTGTGCCTGCCCACGAGCGCGTAGTGCTGCTTCCTGAAGAGACTCGCAATCTCCTCCGGCATGTTCGGGTTGGACTTGAACGTTAATGCCATTAGCCTCACCTAATTCCTCTCTCTGGGTTGGCTTTGAACGAGCCTTTTAAAAAGGTGATGGGTCGGGTGCGGGATATTTTATTGTCGAAAAATACTTCGGCAATGTGCGAAAACTTTAAAAGCTGCCCGTTGATTCTACCTCCATGTTCGGAAACATAAAACCGCGCCAGGAGATTAAGGCAAGGGAGATTGAAATAGACTTCTTCGAGGAGGACGTGGGCTTCCCTGAGAGGCCAAAGGTGAAGCTCCTCTTTGAGATCAAACGTCACCGCCTTGCGTAGTGGCGTTTATCAGCACTATGTCCTCAAAAAAGACGTGCACCCTAGCGGCTATTTTTCCCCTCAGTCCGGCTTTTTCCAGCCTTCTCAGCGTTTCTTCCACCCCTGTTATCGAGCTCTGGACTATCTGGACGGTTCCGCCGGGTTTGAGGTATCTCGGAACTTCCTGGATGAACCTGTCGAGAACCTCCCTCCCCCTCTCGCCGCCAACCAGCGCCAGGTCTATCGGCTCCTCCGGCTCGCCGGGCAGGTAGGGGGCGTTGAAGGTTATCACGTCGAACTTCCCCTCGACTCTCTCAAACAGGTCGCTCACGCGAAACTCGACGTTTTTGATGCCGTTCAAAAGGGCGTTCTCCCCCGCCAGCTCAACGGCCAGCGGATTGATGTCAACTCCCAGGACGGAGCGGGCTTTTCTTGCCATCAGGAGGGCTATAAGTCCCGTGCCCGTTCCAACGTCGAGGGCGGTATCTCCTTTCCTAACCGCGAGGTTCTCCGCCAGAAGGAACGTGTCCTCGGCCGGCTCGTAGACCTGGGGGTGGAGCTTGAGCTCGATGCCGTAGTATGTTGGCATGGTACATCTACCGCAACGTCCTTTTGAGGTTAACCTTAAGGGATGTAGAAAAGCCTGAGAAAGGAGAGGAATCACTTCCTCTTCCACTCGGTGTAGCCGCAGCGGCCGCAGCTCCAGCGGTCCTTGTGCTCGGCCATGAAGACGCCCGGACCGCAGCGCGGGCAGAACTTGCCCTTCCTCTTGACCTTTCCGCCCTGAACCTCGTAGAGCTTCCACTTCTGGCTGGTCTTCTTGCCCTTAGCCATCTAAACCACCTCACTCCTCCTCCTTCTGAATCAGGCCGTCCCTAACGAGGATGTATTCCGGCTCGATGTAGAGCATCCTCTCCCTGCTCTCGTAGGCCTTGGCGTAGCCCCTGCTGACGCGGCTACCGAAGTAGCTCCTTATGTACTGGAGAACCACGGTCTCCGGGTTGAGGTCGAGCATGGCAACGAGCTTGCCCTTGACGTCGGCCCTGCTCGGGGTGGCCTCTCCCTCGTGGATGACATCGAAGTATATCTCCTTCCTTCCGAGGAGCTTGTTCTCCCTTATCTCGGTAACCTTAATCTCCATCGTGAATCACCTCCATCTTCGACATGAGCTTTCCACACTTGAGCTTGCATTCGGGTGTTACCTTTATAAGCACTACTCCCTCGTCCGGCTGGCCGTAGAGCACGAGAGTGCCCTCGGGGGCGTAGAGCACGGCGGGAATCGCCGCCAGGTCCTCCTCTCCGTACACCTTTATGTAAACACGCCTGCCCCTCGCGGCCAGTCCAAAGCCCTTTCTGATTGCGTTTAATAAAGCTTTCGTTATGGTTCCGGGGGGGTTCTGGACGGTCATCACGACCGAACCCGTCTCGATATCCGGATTGTACTCGTGTCTTTTGGTTCTGTGGTCGTATATGGCTATGCTCGGCCTTATCCCGAGCTTGAGGACGTTCTCCGTGACGACGTCGCCTACAGTGACGACGTGCCCGGCCCGCTCAAGCTCACCCTTGAGCCTGATGTACGGCTCGGGAAGCTCCCCCCGGATGAGCTCCCCGAGGGGGTCTTTGAGTTCCCTTCTGAGCTCTGGGGTGAGTACGAACCTCATCATCTAACCCTTATGGCGTACTTTCCTGGGACCTCGACTCCCAGCTTCTGCGCTATCCTCGACTTCTCGGGCTCGGTGATTATGACGAGGTCGAACCACTCATCGCTGAGGTCCCTGCTGCCGCAGACCGGGCAGCGGTCCTCGGTCGTTATGTAGTGGCAGTGCCTGCAGGCGCGCTCCTTCGCCATTACTCCTCAGCCTCCCTGCGCTTTTCCTTCTCAACCCAGTCCCTCTTTCCGAGGCCCGGCTGGCGCATGGTGAGGCCTATCTTGTTCTCCCTGATGACGCGGCTCTTGACGCTTACCGCTATTATCCTCGCCCTCGCCTCGTCGCCGAGCTTGAGGATCCTGTTGGTCTCCTTGCCGATGAACTGCTTGTTCTTCTCGTCGAAGACGACGTAGTCGTCCATGAGCTGACTGATGTGAACGAGACCGTCCATCGGGCCTATCCTGATGAAGGCACCGTACGGGGCGACGTCTATGACCTCGCCCTCAACGACCTCGTGCATCTCCGGCTTCCAGACGAGGACGTTGAAGACGACCTCGTGGTAAGTGGCCCCGTCTCCCGGAACGATGACGCCCTGTCCTATCTCATCGACGTCGAGGATCGCGAGGACGACTCCCTCGTCGCGGTCGTAGATGCCCTCGTAGGTCTCGCGGAGGACGAGCTTTGCGGCCTCCTTGGGCTCCATCGTGAACATCCTGGGCGGAATCCTAACGACGTCCTTAATCTTGAGGAGCTTGTACATGCCTTAACCTCCTTGCGGGAATAAGAGGGAAAAGAAATCACTCCTTCTTGCCGAACTTCTCCTTGTAGAGCTCGATGGCGCGGAGGATTTCTTTCTTGGCCTCCTCGGCGTTGCCCCAGCCCTCTATCTGGGTGACCTTGCCCTGGAGCTCCTTGTAGCGCTGGAAGAAGTGGGCAACCTCGTCGAGGAAGGCCTTAGGGACGTCGTCTATGTCCTTCCAGTCGTCGAAGTACGGGTCCTCAACGGGGACGGCGAGGACCTTCCAGTCCTTGTCGCCGCTGTCCTCCATCTTCATGATGCCTATCGGTCTCGCCTCTATGAGGGTGAGCGGGTAAACCGGCTCGCGCATGATGACCATGATGTCGAAGGGGTCGCCGTCGTCGTACCAGGTCTGCGGGATTATTCCGTAGTCCACCGGGTAGAAGAACGGGCTGTAGAGCACTCTGTCGAGCTTTATAAGGCCGGTCTTCTTGTCGAGCTCGTACTTGTTCCTGCTTCCCTTCGGAATCTCTATGAGAGCGTAAACGACCTCTGGAACCTCCGGTCCGGGCTCAAGCTCGTGGAACGGGTTCATCTCTAACCACCTCTTACCTCTTTAAGAACCTCTAGCTTAGGCTTTCGAATAGGGCTTTTAAAGTTTTGGTTAAAGGAAATCGGAAAAAAGCGGGAGAAAGGGAAAGGCCTCAGTTGGCCTCCTTCCCTTCCCCTGGCAGGGGCTTCCTGTACTCGTATGATACCCCATCGTCGATTATTGCGTAGACTTCCTCGTCTCCCTCTATGTAGTGCAGGATTGGCTTGTCTATGAGCTCAAAGGTCGTCTCCAGGTCTTTGGGGGTCTTGAGCTCAACGACCTTCTCAACTGGGCCCGGAGCTCCTTTGACCACGTAGGGCCTTATCTTCGACAGCTCGTCCTTGGGGGCCCTTGATGTGTAAACGTAGCCGAGCAGGGGTATCAGCATCAGCAGTGCCAGCACCGTGGTGACGGTTTGGGCCGTTCCAAGGTCGCTTGTTATGCCAAGAACGCTTGCATCCTTCTCCGTCCTTACCGTCTCGGTGAGCGCTCTCTTCTCCGCCTTGCTGGTGTCCGTGAAGTAGTAAAGCTCTGCCGTTGAGTCCCTAACGAGTTCGACGGTGTGGTCGAAGTTCTCCCTTATCTCCCTGCCGCCGACGCTTCCGGTGCCCGTCACTGTGGTCTCAATGGTTATCCTGTTCTTCAGCCTCTTCACACCCAGTTCGTTGGAGATCCTTTTGCTCGTGTTCTCGAAGCCCTTCATGTCCAGAACGTACTCCGCGCTGAATCCGCCGTCCGTCAGGTTTCCCCTCTCGTCAAAGAGCGGTTCCTCCCAGAGGATTATCTCCTCGTTGCCTTTGTTCACGTAGTACTCGGCCTTCACGACGATGTGGTACGACCCCTCGCTCAGGGGCGGCTGTGACCTGTAGTTGTACGTCAGCAGGAACCGATCGACCAGCGGTATCGGGTAGTTGTCCATTGTCAATCTGTACCCGTAGAGATCATTGGGTTCGAGGTATGCCTCGTGTTTCAGCGTTCCCTCTTCCCGATACGTTCCTATCTTATGCGTGGTGACCATGTACGGGCTTGCGCTCATGAGCTTCACGGAATAAAACCCGAAAACTATGAAGAGCACCAGGAATATCCCCAGCACTTCCTTCCTTCTGATAAATTTTGTAATGCCTTCTTTATTCATCCTTCACATGCCTCCGTGCAACAGTCAGATTCGATTTCAGTGTCTTCGTAGACGTCCGGTGCCTCCGGAGCGTCTCTGCCGGCGTGGCAGCCGCACGCGTAGACGTAAACGTACTTGGCGCAGCCATGACATTCACATCCTGCAACGCATGGGGTGCTGACCAGCATAACGTACCTGTGTGAGTGGGTGTAGATTCCGTCCGTGTGTTCATAGAGGTTGAGTCTGGCGACCTCGTTGTGGGCCAGGTGGAGTGTCCAGGTAACGCGCGTTTTCCCGTTAGGCAGAACCTCCGTCGAAACTGTACCCTTCGTCGGGATGTTGTTTACCAAGGTGAATTGGGAGCCGACATACTGGGTCACGACCAGGTCTCTCTCGTCTCCCCGGTTCTTTACTATGATCCTGGTGTGGTAGTCGGCCGGGGTGTTTCTGGGGAGGTGTCTAACCCCGCTGATCCAGCGGTTCATTATGCACAGGTCGCAGTCTCCGCCCCCTTCGCAGGTCGCGTGGACGGTTATGCTCTCGCTGGTGATGCCGTATTCCACCAGCTCGGCTCCCTCGTTCAGGATGTAGTCCCCGCAGGAAGTGAACTCCTGCTTGCCGGCAGGGTTGAGTTTGGTGTATACCGTCACGTTCATGTGGGCGCTCTCACCGGCCCCGAGGTGAACCTCCCAGGTGATGTGGTGCGCCGCCCCGGTCTGTGTTACAGTGTAGGTTCCGGCGCTCGGGTCTATGGACTCTATCTCGAACTCTCCCGGGATCACGTCCTTTATCGTAAGCGTCTGCTCCTCTCCGGGGTTCGTCACGGTGATTCTGAACGTCCACTCCGCGTACGTGTGCGTTGGAAGCTCAAGCGGTCCGCTCAGGAGCTCCTTCTCTATGGTGGGTCCGCCCTTGATGATCAGCTTTATGGGGCAGGTGGATATCGATGCGTCCCCGCCGTTCCATGTTGCGTACATATCGACCGGGATTATATACTCCCCCGGTTCCGCGTTCCCCACGGTTACGTTTCCGAAGAAAGTGTATTCCTCCTCGGACGCAAGGGTTCTCGCCGCACCGTCCTCCGTCTCTATGAACATCGTGACCTCCGCTGGAAGTCCCGAGTAGTCGGGATGGAGCGTGATAGTGACGTCCTTCATGTCGTTGAGGTAGTTTCTAACGGTCAGTGCGTCGAAGTCAAGCTCTGAATTGGTATTGACCTCAATGACCGCAGCGTACCCGTCTTCGCAGTCGAAGCCGAGGTACTCCTGTTCGTGCGGTACCACCTGGACTTTTACCTCCCTGGTGGCGCCGAAGCTTACGAAAGTCCCGCTTGAGCTGACGATAACCAGTGACGCTAGTGCGATTGTTATTAGTACTGCAATGATCCCTCTCATACCTTAAACACCTCCGGTATTCCCCTGTGTTTGGAATGCCTCCTTTTTCTGATTCTAACAATGTCTTCGTTCCCTATCCCCGAGAGTACGTACATCGCTCCGAGGAAAGCCGAAATGACTGCAAGGATCGCCAGCAGGGGTACCATCGGGTGCACCTCGTAGAGGGCGTCCATCACGGAGCCCGGGAGCAGGGGTGGATACGCGTTCACCCTGACCTTGGTGGAGTACACGGTCGTTTTCTTTGGTGCCACTATGGTGACCGTGAAGTCCTCCTCGCCTCCCCGCGGCAGGCCGAACTCCTCACTCGAGATTTTGGTGACGGGCTCCGGGGCGGAGACGTAGTACCTCATCGGGTACAGGTTGTTGTTCTTCACCGTAACCTCGGTCTGGAACTCTTCCCCTGGCTGATACCAGCCCTCCCTTGCCCCTCCTGCGGACGTTACCGAGTACTCTATCGGTATGACCTCCCATGAGACGAAGATGGATATGGCAACCATCAGCAGCAGGAACACTGAGGCGAGCATGAAGAGCGTCCTGAACTTCACGGTAAAGAACCTCTTTCTCCTTCCCGTTCTTGCCGCCTCACCGCCCCCGAAGGCAAGTATCCCGACGACTATCAGAAGGGCTCCCACGAGTATCTTGCCCCTGTCCGAGAGGCCGCTCTCGAGGTAGTTGCCGACCTTCGGCACGGTTATCACGTGACCGCCTGGAGCTATTACAGTCCCCCCGATCTGATCTTTCTTTATCGGGGGTATGTTGTGGCTCTGCTGGTCGCTGGCCACGTTGTTATCGCCCCTCGTTATATACCCTTCTTCGGTTATCGCGACCACCCTGTGGACGGTCCACGTGCTTCCCACCTTGAACACTATGACGTCACCGACGTCGGGGTTTCTCGCCAGGGGGTTGATGAAGAACAGGTCGCCCTTGTCTATGGTGGGCGTCATGCTCCCCGAGTAAGCGTAGGACATGAAAACTGGCCTGTCAAGAAGGGCTCCTGCGAGAGAACCTATGACCAGCACTCCGAGAACCGCGAGGACCGCGTACTCCACGAGGGTATTCATCCGCAGCTTCCTCCCCAGGCCTCTATGGTTATTTCACTCATGTAATCCCCGAGCCCAAGCCCGGTGGTGTTCACCCTCATACCTATCTCCGCACTCTCGTCCGCCCCGAGGGTGACCTCGATGACGTCCGCCCAGCTTCCGCCAAAGGCTCCCTCAAAGAACCCCAGGTTCGGGGAGTCCGAGCTTATCCTCACGCATATTGTATCGTAACCTGTCTCGCTCTGGTTGTTCTCTATCATGAAAACCCCATCAAAAACGTAAGTACTGTTAACGCTCAGTCCGTCCCCTTCTCCAGGATAGAACGGGCTGTCCGGTGATATATCGATTACAAGAACACCGTTATCCAGGTATGAATACGGGGGGGAGGGGGAATCCAAAGAGAACTCTTCCCCATCGGGGGTCGCATAAACTACCGTGATCGGGCCGGAGGAATGGAGTCCTCCAACTCCTATGAGCAGAATTATCATGATTCCAATGCCTGCAATGACTTCTGTCTTTGTCCCCATCTCTCTTCCCCCTCGAAGAATCTAAAAAGAGGAGCAAACGCTCCACAATGAAAGTTCTACCAGCCTAATCAGCTCTGGCACTCACCGGCTGTGGCATCGAAGTGGATCTGGCCGTCCAGTGAGTTGGGTGCGCTGATTCCGGTGGTGTTGATGATCATACCGATCTTAACAACGTCGCCGGGCATTATGGTAACAAACAGGTGGTTGCTGCCAACGGTCTGGCCGGGCACGTAGTCGCCCTCAAAGAAAGTGACCTCGTCGCCACCGGTGTAGGTGATCTCCATACATATCGGGGTCTGCTCCCAGAGGTCGTTGCTCACGCCGAAGACTTCCTCGAACACGTAGGTGCTGTTCGGGCTGACGCCCTCGCCGAATCCCTCTTCCCAGTTTCCGTTGTTGTGGCTGAGGTCTATGACGAGCATTCCGTTGTCGTTGATGTACGCGTAGGGCTGGATTGGCCTGAGGTCAATGAGCTCATTGTCGTCGGGGACGACCTGAATGTGAATGTTCCTGTCGGCCTCAAAGTAAGCGAAGTTTGCGCTGCTGGCGGTGACCGCTATCAGTAGTCCTGCTATAAGGACGAATAGTCCGATTATCTTTTTCATTTTGATCAGCTCCCTCCGCAGTTAATGGGTGCGTTGTCAGCGGGCCAGGCCTTCACTGTTATGGTCACGTCGTAGCCGCCCAGGCTGTTGTCAGCCGCCAGTTCCATACCCACACCAAGGGCCTCTCCGGGCTCAAGGTAGAAGCAGACGTCTCCAGCTGCTGTGTCCGAGTTGTACGGAATAGCGTTGCCGTTGGTTACGTACATGTTCTCAGTAGGGTCGTAGAATGATACCTTGCCGGGATCCGAGGATATGACCTCGACTACTATAACCTTGTTCTCCCAGAGGTGGTTGCTCACGTTGAAAACGTGGTCGAAGTTGTACCTGCTCTGCGGGCTCAGGCCAATTCCCTTGCCTGTGTAACCCTCGAGCTCACCCTGGTACTCCCCCCAGTCCGGGTTGTCGTGTCCGGGCCAGTTCGGGTTGTTCGCTGAGAAGTCAATAACAAGTTGTCCCCCATCGTTTATGTACGCGTAGGGCTGGACCGGCGTCAGATCGATGAGCTCATCGTCGTCGGGAACGACGGCAATGTGCGAGCTCCTCGTGACGCGGTAGTCCCTGAAGGTCGCGCTCGTGCCCAAAGCAAAGGCCGCCGCGATCATCAGCCCCAGCATACCGAGGGCCAAAATTTTCTTCATGGTGTTTTCCTCCCAAATATCAAATTGGCATCCCTCGGCACCGTCACTTGGCGGCACGTCACCGAGACACTTGTACCTTATTAGGACGCTTCTGCTATATAGTAAATTCCGGGTTACTGCATGGTAATGCCCCATTACCCGAAGCAGAACCACCTAATCTGATTAGAAAAGCCCAATTAGGGCCTCAGTGGGCTAGATCAACCTGCTTATCTTTCTGTGATGCACTATGCTGATGGCCAGATACACGATGGCCGCGAGAAACAGGGGCAGGTTCCCTAGATACCAACCGGCCGCTATGAATATCAGCGAGGTGCCCATGTAGAAGGCGCTCCAGCTGATGTCGTGTTTCTTCACTACTTCCATGTACACGGTAACATCTTCCGGAATTTTCAGGAGCGTGACGACGCCGTGATTGAAGGTTACGACGCCCTCCCTCTCAAGCTTGGGAATGTGCGTCTGCATCAGGCTGACGTACACGCTTTTCCTGTGTTTCCGGTCGGTGTCACCCTCCTTCTCCGCGATGTACTCGACGAGGTCCCTGAGCTCCGCTCTTCCATCGCTCTTCTGGAGGAACTCTATCATGAGCATCCTTCTATCGTTGCCAAGTATTGCAGTCGTTGCACCCATACTATCACCGCAAGCGATAATGTTTGCGCTTATTCCCGTTGGTGTAGAACGCCTCAACCTTCTTCTGCTGGATCATCTTCCTCAGGGTTCTCTCCACCTTCTGTCTCGTGCAGTCGAGCCCCTTCTCGTTGAGGAACCTCGTCAGAAATGCCACGCTCAACGAGCCGTGTACCCTGAGAAGGTTCGTGATTTCACTTTCCAAGCTGATGGTGCTGCTCATGCCCTCACCTCCATGTTAGGCAATCCGTGTGTAACATCACTTTAAAAGT
Source organism: Thermococcus sp. 4557 (assembly GCF_000221185.1). Classification (NCBI taxonomy): domain Archaea; kingdom Methanobacteriati; phylum Methanobacteriota; class Thermococci; order Thermococcales; family Thermococcaceae; genus Thermococcus; species Thermococcus sp. 4557. Next base: position 1,042,312 of record NC_015865.1, on the reverse strand, counting down.
CCGCGGCATACTATTTAAGGGTTCCTAAAAAGTCCGATTTTTGAATTTTCGGCAGTTTGGTGCCGTATTCAGCTGAAATGAGCTATATAATTTGTTGAAACCCCCGCAGGTATTCTTTCCTTTTGTTTTTAGCTGTCGTTTCTTCAAAACATCTTGGATATTATCCAATGTTCAGGGATATTTCCAATGATGCATAGGTGCTTTCAATCGTATTTCCACAGAACCGCACCGGTCACAAGATGGAACATGGTGCTCGGCAACGGCACATGGTACGATCTGTGGTGTAATTTGAAGTTCGAGAATAGAACTCAGAAGTGGAAGGAAGGTGGGGTTCGAATGTCTGGAGCCCAGTTGAATGGTAGCCCCGCGGGGATTCGAACCCCGGTCAAGGGATCCAGAGTCCCCTATGCTTGGCCGCTACACCACGGGGCTGTACCCGTTGATAGGTTCCGGGATGGATTTATAAATTTTATCCTTCCACCGGTCCCGTTCGCAGGGCTTATAATTTTCATCCGCCTAGATGGTAACGGGTGAAACCGATGGACTTCACCCTCTTCATGGAGATATACGGCTACAGGATTCTGGGGCTGGTTTTTGGCGCCGCAATACTTGGAATAATGCTCGCCCCCTTCGTGATGACCTTCTGGGCCTTCAGCAGTGACGGCGTCGCGGCGGCGGTTGTAGCGGTGCTGGTGCTGGCTGTGGGCGTTGCGTTGATGGTCGTTCCGAAGTTCTGGAATTTCGCCGATAAGACAAGAGGGACCCATGTCATTGAGGACTGGAACGATGAAAAGTAGCGCCAAACTTCGCGAAGCAAGCTTTTGGGAAAAGCTTGACCAAAAGTTTGTAGCTCTCTGCATTGTCGCGTTTGGAAAAGTCTTGGTTTTCTTCTTGGGAACCCTGTTTTTAATGAGAACAATGAACAAAATCCGAGATTATTAGGGGGTTTACTTTCCTCCGACGCCCGAAGGGCGTCTTTTTAGAGTTAATCCCTTTACAATGAGTTCCTAAAGGGTTCTCACTTAAAATAATTGATTTCAAGCAGAAAACCCACCAAAACTCGCATTTCAAGAAGGAGCTACGAGCTTTGATAAACTTTTGCTTGGCAAAAGTTTGTTTTCTGGTGGGGCCGCCGAGATTCGAACTCGGGTCCCCGGCTCCCGAAGCCGGAAGGATAGGCCAAGCTACCCCACGGCCCCACTGCCCGCTGTTAAGGGACTTTGAAAGACTTATAAAGTTTACGGATTTATTCAGGTGCACTGGAGGGAAGGACAGTGAAGGTCTCTGTAATCATCCCGACGTACAATGAGAGGGACAACCTGGAGGAGCTCTTTGAGCGGATAGACGGGGCTCTAGAGGGTTATGACTACGAGATCATCGTCGTTGACGACGATTCCCCCGATGGGACCTGGGAGTTCGCCAGGAGCCTGGCGGCAAAGTACCCTGTGAAAGTTATCCGCAGGACGGAGGAAAAGGGACTCTCCTCTGCGGTCATTAGGGGTTTCAAAGAAGCCGCCGGCGACGTCTTCGTCGTTATGGATGCGGACCTGCAGCATCCACCGGAGGTTATTCCGGAACTCTTGAACGCCATTGAGCAGGGTGCCGACGTTGCCATAGCGAGCAGGTACGTTCCCGGCGGCGGCGTTAAGAACTGGTACTGGTACAGGAAGCTCATATCAAAGGGCGCGATAATGATAGGCCGCCTGGCGCTTCCAAAGATAAGGAACGTCAAGGACCCGGTGAGCGGCTTTTTTGCCCTCCGGAAGGAGGTTCTTGAGGGAGTCGAGCTCAACCCGATAGGTTTCAAAATACTCATGGAGATTCTCATAAAGGGCAGATACGGGGAAGTCCGGGAAGTTCCCTTCACCTTCGGCCTGAGGCACGCCGGCGAGAGCAAACTGGGAACTAAAACAATGGTGAACTACCTGAAGCACGTTTACAGGCTCATGCGCTGGGAGGGCGAGCTTGACAGGCTCATCAAGTTCACCCTCGTCGGCCTCTCGGGTGTCGTGGTGAACGAGGGCTTTCTGTGGGCCTTTGTGAACTTCCTCGGCTGGGACAAGATACTCGCCAACATCCCGGCGACCGAGCTGGCGATACTCAACAACTTCACCTGGAACGACCTCTGGACTTTCAGGGACCTCAAGAGAAAGCCCCTCTGGAGGAGGCTCGCCACCTTCCACGTCGCCGCCATCACGGGCGCGCTCGTCCAGTGGGTCATCTACGCGGGTCTTGTCTATCTGGGCATGAACTACCTCGTCGCGAACCTCATCGGTATAATGGTTTCCTTCATCGTCCGCTTCCTCGTTAACAGGCACGTCACGTGGGGATGAGCCGGTGGGATTTGGAGCATCCCCTTCTGTTTATTTGAATTTCTGGATGATGCGAAAGTAATTTATTGACATGCTGTTATATGTATCCGGGGCACATCTGCCCCATCAGTCCGCTTAACTTTAAATACAATGGTGGTGGAATACGGGAGGGAAAGCTATGTACGTTGGGGAGTTCCTCAAGAGCCTCGACAGGACATCCACCGGTGTCGCGGGGCTTGACAATCTTATCGGTGGAGGCTTTGTTCCGGGCAGGGTTTATCTCGTCGTTGGCCCCCCTGGAAGCGGTAAGACGACCCTTGGGGTTCAGTTTCTGGTCGAGGGTGCAAGAAACGATGAGAAGGGGGTGTACATCTCAATAGTCCAGCACCCCAGAATAGTCACGCAGGACATGCTCCGCTACAACTTCGGTCTTCTGGCCCACGTGCAGGCAAAGAGGATAGTGCTCCACGACATGGGCGAGGCGATATTCGGGGCGGGCAGGAGATTTTCCTGGAACGAGATCCTTGAGATGCTCCTCCACATAATCAAAGCGGAGAACGCCAGCCGCGTTGTTATCGATTCATTTACCTCCCTGGAGTACGCAGTGGTCGATCCGGAGAATAAAAGGATGGCCGTTGGAAGGTTCATCAGAAAGCTCCACGACATGGGGGTCACCTGTGTGATAATCTCCGAGATGCTCAGTTCGGAGGCTTACACTGACGAGTACTACCTGGCCGATGGCGTCATTGTAATGCACCACTTCATGAGGAACTATCAGATGGTTCGCGCGATCCAGGTTCTCAAGATGCACGGCGTTCCCCACGACAGCAACCTCAAGAAGATACGGTTCACGGAGGAGGGGCTTGTGGTTTACCCGGAGGCCCCGTTCTGAGGTGTCTGCGATGGAAGATGAGATCCGGCGGCTCGTCAAGAGGGCCTATGAGTTCGGCTACTTCGTCGGCTACAAAGGGCACAGCGAATGGGCCGAATGGGTGAGGAAGCGGCGGGACGAGCTCTATAAGGCAGCCGGTGATCTCGGTGCCTACGAGGCCGTTAGGGATGCCTACCTCCGGGGGAGAACTGCCGGCGCCAAGAAGCGCGAGGAGGACATTAGACGGGGCCTTCTTGTGACAGATGATCGGGATAGCTTCGCACAGGGGGAGGTATCGCCAGGGGAAATTATGGAGGAGGGGTCCACCGTGGAGGTTGAATTCGCAAGGTTCGTTGAAACCTTTGGACTTCTCATGCCCCCCGACCTCCTTGACAGCCTGAGGCTCATGAGGCCTCCCAGGATGCTCCATCTGGGTGATGGGGAATGAGACGTTTCCTGAAGGAAGCCGAGGTTTTTGATCCTAACAACGTGCTGCACTACATCGCTGAGATAAGCCAGTTCCACCGCATACAGGGCTCGAGGGAGCTTCCCGAGGCGGTCCGCTTCATACTGGAGGAGCTCCGCATCTGGGGGATCGGTGCTGACCTCTACGAGGAGACCTACGACGGCGAGAGCAGGTACCTGACGCTCAAGTCGCCGATAGCCTGGGACGTCGTTAGGGGTGCCGTTGAGGTTCTCGGAACGACCCTGACCACGGCGGGCACTCCCCTTGTGGTCATGGCACATTCCCCAAGCGGCAGTGCCGAGGGGGAGGTCGTCCACGTTGTCCGGGAGGATGACTGGGAAAAAGCACGGGGCAGGATAGTCCTGGTGGGACGCGAGTGGAGGGAGGCATACCGCAGGGCCAACGAGATGGGGGCGGTCGGCTTCATGGCCTACCGCGAGGGTACCGGGGAGGAGGTGCCCTACATAGGGCTCTTCCTCACAAAGGACGACCTTGAATGGGCCAGGATTCCCGCGGTGGCCGTCCCAGAGACACTGGCCAGGAAAATCATTGGAAAGCTGAACTCCGGGGAGAGCGTGAGTGCGAGGATTGAGGTTGAGACGGTGATAAACGAGCGCCAGGTTCTTCCGATCCTCTACGCTGAGATCGGGAGGCCGCCGTTCCTTCTGTTCACCGCCCACATCTGCCACCCGAAGCCTGGAGCTAACGACAACGCGAGCGGCAGCGCGATGCTGATGGAACTGGCGCGCGTTCTGTCCCGCCTCCACGACGATTCGTTCCGCTTTGGCTTCGCGTTTCTCTGGGTTCCCGAATACTATGGGACGCAGGCCTTCATCGAGCGCCACGCAGACTTGGGGAAGTACTACGCGGCCATAAACCTCGACATGGTGGCTGGCAGTCCTGACCGGGCCGGCTCGACGATAATGCTGGTTAGAACCCCCATCTCCCGCTTCTCGGTGGTCTCGGGAATCCTCGAGTACTACCTCGACCTGGCGAACGAGGCCGGAAAAAGCTTCTCCGGGAGCCCACTGCCCAGGCTCCGGGTGAAGAGCTTCCCGTACGAAATGGGCAGCGACCACGATATCTTCAACTTCTTCGGAATCCCTGGGACGATGCCCATAACATGGCCCGACCGCTTCTACCACTCCAGCGGCGACACCATCGACAAGGTCAGCGGGGAGAGCGTTGAGGTCATTGGAAGGGCCGTCCTCGCGACCGCCCTGGCCCTTGCGAAGGGCGATGGGGAGGAGCTCCAGCGCTTTGCCCGGGGATACGCGATGAAATACCTGGGTGAGCTGTCGAGGGAGAGGAAAACGGACGAGGTTGAGCGCCTTGTGATGACGGGCCTCGCCAGGGACTCGCGGTTCCTGGGCATTGAGAGCGGCCACCGGTTTGAGCCGGAGCCCTGGCTGACGTGGAAGGTCCGGGGCTTACTGTCGGAGCACCTCATAAGGGAGGCAGACGAAAGGCTCGCCGAGGAGTTCAGGTCGCTGACCCGGGACCGGCGGGTTCTGGTGCATCTCCATGAGCTGCTTATGCTCGCGGAACTCCTTCCCAGAGAGCGGGCCTTTGAGGCGCTCAGGGAAGAGTACGGGGAAATCGATGAAGAAAAGCTGGAGAAGCTCGTGGGAATCCTGGAGGCAGCGGGGATCGTGGAGCTGGCTTAGTTCCTGCTGGATTTGGAGCCGCTTTTCAGCTCCTGCTCCAGTTCGTTTATTCTCTTTATGAGGCTCTGCTTGATGTTTTCGAGAACTTCGCTCGGGGAAACGGCGCTGTACGTGTAGCCGAGCCAGCCCTGCTCGATGAGGGTTCTCCGCAGAATGCCCTTCCTGTAGAGGCTGAGCACGTGCTCCCTGACCGAGCGTTCGCTTATCCCGAGCTCCCTCTGTATCTCGGTTATCCTCATCGGCTCCTTTTTGTCGAGCAGAAGCCTGTAAATCCTCAGCTCAGTCTTCTTGACCCCAAGGGAACGAAGCAGCGCCTCAAGCTTTTCGTAGACATCACTCATCCCGCTCACCTGATACGTCCATTTTCCCACCTATGAAGGATTATTTTCATACGGGTTATAAACTTTGCCCGCGGTGTTGGAGCATCATCGGAGGTTTACCCTGCCCAGGTAAATTCCCTCCGGGAGGAACAGCTCCACCGAGTCAGCCCCTTTCAGAAACGGCACCATCCTTATTCCGTCCGCCACGTTGAAGCCCTCTATGAAGGGGTTTATCGTTGGCAGTATGAGGAACCTTCCGGAGCGGACGAAGACCTTCACCTTCCTTGAAACGCCGCCCCTTTTGAAGGTGTACGCGGGATGAATGTGGCCGAGGTACGCCTCCTCGAACTCCACCCCGGGCAGTCCTGTGTGGCCGTGGAGGAAGAGTCTGTCGTCCACCAGCAGGTGGTCGGTCACCTCGACGTGGGGGAACTTCCCGGCGACCTCCTCTATCCTCCCGTCATGGTTTCCCTTCGTTACGACCGTTGGAATTCCCCCGAGGCTCGAGAAAAAGCCCATAAGGAGGCGTTTCATTGTGAAACTAAGGCCTATCGGCTCCTTCAGGTCGCCGAGGATGATGAGAAGGTCCGGGTCCGTTCCGGCGATGAACTCCGCCAGGTGCTCCTCAAAGCGCGTCCTTACCCTCAGCCCGCGAGACAGCTCGAAACCTATATGTGGGTCCGCAATAAGAAGCGTCCTCCCGCGGGAGGTCTCAATCTCCAGTGAGAGGCTCTCAAAGTCCTTAAAAGAATTCATGGGACCACCGAAAACGGTGGAGAAAAGGAGGAGCATCAGATGAGTCCGCGCTCCTTCCTGCGCTGCCTCTTGAGTCTCCTGACCCTCTTCTTGATCCACTTCCACCTCATTCTTCCCTTCTTCTTCCACTTCCTTGGGCGCCTCTTCATGATCATCACCCCTGAGTTTCTCTCAGGGGTTAGCTCCGGAGGTTCCTTTTTAAGCTTTTCCGTGGGGAAGGGCCGGTACTTTTCGTACGGCTAAAAAGCTTCATGGACACCCGCAAGCGGGGAAAACGGCACGGGAGAGCGGGTTCCAGGTTCTTAAATTTTTCGCATGTTCATGTCCTTGTTGTGGTAATTGGGAAGTTTAAACCGGATGTTGCTGTGTATGCGTTGTCCCTGGTATCGCAATCCTATTTTAACGCTGTTTGGAGCGTTTGATACCCTATCAATGTGGTATGCTTCCGGGAAATCCGTCCGCTAACCTTATCAACTCTTCAGCCCAACACCGAACGGTGATGGCATGAAGGTGGCTTACGTTCAGATGGAACCCGTTTTTCTTGAACCTGAGGCGAACTACTCCAAAGCCGGGGAGCTGATACGTGCCGCCGCCGATGAAGGCGCGGAACTCATCGTCCTTCCGGAGCTCTTTGACACCGGCTACAACTTCAGAAGCAAGGCGGAAGTCCTTGAAGTCGCGGGTCAGATACCCGACGGACCCACGACCCAGTTTCTCATGGAGCTCTCCAGAGAGCTCGGTGTCTTCATAGTCGCGGGGACCGCGGAGAAGGACGAGAACGGAAAGCTGTACAATTCCGCGGTCGTTACAGGTCCGATAGGCAGCGGATACATAGGCAAATACCGCAAGGTTCACCTCTTCTACCGCGAGAAGCTCTTCTTCGAACCTGGGGACTTGGGCTTTCATGTTTTCAACATCGGGATAGCAAAGGTCGGCGTCATGATATGCTTCGACTGGTTCTTCCCGGAGTCCGCGAGAACGCTCGCCCTCAAAGGGGCCGACATCATAGCCCACCCCAGCAACCTGGTGATGCCCTACGCCCCCAGGGCGATGCCCATACGGGCCTTGGAGAACCGTGTCTACACGATAACCGCCAACAGGGTCGGCGAAGAGTTTGGACTGAGGTTCATCGGTAAGAGCACGATAGCATCGCCGAAGGCTGAAGTGCTGGCGATGGGGAGCGAGGATGAGGAGGAGGTGGCCGTTGTCGAGATAGACCTCGGGATGGCGAGGAACAAGAGGCTCAACGAGATGAACGACGTCTTCAGGGACAGGCGCCCCGAGCACTACGCCCTGTGATTGGGTCTCCCCTTTCTCTTTGTGTTTATATGCTGCATCACAGTACTGTTCTGATCACAAAAACCCATTTTTTGGAAAGTGGCCAATATCCCCGTTATCGGGTTCCGGATTTTCCAGTGGTGGAGCGGTGTATGTTGGAGATTTTACATCAACGGGGCTCAGTGGGGGCTCTGCTTTCCATTTGGGGGCCGGTTTCGAAAGGGTTTTAAGAATAAAAGCGTATAATGTGTATGGTGACGAAAATCAGGGGATACATCCTTGTGGGGGTTCTCCTCCTGGTGGCACTGGGGGTTGGACTGGCCGCCAATGCCGCGGTGTTCCTGCCTGACTCCTCTTATCAAAGGGGATACTTCGAAGCGGGTGCCCTTCAGGCAGAGCTGCTCCCGGCTGGCTCCCACGTGACGGGGCACGTGAGGGCGGAGCACCCGTTCTCCGTCTACATCGTCACCTCCGAATCGGGCTACTTTGAGAACGTCACCGCTGGCAGCGTCATCCTCCGCTGGGAAAACGTGACGGAGGTTAACCTGGACCTCATAACGTCGGAGGGGCCCCAGTACCTCGTCGTAAAGAATGGAAACACGGGACAGGAAATAGAGATAGCTTTCAGAGCGGACCGCTGAAGTCGTCGAGGACGAGCGCAGCGATGTCCTTTCTTGGGCGTTTGAAGTAGAGGACGTCTCCCACGCGCGTGAATCCGTGCTCCCCCGGCCGTATCAGTCTGGCCTCTCCGAAGAATATCCGCCCGATCGCCAGCTGGGTCGCCAGGTCCCAGTGATGGAAGTCGAACTCCCCCACTTTCTCAAACCCCGGCAGGAGGTAGTAGGCCCTTTTGAACGTCCCCCTTCTGACGTCATATCCCTCGTGGACGGAGGCGAGGGTGTGGTTTTCTCCCTTGCTCTCGACGAAGAATTCCTTGTAGCCGATGCTGTACAGTATCCTGTAAACCCTGTCGGTGTCCTCGACCATGAAGACCCCGTCCCCGCTCAGTGTTAGGGCGACGCCGGCGAATATCCTCACCGCGTCGAAGGGATCGAAGTGTATCATGGTGTTGCCAAAGAGCACTGCCACATCGTGCTCCTCCACGAGGTCGGGCACGTTCCTCACATCTCCCCGGACCTTGGTGGGTGCTGTGCTCGCACCCGCCAACTCGAGCCACTCGTGAACCCTTTCGAGGTCCTCGGCCCGGACATCCAGGACGGTTAACCTGCTTGCTCCGGTGGCCTTGGCGGCGGCCGCCCCTGCTATGCCGGTGCCGGCGCACAGGTCGAGAACCCTTCCCCCTCGGGGAAGCTCCAGCTTTTCAAAGAACTCCACCAGTTCCCCGAACCTTTTTCTCGCCCCCTCATTGCCCGGCTCCATATATGCCCTGGCGTAACGGTAGAGCCCTTCAAGGGACATGGCATCACCACGGTAAAGAATGTGTGAAATTATTTAAATGCATCGAAAGGCTTAAATATTTTGTCAACTTACATAGGTTGACAAGGTGGTAAGTGTGAGGTTGAGAGGAGCAACCCCGATGAACACGTCGGGGCCACAGTTGCTTTTGCTGGCCTTGGGATTCGTGTTCTTTGTAGTCGCACCCTTAGTTTTTGAAACTCCTTGGGTTGTCATTGCAGGTTGGTTGTTCCTCGCAATGTCCTGGGGGACGTCTGCTGAGATTGAAGATGGAGTTCTCAGGCTTAGGTATCTCTTCGGACGAATGAGCCGAGAAATCCACTTGGATGAGATAGATGAGGTCAAGGTAATCCGCAGGCTGAGGGCCACTTCGCTTGCCGGGGAGTTCCCCATGTTTTTCCTACTTGTGTTCTCGACGGCATGCTTTTCCATCCTTGTTGTGCTGACCCATCCAAGCAGAGATTACACAGGTTATACTGTCCTATTTTTGGTTTCTTTTGTGTATCTCCTACTCCTTCTTCTGCCCTTTGAGAACGAATCCATTGGTATGGCGCTTTTGGTTCTGCCTATGATTCTTGGCTTTCTCCTGTGGTTGGCAGTGCCCGCTGCCGTTGACTTTGCCATGGTTGTTGCAGTTGAGATTGCACTGGTTTTCACGTATCTCAACCACTATGTGAAGGATTATGTCGTTTTGGGAACCTCGCGAGGAAAGTGTCTGATAGCCTTCGATGATCAGACCACCATGGAAGTTTTCCTGAAAGCGCTTGGGGGGAGTAGTTCCGGTGTTCAGGCTTCCTGATGGCATGGAAAAGGTATGGCTGATGAGGGCCAAGGGAATGCGTGAAGTTGAGATAGCCGAGGCCCTCGGAATCTCCCGCCAGGCGGTAAACAAGGCTCTGAAAGATGCCAGGGTGAAGCTCTTCGAGGCTTTCTTTGGCCTCGCTGAAGTTTTTTCGTGGGATATCGTCAGGGTTAACGCCGAGAAGGGCTTCATGGTCGCGAGGGGAAGGTGCCTCGATAAAAACGTCAGGGTTTATGCGTTCTACTTCCCGGGGAAGGGGATAAGGGCATTCTTCGGGGAGGATCTGCCGGAGTACGTGCTTGAGCACGCCGTTGAGATGGGAATAACCAGGGAACCTGATCGAGAAGAGCTGATAAAGGCCCTTGAAAGCTAATAGTAACCTTCCTCATAGGCCCCCGTAAGGGCGATGAAGGCGGCGTAGAAGATAACTCCGAGTGAGGTTGTAAGAAGCAAGACGACGCCAAGGGGGCCGGGCTCGTATCCAAGTGCCGCTAGGGTGATCTCTGCCGTTATCAGACCTGAGACGAGGGTCAGCGCCCTTGCGAACTTCCTAGCCATGATTCCGGAGAAGCCGGGAGCAAGCTGAAAGACGAGGGGTCGGGAAAACAGAACGGTGAGCGCGAGGAACAGGAGAAGCGCCCCGCCGATGACCAGCGTGGTTTCCTTTGAAACACTTCCCCTTGCAGAGAAAAGTACAAAAACCCCCAGAAATGCCGCCTGGAGACCAATGTATACCTTCAGATTCGGCGGTTCTATTATTCTTCCGGGTTTCTCCGGCGCCTCCGTTGAGAGCTCCTCAAGCTCGTACTCGCGCTTCGCAGTTAAATAGGCGAAGAGCATTGTTGTTCCGAGGCCGAGGAGCAGGAAGACAGCCAGCCATGCGAAGCTCAGAAACGGGGAGAGGATTATAAGGAAAACCCCGGTCAAAATCGTCCCGATTCCTGAAACGCGGTTCGCTTTTCTCCTCGCCCGCTCCGAGAGGTAGGTGTGGCCTATCCTGAACCCTATTCCGGGCTCACCCTTTGAGGTGAACGTGAGAATCCCCGCGGTGATCATGCCGAGGCCGATGAATGCCGCCCAGATGATTCTAAGGAGCCCGTAGCCCTCCATCCGTGCCACCCATAATCAGGCGGTAAATCCCTACGAGAACCATAGTTATAAGGAGAAGCCCAGCGTAGCCGACTGCCTCTCCGGAAGTAAATCCTGCATTATAGAGCACCGAGGTGGACACGACAATGATGATCCCTGCACTCATCAGGGTCATAAGCCCGGCCCAGGCTTTTATTTTTCCGGGGTAGATGCGCATCCGAATGGAGAATTCAGAGTTTTTGGCCAGCAGCGTCAGGACGAAGAACAGAAGCCACACAAGAGCAGGAAGCTCCACCACACCCCACAGCTTGTCCGAGAAAATGTCCGGCGTTCCGGAGGATTTGAAGTGCACGGCGATGGTCTCTGGAAGTTTGTTCCACAAGATTGCGGCCAGCAATAGGTATGCTCCGAGAAAGGCGAGCTGCAGGAGTAAGTAAAATCTCAGCCCATCTTTCATCCGGTAGGAATCGAAAGAGGACTCCTTTTCAGCCATCACCATCTTCAATCCTCTCCAGGGTCTCCGTTATCGCCCCTATCTCCCTCTTCAGCTCGCCTAAAACATCCCTGCCCAGCTTCGTGAGGGAGTAGTACTTCCTCGGTCTCCCGCCGACTTCCGCCCAGGTGTCCTGAACCAGGCCGCTCTTTTTCAGGCTCTTGAGGATGTCGTAGAGTGCCCCTTCGCTCGGCACGATTCTGCCGTCGCTCAGCTCCTCAAGCCTTTTCCGTATCGCGTAGCCGTGGAGCTCCCCTTCCCTCTCCAGGAGCAGGAGAACTAGGTAGGAGTAGAGTCCTGAGCGAAGGTCCTTTCTCAGCTTCTTGAGGGCATTCTCCTTCCTGTCCATCAGCACGTCGCTCACCACAGGGCTTCCTCTTCCTTGGGTAGCTCGAGCTTCGCCTTTGGAATCGTGTAGTACAGCAGTCCCAGTGCGGTGAGGGCGCTTATAACCTCCACCGCGTACATGATAGGTTCGCTTTTCGTGAGCTGATAATACGCCGCCAGGGAATCGATGACCGTGTGGATTCCTATCATCGCCAGAAGGCCCGTTTTCCCGTAGCCCTCCCTGTATGCGTACGCGAGGTATATTCCGGTCCCCACGTGGAAGAGGACGACGAAGTAGCGCTCCACCATTGAGAGCAGCGCCGCGCCCGTGGGAACGTCTAGGGGCTCCCCCGTGGCCAGGGCCCCCGCCAGAGCGGCCCCTGCTATAATGAAGACCTCTGTTATTCCAAAGCCCAGACCCATGAACAGGCCGGTGTTCAGACTCTTCCCCTTCACCAGGAGGTACTTTGCCCCTTCTTGGACGACTCCAGCGATGAGACCGAGCCATATAGAAACACCTATGGTGAATGCGGTTCCCCTTGCTATAACGTCGGCGTTGGACTTTATCCCGATTCCAAGGAGAGGGAGCTGCTGGACGGGGTTCTGGATAACTATCGCAATGAAAAACGCCGCTAAACCGAGGACGAACTCTCCCCACCTCTGCTTCTCGAAGCCCAGAAAATAAACCGTCGCCCACGCCAGCAGCCCGCCGAGTATGGGGAACGGGAGGAGATACATGCTCACTCCTCCTCAATCTTCTCAACGACCACCGCCGTGCCGTAGGCGTATATCTCGGCCATACCTGAGGCCACCGCGGAGGTCATAAAGCGAACACCCACGACCGCGTTGGCACCCATGTCCTCGGCGTGGAGCTTCATCCTCCTCAGGGCCTCCTCTCTGGCCTCCGCAAGCATCTGTGTGTACTCCTGAACCTCTCCGCCCTTGAGGTTCTTGAAGAAGGCCATTATGTCCCTGCCAACGTGGGTGGCCCTGACTATGCCGCCCCTCGCGAGGCCCTTCACCTCGACCACGCGGTAGCCGGGCAGGCTTTCAGTGGTCGTTATGATGATGTCGTCCATACTTATCACCCCGATGCATCGAACTTCGAGGTATTATTGGGTTAGGAAGTATAAAAGGCTTTTGTTGGATGGGGGAATGGAAAGAAAGGAGAATAGGACTCAGGCCTCGTGCTTGTAGATGGTGTAGGTCATTGGGTCGTCGTAAACTTCCTGCGGGGCGACTGAGTAGAAGTAGGTCCAGCTCCAGGCACCGTCGTTCGCGTCAAGGTTCACCTGGAAGTTGCTGGCGACGAGGTAGGCCGCCCAGATGAGCTGGGAGCAGTAGTACTCGTCGTCGTAGACCTTCGGCTTGCCGATGTAGTTGTAGTTGTAGGGCTTTCCGAGCTGCTGGTAGGCGAACTGAATGGCCCTCTGCTTGGTGGCGTCGTCGACCCTGACCCTCTGGAGGGCAACCACGTCGTACCTGCTGAGGAACTCGCTGAGCGGGCTGATGATGATGCCCTTGCCTATCTTGGCCTCTATAACCATCCAGTCGTTGATGCTCTCGTTGTACCAGGCGACGATGGCAACGTGTATCCAGTAGCCGGGGATTATGGCGTTGAAAAGGTCCGGGCTGTGGCCGTAGACGAGGTCACCCGGCTGGACGTCGGTCGGGTACGGGTGCTGGTAGGTGCTTGTGTCCCAGATGTAGTTCAGGAGGTCGCCGGCGCTGGCACCCGGAACGGTGGCGCCGAGAAGGAGGAAGACCACTGCTATTATTCCAAGCTTCCTCATTTCATCACCCCCAGTGTTGGGCGGAACAAAAATAGGCCGGCAGGTTAATAAGTTTTATTCTCCTTCGTTGTTTACATTGGACTTGATGTCCATAGTTTTGTGCTACCTTCTGGCAGAATACGTTGATGAAATATTCCTTTCTGGTCAGCAAAAAGAAAATGGGGTGGTCAGGCCGAGTGGTAGTAGATTACGTAGGTGTCTCCGTCGTCGTAAACTTCCTGCGGGGCGACCCCGTTGGCGTAGGTCCAGCTCCAGCCGGGGTTGGCGTCGATGTCCGGGCCGCCCGCGGCGATGTATGCCGCCCACACGAGCTCCGAGCAGTAGTAGGAATCACCGTAAACCTGCTTCGTCCACCAGCCCCAGTCGTAGGGCTTCCCGAGCTGGTAGTATGCGAAGTACACGGCGTTCTGCCTGACGTAATCGCTCGTGGCAACACGCAGAACAGCCACAGTGTCGTACCTGCGGAGGAAGTCGGAGAGAAGAACCATCCTTATCCCAGATTCCCAGGCCTCTATAACGACCCATTCCCCGTAATAGCTGTCGTAGTAGGCTATCATTCCCGTGTGTGTCCAATAGCCCGGTATGAACTTATCGCTGTTGGGGTTGTGTCCGATGACGATGTCGCCGGGGGCGACGTTCCACGGATAGGGGTGCCAGTAGTTGGCGTCGCCCTTGCTGCCGGAGGCGGCAACGGGGTTCAGCATTGCGGTCAGGAAGAGAAGTCCCAGGATTGCAGCAACTTTCTTCATCTGGAACACCTCCAATGCATTGCAGAAAATCTAGTGCAGCAATGTTTAATAAGGGTTTCGGTTGCACGTTTATGGTTGATAATGTATTTTTAAGTTCACTAAGGTGCTGTACACTTCTGCGAATCGATGGTGATTTAAAGGGTTCCCCCCAACCGTCGTCGGTGGGTAAGATGCATGAGGTTTCGATGCGAGAGATACTGGAGAGGCTGCGAGAGCTCGGCGCGGAAAGGGTGCTCATTCAGACGCCGGAGGGCCTGAAGCGCGAGGCCCAGGCGCTGGCGGATTTTCTTGAGGAGAACGGGATGGAGGCCATAATAAGCGGCGACATCAACTACGGCGCCTGCGACCCCGCCGACAGAGAGGCAAAGCTTCTCGGCTGCGACGCGCTGATACACCTCGGTCACAGCTACATGCGCCTCCACCTGGAGGTTCCCACGATATTCGTTCCTGCCTTCGCGAACGTTGATGTGGTTCCCTCACTCGAGAAGAACCTTGACGAGGTACGGAAGCTGGGGAAGAGGATAGCCCTCGTCACGACCGCCCAGCACATTCACCAGCTTGAGCGGGCGAGGGCGTTTCTGGAAAATCATGGCTTTGAGGTTATTGTTGGAAAAGGGGACTCCCGCGTCAGCTGGCCGGGCCAGATTCTCGGCTGCAACTTTGCCGCGGCGAAGGCGGATGCCGAGGGGGTTCTCTTCATAGGGGCCGGCTACTTCCACCCCCTGGGGGCCGCGCTGGCGACGAGGAAGCCAACCCTCGCGGTAAACCCATACTCCGGTGATGCCATCTGGATGGATAACGAGGCCGAAAGGCTCATCAGGAGACGCTGGGCACAGATAGCAAAGGCCATGGATGCGGAGCGTTTTGGCGTGATAACGAGCACCAAGAAGGGACAGCTCCGCCTGGCCGAGGCGAAGCGCGTGGTAAAGCTCCTCCGCGAGCACGGGAAATACGCGAGGCTCATGGCCATGAACCACATCAACTACCCGGCTTTGGAAGGCTTCGACTTCGATGCGTACGTCGTGGTCGCCTGCCCGCGCGTCCCGATAGACGACTACGAGAACTGGAGGAAGCCGGTGCTGACGCCGCCGGAGGTCGAGATACTCCTGGGCCTGCGCGAGGACTACGCCTTCGACGAGATACTCGGGGTGGAGAGAAAGGAAGATGAGCCGATCGGCATCGCGCTCCACGGTGGTTGAAAGTGAAGAAGAAGCACCTCGCCATCGCCCTCTCCCGCCTTGAGGGTTTCAGAAATCCCAAACCCGAGCTCGAGCAATACAGGACTCCGGGGAACGTCGCCGCAGAGCTCCTCTGGTTAGCCCACTCGCTGGGGGACATTGAGGGAAGGGTCGTGGGGGACCTGGGTGCGGGAACCGGTGTTCTCTCCATCGGTGCCTGCCTCCTCGGTGCCGCGGGGGTTTACGCCGTTGAGGTGGATGAAACCGCGCTTGAGATTGCGAGAGAAAACGCCCGCTCCCTCGGTATGGAGGAGTGCATCGAGTTCATTCACTCGGAGGTCTCCCGTTTTGGGAGGAAGGTGGACACGGTTGTGATGAACCCCCCCTTCGGCAGCCAGAACCCCCACGCGGACAGGCCTTTTCTGCTCAAGGCTTTTGAAGTGAGCGATGTCGTTTATTCCATACACCTGGCCAAACCTGAGGTGAGGCGTTTCATCGAAGCCTTTGTGAGTGACTCCGGTTTTTCGATAACGCACAGAGTAACGCTCCCCTTTGAAATTCCTGCCCAGTTCTTCTTCCACAGGAAGAGACTGGAAAGGGTCCTGGTGGACATTTATAGACTTGAGAGAACATAAAGCGAAAACGATATATTGGATGACGTTCAATTTATTGTGGGTAGAATAGGGGGTGGGTGTATGGATCAAATTAAGGAGATACTCACATCCTGGCAGGCGATGGATGTAATCAATATCGCAAACGATGACGATCATGTACTCATGTCCCTTCTCGAATTGCTGGAGGACGAGGACAGCACCGTCCGCCTTCGAGCCCTTGTGGCCATTGGAAAGCTCCTCGGGGACTCTGATATGGGGGTTAGGACGCTCGTACTGAGCCAGGGTTTCATGTCCCTTGCCGGCAGGCTTACCGACGAGGATCCCAGGGTCGTTTACAGGGCGCTGGAGGTTCTCACGCCCCTCCTTGAGAACACTCCCCTCGACGAGGAGCGGTTCCTTGTGCTTCTGGACGCCGCGGCTCAGGTGATGGAGGGGGGAGACACCCTAACATGTCTTTCAATACTCGACCTTTTTGAGAGGGTGCAGGTGCCGCCCCTCGGAAAAGACGGGCTCTCAAAGGTTCGCTCCCTCGTGTTCTCGGACTCCCTGTGGACCCGGCTCCTGGGCCTCCGCGTTCTCCTCAACATGGGCATGGTTGCGGGCTACTGGGAGTTCCTGGCGGCCAGTATGGCGTCGCTGATCTCAAGCGGTAACGCCCTGATGATTGAGCTTGGAATTGACCTCCTCGAGGAGGTTCTGGAGTTCCACGCGACACCTGAGATGATGAGACGGCTCGTCCGCTTCACTTCCCTGCTCCGGGCAGTTGAGACCGGGGAAGAAAACCTCTTCCTGCGCACGAGGGCAGGGGAGGTCAGGAAGAACCTGGAAAACGCGCTGTTCTCGTACTACAGTTCCAGACATGAGGAGGCCCTGGATGCGGTCAGGTCGCTCCTGAGCGATGGACGCGGCGAGGAGGCCCTTTTTCTCCTGTTCATTATCGGGAAAACCGACCTCCTTCTTCGTATGTGGGAGGAGAACGGCGGCATCGAACCCGAGCTCATAGAGGTCCTCAGGCCCAGCAGGTCCGTGTAATTCTCTCCCACTTTTTGGGCGAAAGCGATATATGCCGGTCTCCCTAGATGACGGTGGAGGATGAAGGTGGCCAAATTAAAACTAAGCGACAGGCAGCTGTATGCACTCATAGAGGCCGTGAAGCTCGGGGAGGAGATCAAGCCGAGCCAGAGCGCCAAGAGAAAGGCCTTCGCAAAGTACAGGATCGACGGCTGGGAGAATTCGAAGCTGACGGGCATATTCTACTCCATCCAGCGCAGGCTCGGTCTGATAGACGAGATAATCGAGGAGCTCGTCGGCGTTTCGCCCCTTATCCTCGATCCCTGGCTGAGGGCAACCATGAGGGTGGCCGTTGAGGTGGCGGTCTTCAGGGACCCCGGTGAAAGGACGCGGCAACATCTGAAGGGCCTCGCCCAGTTTCTGTCGAAGAGAACCCATCCCTACACCGGCTATTACTACTACGACATCCTGCCGAGGATCCTCGAGTACATGCCCGTCATCGACAGTGAGGAGAAGCGTCTGAAGTGGGACTACCTCTTTCCCGAGTGGTTCATACGGCGCATGGGGGGGCTCCTCGGTGACGAGGCGGAGACTCTCCTTAAGGCACTCAACGAGACCCTGCCGACGAGCATCCGCGTCAACCTGCTGAAGGCCACCGTCGGGGACGTTGAGGGCTACCTTGCGAGAAAGAACGTTAGGTTCGAGAGAAGCGAGAGAGTGCCTACCGTCATCCGTATCCTCGACCCGTTCAACCCCGAATGGCTCTTCAACAAGGGCTGGGCGATTGCCCAGGAGGAGGCGGCAGCGGTTGCCGCCCTGGTTTTGGCCCCGGAGCCGGGGGAAACGGTCGTGGATCTCGCCGCCGCCCCCGGAGGCAAAACCGCCCACATGGCGGAACTGATGAAAAACGAGGGCAAAATCTACGCCTTCGATGTGGATGGCGCTAGGATAAAACGCATGCGCGAGGTCCTCAAGCGTACGGGCGTTGAGATTGCGGAGACCCTCAGGGCGGACGGCAGAAAGGCCCCTGACATGCTGGGGGAGGGAATCGCCGACAGGGTGATGCTCGATGCCCCCTGCACCAGCGACGGGACGATAGCGAAGAACCCCGAGCTCCGATGGCGTCTTCGCGAGAAGAACATCCCGAAGGTTGTGGCCCTTCAGAGGGAGCTCATAGAAAGTGCATGGAGACTTCTGAAGCCCGAGGGGAGGATGCTTTACTCCACCTGCTCCATGCTTCCCGAAGAGAACGAGGGCGTGGTCGAGTGGTTCCTGGGAAGGCACGAGGATGCCCAGCTGGTGCCCCTGGACGGCCCCTATGACGAAGGCTTTCTGCCAGGAACCATGAGGGCGTGGCCCCACAGGCACGGGACGATAGGCTTCTTCTACGCCCTGATAGAAAAGAAGGGGGATTAGGCCCCTTCCACGTTCTCCTCGGATTTCCTGGGCGGCTCCTCGATTCTGACCTTCAGTTCGTTGGCGAACCAGTTCACCCTCTGCGGGAACGGTATCTCTATTCCCGCCTCGTCGAGGGCCCTCTTGACGTCATGGATTATCCTCGTCCTGACGTCGAACCACCTCTCGCTGGGTGCCCAGGCCTTTATGGCTATGTTCACCGAGCTTTCGCCGAGATCGGTGACGTACACGAGCGGTTCCGGCTCGACGAGGACGAGGGGGATGTCGTCGAGGACTTTTTTTATTATCTCGACGGCCCTCTCAGCGTCGGCGGCGTACGCGATGCTGATGTTAACATCCACGCGCCTGACGGGGTAGCGCATGAAGTTCACTATGTTGCTGTTGAAGAGCTTCTCGTTCGGTATCCTTATGAGAGTACCGTCCCACGCACGTATCCTGGTGGAGAGGATTCTTATGTCCTCCACGACGCCCTCCAGCTCGCCTATCTTGACCTGGTCGCCTATCAGCAGGGGCTTGTCGAAGTACATGAAAACGCCTGAGATGAAGTTCGAGACGACGGTCTGGGCCGAAAAACCGAGGACGATACCAGTTATTCCGGCCGCAGCCAGCAGGGCGCTAAGCTCCGTACTCACTCCCGCGAAGCTCAGGGCCATGAAAAAGGCGATGGTTATGAAGACGTAGTAGAAGACCTTCGCCTTGACTATAGTCTCGGGTCTGGCCTTCTTCCCCGAGCTCATTATCATGTAGTCCTTGGACTTCTTTGCTATCAGGTACGAGAAGTAAAAGAAGCCCATCGCGAAGGCTATGTTGCCCACGGTGGTCGGTCCCAGCCCATAGCTCATTATGCCGAGCAGGTACAGGGCCCAGATGATGCCCCCAAGCACGAACATCCTGAAGACTATATCCGCGGTGTCCTCGTTGATTATCCATGTCAGGCTCGTTTCCTTTGATTTTCTGATGATTACCTTCCTGGCAACCCTTCCGAGGACTATCATGCCGAATATTATCAGGGCCGCCTCCACGAGGGTCAGCAGGCTGAGGTCTATCTGAATCGGTGCCGGTGAGGTCGATGGAGCCGTTGTGGTGTTGTTAGCTGCCATCACGACCACCTCATTCTGAAGTTGGGGAGCGGTTCGGCTTTGTGGGTTGGCTTCAGCGTCCCGTCCGGCGGATTCCCCGTGTTGTTGACCTCGTATATCTCCTTCGTCAGCAGGATTATGAGGGGGTAGTACGCCCTGTTCTCCTTGTAGAACATCACGCTGTTCCTTATGGGGAACACTATCCTCTCCACCATCTTCCAGCTTTCTGTTGGGTTGCTGATGACGAGCTTCACTACCCCTGGGGAATCGGGGGGCTTTTCATAGAAATCGCTCTCGTGGTATCTCGCTATGACCCCCACCGTCTTCTCGCCGTAGAGGGTGTATTTTTCCCGCCCCACGGTGAAGCGGTCTATCTCGAGGTCGCCGCTCCTCACAGAGATATCAATCGGGGCGGAGAGGTATCCCGCCAGTCGTTCCTTGGGGGGAATGGCGATCCTCTCGGAGAGCCTTATGAACAGAAACTTCACACCGTAGCCTTCCGCGGGGGCCGGGAGGATGAGGAACTTTCCCTTTCCCCTCTTTATCAGAACCCTCGTTTCATCCCGCCGGTAGAGGACCTTGTCCTCCGACGCCTCAACGAGATGGATTTTTTTGTCCATGATTTTGATGAACTGGGTCTTGAGCTCGTGCTCACCAAACATGATAGAAAAATACCCCTTGAAAGATTTAAAGTTTGCCTGAAAAGTGAAAGGGTCAGAGGGCTCAGACCTTCTCGAATCCGATGTCCTCGATCTTGACGTGGGTGAAGACGTTGGCTCCGCCCTGCTCGATGAAGACTCCCTTGGCCTCTATCGGCACCGGAAGGTTGGCCGCGAGAACAGCCTCGCCCTGGCCCGTAATGCTCCCGAGGGTGTATGTCCACGATACCCGCGACACCTTGAAATCTTTGCCTCCAAGGGTCATCGTTCCGTCAGGCTTCACCTCGTAGTTGTACTGGTAGCCCATCACTCCCCAGCTGCCCGTTGTTTCCTGGTAGATGTTCTCGTCCTCGAGGGCGGTCCAGAAGCCGAAGTTGTAGAACCCGTACCAGCTCATGTAGATGGACTCTATGTCGGCGATGTTCGAGAGCATGTCTATGTCCCCCTCCTGATAGGGGGCCACGCTCATCTCACCGACACCCGCGGGGTTGTAGAACTCAAAAACCTGGTCCCCGTACTTCATCCATACCCCGACGGTGTTGCCCGAGCCGGAGTAGAGTGATGCGTAGAGTGTCAGGAAGTCCAGTGACGGGAACAGGAAGAATGTGTCCGTGTCGGAAGTCCTTTCGGTCACCCAGAGGCGGTACTCAAAGGTGCTGTTCATGTCCTCGGCGTTTATCGGGGTGATCTTTCCGTAGTACTCGTAAACCTCGAACTCTCCCAGGTCCGCCTTCTCCTGCTCTCCGGTCTCCATGTCTATCTTGTTGCCGTAAACGTGTATCTTCGTCGGTCCCCTGCTCTTCTCAATCTCGTACTCGTAAATCGGGCCGCCCTCCTCGGTCCTTATCCTGAGCTTGTACTTTATGGAGGTTATGAGGTACTGCTCGCCATCTATCTGGATCGGGCTGTACGCGTCCCACGGGTTCATCCATGATGCGTACTCCGATGTGCCGGTTTCGGTTGTGGTTCCCGGTGCGGTGCTTTCTCCCGGGCTCTCCGTCGTGCTGTATCCTCCCCCGCCGGTTCCCGCGCTGGTGGTGTGGCCTCCCGTGTCGGTGGGGGACTCTGACGTCGTGGGGCTCTCCTCCCCGCCGCCTCCGAGGCATCCACTAACGCTGACAAAAACCAAAAGTGCCAGGAAAACTGCAAGAACAGTCCTAAATTTCTTCATATCTACTCAACTCCTTCCTTTCTTATAATAAATACAAGTTTGGACTATTTAAATTTTGGGTGTTAACTTTTGGCATAGAGCCAAAAACCTCCCGTCTCCCCCGAGACAAGCATGACTTTTCCGTCGTCGCTCAGCTTTATGTACCCGAGCGAATCGCCGGGGACATCCACGCTGAAGACCTCTTGGAGGTCCTTCAGAGAGTAGCAGTGGATTACGTCGTCCTTCGAGGTAACGGCGAAGTTCTCGTTTGCGAAGTAGGGAAAGCCCGGCAGGGTTCCAATCTCCGTGAGGTTCCACGTGAGGACGTGGGTGTCCCCAAAGGGCTCGTGCCAGAGCAGGTATCTTCCAGTGGGAATCAGAGTCCACTTGAGCAGTATCGTCTGGTCGAATGGGTAGCTCCCCTCGGCCAGTAACTTTCCGTCCTCGGAGAAAACCTTCAGCTTTCCGTTCTCGCTCACCAGCAGTTTATCGCGGTAGGCGAGTATCCTGCTCGTGTTGAACGTCAGGATTCTTCCCCCGTCCTTGAAGACGAACGCACGGTCCTTTTCCGACAGAACGACGAGCCCGGAGTCCGAGACGGACTTGAGGTCGTAATCGTCGGGGGTGAGCGTGATTTTTGCCCCGTCGCAGTGGAGCTCCTGCTCCGTGGGGGACACCGTCACCAGGTAGCAAACGTGGTTTCCGCTCGGTGAGCGGAGCATGTAGTCGGCAACGGCTCCCGGTCCGCCGTGTCTCTCCTCGCCGGCAAGACCGTTCCAGGAAAAGATTCTTATCCCCGCGAACCCTTCGTACGACGCCAGGACCCAGGCCTGGTCTCCAACCACGGCGACGCTCGAAACCACCGGTTGTATTTCCCCCTCATCCCTCCTGAGGTTCAGGGTCGTGTTGCTCCCGTCCGGCCTGACCAGGTACAGAAGACCGCGGTTCCAGTCTATGGCCGCCGAGAGGCTTCCGTCCGGGCTCATGTCCATGAAGGGTATTCCCGTGGTGTCAGCGCTCCAGACTATTTTCATGTCCCAGGTTGATGGTTCCTGTGTTGTAGTGATTTCGGGCTCACTCGTCGACGGCTGGCTTGACGTCGTGGGGGAAGGGGAGCCCGTGGCGGTCCCTCCGCCGGTACAGCCGCTGGCGAGGACCATGCCTGCTATCAGAAGCGCCAGCAGGATCGCTTTGGTTTTCCTCATGCAAACCTCCTCCATCACCCGCCAAGAAAGAAAAGCGGGTACTGCGAAATATACACCTACCTTGTATACGAATGTATTAAAAATTTTCCAAGGCTTCAAACGGCTTTGTAGCTCTAAAAGGGCCGTCTGAATGTCAATATCTCCCTGGTTACGTTTTTTCCAGGAGTTCAAAGAGATCGCCCGCCTCCCACCCGGCGAGCCTTCCCACGTACGCGGCCAGGTCGAAGACGTGGGGGACCTTTGATATGATTCCGATGTCGGCGGTTGCGACGGTTTCGAAGGCCTTGAGCTCGAAGTCGGGGCTTTTGACGAGCCTCACCTCGGAGTTGACCCCCTCCCGAAGGAGGGCCTTCTCCGTCAGCCCCTTCACCTCCCCGCTCTTTGGAACCGCCGAGCCGTAGAAGAACACGGCCTTTTCAACGCCGAGCCCCGCGAGGGCGCGGGCGAGGTCGCCAATGAGCCGCTCCGTGCCTTCGTTGAGCCTGTATCTACCCTGGTACTTCAAATCCCTCACGAGCCCATCCTCGCAGAGTATGGCTCGCCCTTCGAGGAGCGATTCGAGTGTTATCAGGACGTTGAAGCCGTCTATCCCGAGAACCCTGCCCCCGAGCTCTTCCGGTCTTAGGAGCTTTCTCCTTACCTCGTCTATCCATTCGTCCGAGAAGGCGCACCTGGCCAGGAGGTAGCGCTCACCCTTTGTCAGCCTGTAGTGGTTGGCCACGAACTCGAGGGCGTACTTCTTCCGGTAGCCCCTGTTGAGGAGGTACTTCAGGTCGCGGTACGCATCGATGAGCATGGATAAAGAAACGGTGGAGGGTTAAATAACCTTCTCCATTACCTCGGTGCCGGTGTGTATCCTGAGCCTGACCTTTCCGCTCAGGAGGGAGCTTTTGACCTTCTTCGTCAGTATCTCGTCCACCTGGAAGATTCCGGCGGGGTGCTTCATCCATATCTCGATGAGTATCGGCTGCTCCTCGTCCCCTTCCCTTATCTCCACCCTCTCTATGGCCAGGGCTGAAACTGCGTGAATATCGACCTTGTCCCTCTTGTGGACGAGCCTGCTCCTTCCGGCCTCCATGTCGCAGCCGTCCGCTATCGTAACGAGCGAGCCCTCTATGGTGGTGCACGGAACGGCTTCATCGTGGGTGTAGATGGCGTTCAAGGTGAGCGCCTTGAGGAGGAGCGGGTCGTCGGTTCCGAACTCCCTCACGAGCTTCTCTATTATCGGCTCCGCCAGGAGAACGCTGAACTGGTAGTGGTTTATCCTGTGTATCATGTTCCCGGTATCGTGGAACAGCGCTCCAAATGCCACTATGAACTTGCTCCAGCGGAAGGGCTTGCCGAGCTTCTCGGCCGTCGTCTGGATTCCGAACTTCCCGATGATGTTCAGAAGCTCCAGCGCGCGCCTGGTCGTGAGCAGAACGTGAATTGGCCCGTGGTCGTTGAAGCCGTAGACGTTCAGAACGATGTAGTTGGTCGTCTCGAAGTAGTAGTGGTACTCCCTGAACGCCCTCTCGTAGAGTTCGTAGAGCTCCTCGTCGCCGAGGAGTTCCCTAATCTCGCCCAGCAGTTCTTCCTCCGTGTACATCTTTTCCACCCAAGGACGTGGAGAAGAGGGTGTTTTAAGGTTTTCACTCCAGCATTCCCTCGAGCTCGAGTATCTTCTTCGAGCGGAGGTAGACGACCGGGATTCCCCTCTCGCGGAGGCGTCTCTTCAGCCCCTTGTCGTTGGTGCCGACTATCACCCTCTCGTTCTTCACGGCGAAGTCGAAGATCTGGTCGTCTATGGGCCTCTCACCGAAGCGGCCCATCTCAACGACCTCAAACCTCTCCGCGAGCTTTTTGGCCATCCTGATGGCGAGCAAATCCTTCCCTCTGGACTTCCTCTCTATGACCTCCAGCTCCTGGAGGACGACGTTGGGGACGGCTATTTTGAACCTCACGTCGAGAACCCTGTTCAGCTCGCCGATTATGTCCACGCCGAACTGTCCCGGAACCAGGAGAAAATTCGTGTCCGGAATCACCAGCCATTCCCGTCTTTCAGGCATCTGCCTCACCGAAAGTTAATGGAAAAGAAGAGAGCTCACTCCCTTATGAAGCCGTAGCCTATGAGGCGCCACCTTGAGCCAACCTGTCTGCTGATGGCGACCCTATCGCCGACCTCGGCGCAGATGGGTATCTGGAGCTTGAGCTCGACCTCGTTCTTTCCGAGGCCTGTAACGAGACCCATCGTTCTGGCCGTTCCGACGTTGAGGAGGAGAACCTCGCGCCTCTTTATCGGCTCGACCCTGAGCTCCTCCTCGGTTCCCACGACGCGCTCAAGGAGGTGAACCTCGAGCCTTAGGTCGTCCCAGACCGGCGGCAGCTGGCCTGGCTTTCCGACGACGTTTCCGGCCATCAGGTCGCCCTTGGTGAGGTACGGGTCGAGCTTGGTTCCAACGCCGACGAGTCCTCCCGGATATGCCTCGTCCACGAACTTTCCGCCCGCCTGGAGGGAGGTTATCTCGGTGGTTATCGGCTCGTACTTTATCCTGCCGTGGTCCTCGTAGGGGACGCCGGGGCGAATCTCTATCTCGTCGCCGACCTTGAGCTTGCCCTGGATTATCGAACCGCCGATGACGCCGCCGACGAGCTTCTCTGGCTTGGTTCCAGGCTTGTTGACGTCGAAGCTCCTGAGGACAAGCATCTTGGGCGGCTTCTCGAGGTCGTGCTTCGGGGTTGGTATGAACTCCTCTATCGCCGCGAGGAGAACGTCAACATTCGCGCCGTGGAGGGCCGAAATCGGGATTATCGGGGCGTTCTCGGCGACGGTACCTTTGACGAACTCCTTTATCTCGTGGTACCTTTCAATGACCTTCTCTCTGTCGACCAGCTCGATCTTGTTGAGCGCTATCACTATGTTCTGGTTCCCGACTATCTGGAGGGCCATGAGGTGCTCCCTGGTCTGGGGCATTATCCCCTCGTTGGCCGCTATGACGAGAACCGCGCCGTCCATAAGGGAAGCACCGGCGAGCATGGTGGTCATCAGGGCCTCGTGGCCGGGGGCGTCTATGAAAGAAACCCTCCTCTCGAACTCGGTCTCGTGGCCGCAGTACGGGCACACCGGTGAGCTCGAATACCTCCCGCAGTTCGGGCACTTCCTTATCTCCGCGTCTGCGAAACCTATCTTGATGGTGATTCCCCTTCTCAGCTCCTCGCTGTGGGTGTCGGTCCAGATACCGGTCAGGGCCCTGGTGAGGGTCGTTTTACCGTGATCAACGTGACCAACCATTCCGATGTTAACTTCAGCCTGTCTAAACTCCTTCTTCTTTGCCATCTTCTCACACCCCTAAGATTAGACCGCGGGGACATTTATTAAGGTTACCTCCATGGGGAGAAGTTGAGCCGAATAGAAAAGCGGTAATTTGGGGAAAAGGAGGAAGCTCAGAAGACGAGCTTCATGTTGATCTGGACGATCTCGGGGCTGATGGTGTTGCCCCTGACGGTCTTCTTCCTCCTCTCGCCCCTCTCCTTGGGCCTGAAGCCGGGGCCCCTGGAGACGAGGATCTTGACCCTCCTCGGGCCGTGGACGTCGGGCCTCATGGCGAAGCCGTCCTTGTCGGTTCCGCCGGTTATCCTGAGCTTGGCATCGCCCGGAATCTCCTCGCCGAATATCTCGGTGAGGTTGAGTCCGAGCTCGCTCGCCGGAATCTCCTCTCCAATCTTCTTTCCTATGAGCCTCTCGGCCTCTTCGCCGCTTATCTCAACCTGCCTGGCTATGCCATTCTTTGGGTTGGATATAACGAGCTTAAAGGTCGCCATTTCCTCCCACCTCCTATGTCATTAGCGGGATTCATTGGGTAAACCCCTTATCCAGTGAGCGCTGTGGTTTGGTGTTTAAAAAGTTTCCTCTAAAAATAAAATGGGAGGTCAGCCGCCGCTCATGTGGTACAGCATCTCCCAGAGCCTGATGGTGTACTCGACCGTTGGGGGATAGCTCTGGACTATTTCGGTGATCTCCATGTTCTTATGGAATGTTGGGGCATCTATTGTTTTCATGTACTCTTCGAGGGTTTTTCTGTCCTTGGCCCGCCACATCGTGTAGCTTCCGCCGGCGAAATTATACGATGCGAGGAACTCGACATCGCCCGTGAGGGGTAGCCGTTTGAAGAAATCGGCAGCTTCCCTGGTTGCTTTGATGCTCTCTTCATCCGAATAGCGGTGGGTGACGAGGTACATCGGCATGCGAACACCTCCTATATACCAATAAAGTTTCATGCGTTAGTGTCAGAGGGAGCACCGCCGGGTGAAAAGGGTCGCTGGCTTCCGGGCGCTCCGGTTGGGATTCACCCAGACAGAACCTGCTGTTTGGATGCTCGTTCTTATGTTATATAAACATTGTCATCAAAAATCTTGATGTTTGTAAATTACGCTCAGGCTTCGGGCGGGACTCCTGATGCTACCGATCACAACTTTTTTATATATTGGCGAACCCTACCTCCTTTAAGAGGTGAGAGAAAATGGCAAAGGAGAAGACCACACTTCCCCCGACCGGTGCCGGTCTCATGAGGTTCTTCGACGAGGACACCAGGGCGATAAAGATAAGCCCGAGGGGCGTCATTGCGGTGACGCTCATACTCGTGGCCCTGGAGATACTCCTGCACGCCTTTGGCCCGCAGCTCTTCGGTTAAATAAAGCTCGTCTTCTTTAATCCCCTTGCGTTCAGTTCTTCGTTGATTATTCCCCTAACGACTTCCTCCAGCTGGGTCTGAAGGAGCCTGTCAACGTCCTCTTTTATCTTGTCTATGTCGTGCCTGAGGCCCTCCAGGAGCCGTATGTATTCCTTGGCCATCTCGAGCTGCCCCTCCTGCCTTACCAGCTGCTCCTTGAGGTGCTCGAAGTCCTCCTTCATTATCTGCAGCTTCCTGAGCTCGCGCTGGAGCTCGTCCAGCTGCTTGGTCTGGTCGTAGTTCTCCCCCTTGAGCTTCTCTATGAGTTTCTCCTTGGCTTCAAGCTCCCTCACCAGGGTGTTGTACTCCTCGGCTATCTGGTTGAGCCTCTCTATCTCCCTGAGGGGCGGGACTTTACCGTTTCCAAGGATTATGACGTCGGGACCAACGTTGACTATATCGTCCGGCCTTATCTTGAGCTTCCTCTCGCTGGAGAACATGCTCTGGCCCTTTCCGAGGTTCTCCACTTCCTTCATCTTGAGGATGAAGTAGAACTGGTCGCCCTCAACCTCGACGTTTATATCGGTCACAAAGCCCAGTATCTTCCCATCCGTCAGGGATATGACGAATTTGTTGATGAGCTGGTTGGCCTTGGTTTCGCCGCCCTCTACCATAAAACACCACCGTTGGGACTTATCCCTTCGCCTACTTAACTTTTCCGCCAAGGCTTATAAGGCGAAAAAGCTTCATCGCTTACGGTGAGAGGGATGATAATATTCGTGGGACGTTCGAACGTTGGCAAGAGCACGCTCATCTTCCGCCTGACCGGCAAGTGGGTCAAGAGGGGTAAGAGGCCAGGGGTTACGAGGAAGCCAGTGGAGATAAACTGGCGCGGGAAGCTGGTTGTGGACATGCCGGGCTTCGGCTTCATGAGCGGTGTTCCAAAGGCGAAGCAGGAGAGGATCAAGGACGAGATAGTTCACTTCATCGAGGACAACGCCGACGACATCGAGCTGGCGGTTCTGGTGGTTGATGGCAAAGCCGCCCCGGAGATAATAGAGCGCTGGGAGAAACGGGGTGAGATACCTATCGACGTGGAGTTCTACGCCTTCCTCAGGGAGCTGGGAATCCCTGTGATAGTCGCAGTCAACAAGATGGACAAGATAAAGAACCTTCAGAAAACCATAAACTTCCTGGCGGAGAAGTTCGGCGTTCCCTACAGCGAGGTGCCAGAGACGTTCATACCGATATCCGCCAAATTCGGAAAGAACCTGCTGGAGCTGAGGAAGCTCATGGAGAAGAAGCTTGGGGAGGGCAGGAAAAAGCCCTCCGCGGAAACGGAGTCAGAGGACTTCGAGAACGATGTGGGTGATGGTCTCCTTGACGCCGTCGAGTGAGGATATCTCCTCGAGTATCTCGTCGAGGCGGGTCTTGTCCGCCTCAACGATGAGGTCTATGTCGCCGGTGACGCGGTATATCTTCTTTATTTTGAGTCTCTTTATTGCCTCGTAAACCTGCCTTCTCTTCGTGGGCTCTATTCTCACGAACACAAACACATCGCCCTTCTTCTCGCCGAGAAGGTCGAGGGCCCTGTCGGTCAGGTCTATGAAGCCCCTTCCGGTTCTTATGTAACCCAGCTCCTTGAGAACCTTGAGGTGGTTGCTGAGAGCCTGCCTGGTTATCCCGAGCTCGTCCGCAAGCTCGTCCTGGGTCTTCTCAACGGTGTGAACCTCTATGGTCTTGCCCTCCTCGTAGAACTTCCTGAGCAGTTTGATCTGCCTCGGGGTAAGGGTTGCCTTCTCCTCCATTTTTAAACCTCCTTTTGCATGATTCTTATTTACATGTTTATTAAATCAACGATTTTCCGGGCCAATGTCAAATTTTTGTTGGCCTATATTCTGTGGCATATAACATAGTCTTATAAGTCTTTTCATTGTACATGTTCCGACCTTCCTCTCTTGGGCTTCCTATCCCCGCCGGGTTGCTGGCTCCCTTCGGGATTCCGGGTCGTTTCTGGATGTGCCGCAGTTATCTTTTTAATTTCTCTTTCCAACCTGCTCCCATGAACAAGGCGGGATACACCACGGATGTCCCTGAGGATCGTTTCGTCCTTTTAGATGAACTGTCCTCCAGAGACCGGCCCCTTCGGGTTATGCTCGTCGGGGGGACCGACAGCGGCAAGACGACGCTCCTCACGTTCCTGGCCAACGGCCTGGCTGAGAGGGGTCTTCGGGTCGCGATTGTGGACAGCGACGTTGGCCAGAAGGGAATCCTCCCGCCCGCGACGGTCAGCCTCGCCTTCGTGGACGGGCCTTTCTCCAGCCCAAGCGAACTCAGGGGACACGCCCACTACTTCATAGGGACGACCACCCCTGGCCAGTACGTCGGTGAGATGGCGGTGGGGGTTAAGAGGCTCACGGACATCGCCGCCGAAAAGGCTGACATCGTTCTTATAGACACCACCGGCTTCGTCACGGGGACGGGGGTTGAGCTGAAGCGCCTCAAAGCCGAACTCGTTAGGCCGGACCTCATCGTTCTGCTCGAGCGGGAGGGGGAGATGGAATACCTGCGAAAGGTCCTCGCCCCGTACGGTGAGGTCGTCACGCTCCAGGTCAGCCCCGCCGCTAGGGAACACTCGCGCCGGGAACGCAGGGAAGTCAGGCGGGAGAAGTGGAGGGCGTACTTTTCGAACTCCCGGACTGTTGAAGTGGATTTGACGAAGGTGATTCCGGGGGGCACGGAGCTCTTCCGCGGCAGGCCCCTGACGGAGGAGGAGCGCGAACTGCTCTCCACGCTCTTCAAGTGGCTCGTGGTGGCTGGGTGGAAGGGGGAGCACTACACCGTCGTCAAGGTCGATGCAGAGGGCTTTTCGAGGCAGTACGGCCGTCCGGCCCTCCACGCCGTTGATTTTGAGAGGCTGAGCAACCTCCTTGTGGGTTTCATAGACGGGCAAGGTCTGTGCATGGGCGTTGGCATACTGAAGTGGATAAACTTCAGCGGAATGAAGGCTCAGGTCCTCACCCCCCTCTCCGAGGAAGAGGTTGAGAATGCTGCGGAACTGCGCTTTGGCCGTATACAGGTGCTTGAAAATGGTGAGGAACTCGGTCTCCTCAGGCGGGAGGAGCTGTAGCAAAGATTTTTAAGTCAACAACCTAATCGAATTAGGTGAGCCTAATGGAATTCAAGGCCTTCATCGAGATAACCCGGCCCCACAACTGCGCCCTGGCCGGGGTGGTGGGTGTCCTCGGGTCGATCGTGGCGGTGGGCCACCTCCCCGACGCCCTGACGACGGCCCTCGTCTTCCTGGTGGTCACCCTGGGGTGCGCCGGGGGCAACACGATAAACGACTACTTCGACTACGAGATAGATAAAATAAACCGTCCTGACAGACCGCTCCCCAGGGGTGCCATGGACAGGAGAACGGCGCTCTACTACTCCCTGCTGCTCTTCGCGGTGGGGCTGGTGCTGGCGTACATGATAAACGTTTACGCCTTCCTGCTGGCCATTATAGCGTACGCTACCATGTTCCTCTACGCCTGGAAGCTCAAGCCTCTGCCCTTCGTCGGCAACCTCGTCGTCGCTGGCCTGACCGGTGCGACTCCGCTCTACGGTGCGGTCTCCGTCGAGCACCTCGGCCTGGCAGGCTACCTGGCGGTGTGTGCCTTCCTGGTCAACGTGGCGCGTGAAGTTATAAAGGATATAGAGGACGTTGAAGGTGACCTTGCGAAGGGCGCCAGGACCCTGCCCATCGTGTGGGGGAAGAGGAACGCGGCCTACCTCGCTGCTACCTTCGCGGTGCTGACGGTGGTGGCGTCCTTCCTCCCGATAACGGCGGGGGTCGGTCTCGGCTACTACGCGATGGTGCCGGTTGACGTTATAATCCTCTACGCGGCGTACCGCATACTCCGCTCCCAGGAGAGAGAAGCGGCTCACAGCTCCCAGAAGCTGCTTAAGGTGAGCATATTCCTGGCCGTGATGGCTTTCATGATCGCGGCGCTGGTTTGAAGCTGAGAAACGAGAACCGGAGGTGAGGTTCATGGAGTTTAAGGATGAACTTGCGCGTGCGCTTGATGGGGACGGGCTCTGGACCGTCGTTACTTTCAAAACACCCTATGGGCCCGGTGTAACCCTTGAAAAACTCGTTGAGGCCGTGGAGAACGCCGGCTGGAGCGTTACGTTCAGGGCCAACTGGTGGACCGCGGACATACCCTACGGCCTCGCCAGGCTTGACCTCAGAAAGGGGGACAGGGAAAAGATACTCCTCGGCAAGTGGATCCTCGGAAGCGGCTGCGAGCTGATACGGCTGGAGAACATGCCCCTCGAGAAGGGCCGCGACGAGTTCTTCCGGATGGTGGACAGCATAACCTCGACGCTCATCCACGACCCGGTCATAAGAACGATGAGGGAGCAGTACTGAGCTCCCCTGCTTTTCTGTTTCCAGTGCCCGATTAAAAAAAAGGAAGGTCAGAGGGGTTCGTAGTAGCCTATCTCCGGCTCGTATATCTCCCCATCCGCGAGGAGCTGGGTGATTGCGTCCTCGATGAGCTCCTCATCGAAGTCGGAGGAGAGCTTCTTGACGATGAACTTGTGGGAGAGCGCCTTGCCCTTCTCCTGGAGCAGGTCGAGGACTGCCTTCTTGGCTTTCTCGAGCTCGGGGTTCTCCTCTTTGGCCTCCTCGGCTTCGATGATTTCCTCCTCTTCAAGCAGGGCTTCCTCCGTGCTCCTCTGCTCGAGCATCATGGTGTAGAGCTCGTCTATCGTTATCAGCATCTCCTCGCTCACGCCCCTGTTCTTGGCGATGACCTTTGCCTTCGCGGTGATGCCGTACTTGTCGTATATCTCAAAGGCAATCCTGGCCTTCTTTGCGTGCTCGACCTTCTCTTTGAGGGTCTCGAAGCGGTGGAGTATCCACATGTTGGGCTCGACCTTGGTTATCCCCTCGACGAGTATCTGCTTGTCCTCGCGCCACTCCCCGACCTTTCCGATTATCTGCACGAGGTCGCCCTTCTTCACGAGCCTCACAAAGCGTGTGTCGTCGCGGAAGCCGAGAACCCATATCGTTCCGGTCCCGTCGTCGATCTGGAGCTTGCCGTAGGTCTCGTCCTCGCTTATCACAGGCTCGCGGACGACCGTGGCGACGACCTTGACGCGGTAAACCTTTCTGGCGTCCTTGGTTATCAGATAGTTCGGCTCGAAGTCACCCTCACTCCTGACGTAGTAGCCGTCGATGATGTCCCTGATGTAGACCCTGCTCGCTGGCAGGCGCTTCTTCATATCTCCTCACCCCCGAAGAACTCCACGATGCCCTCCACCCTGGGCAGAACCTTCCTTTCGAGCTCCCTTATCTCCTCAAGGGCGTCCAGGTCTGCGCCGCTGAAGTCCTGCACGACCTCGCCGTAGATGTGGGTCTCCTCCTCGTTCCTTATCACGCGTCCTATGACCCTGACCACCTGCCCCTCAGATGGGAGGACGTTCTCCTCGCTCTCTATGAGTATGACGCCGGTTCCGTCGTCGAGCCAGAAGGTGTAGTCCATCTTATCGACCTTGAATGCCTTGCCGATGAGTGAAATCCTCGTATCGTCGTCGCGTATCTCGCTTATTCGCCTCTCGACGGCGGGCTTTCTGCGCCTGAACCTGACTTCCTCCATTTCACTCACCACCCTCAAGCTCCATTATGGCCTTCTTCAGCTCGGCCCTCACCCTGGCTATCTCGCGCCTCGGATCGACCTCGTCCCAGCCGAAGGCCTTCAGTATGAGTCCCAGGAACTTGTCGTCCACGACGTTGCCCCTGACGACTATCTCCCTGCCCAGCAGGTAGTAATACTCATCCTCCGCGAGCTTCCTTCCGGCCTCCCTGAGGGTCAAACCGCTCTCAACGAGCTCCCTGAGCTTCTCGGCTATCTCTTCGGGGTCCCTGCCGATAAGCTCCGCGGCATCGTCTCCGAATAGGGTCGTCCTTATGTAGCCGGTCGAGTCGTCGAGGCCGAAGTCCACTATGGTTATCTTCGTGGGCTTCACCTCGCCGTGCTCGGGGCATATCCACGACTCGGTGGTCGGGTCGTAGTCCACCTTCCTCCTGCACTGCGGGCAGGCGTCGTAGACCGTCACGCGGTAGAGCCTCGCCACGGTTCCGCGAACCTCGACGAACTTCTCCCCTCCCATGAGGTCCCCTATCTTCCTCCTCTGGTAGTTGTAGCTCCTGACCTCCTCGAGCGGGGGTATCTCCCCGGCCCTCGGATCCTCCGGGTTCGGAATTATCCTCGTCCTGAAGTTGGCGTGGAGCTCTATACCGTTCCTGCCCTCTCTCACGCTGGGGTCGATGATTTTGATGACATCACCGGGGTTGAGCTCGTTGTAGTACTTGGCGACGAGGCCGTCCCAGAGAACGAGCCGCGTCTTACCTGTTGAGTCGTAGATTATGAGGTTGGCCACGTGGCCGGTTGAGCCGTCCCTCTTCTTGTACTCCCTCGGCGGGTACTTCCTCATTACCCTCGCAACGACGTTAACGCCGGTCATTCCGGGCACGAGGTCGGCTATGTGGAGGAGCTCCTCCCTTCCCTCAAGGTTGACCCCGAGTTCCTCGGCCAGCATGACAGCGGCGGCGTGCTCCGAGATGCCCTCGCGGACCGCGATCTGGGCTATTTTTTCCTCGATTTCATCCCTCGAAAGGCCCTTTTGCCCTTCGATCATCTCGATAATCTGCTCCTTGGTCAGTACTCCCATAACACTCACCTTAATGGTAATTGTGGGTTCGGGTATTTAAACCTTTCTCCAAACCTCTTCCTATGGCGATTTTTCAAGAAACAGGCCCTGCTTCCCTTTCGAGGACAGAAATGGGGTGGGATTGGGGGCCAAAGAATCACTCCTCGGCCTCAGGAATCGTTTCGATGCCGCCGGATTCTTCGGCCCCTGTGGTTTCACCGGGTTTCTCTTCGGACTCTCCGGGTTCATCTGGCTCTTCATTGCTCCGTCCATCGAGCTTCGCTATGAGGTCGCTGTACTCTGCGTGAACAACCTTTCCAAAGGCCTCCTTGATTATGTTGGGGTCGTTCTCCGGGAAGCCGTAGAGCTCGGCGAACTTCGGCGTTGTTCCGAGGAGCTTCGTCCTCTCGTAAGGCTCGGCGTAGATGAGGCCCATCTCGAGGAGCTTCCTTATGTGCTCGTAGGCCTGACTTCCCCTGAGCTTCACCACCTTGCTCTGCTCTATCGGCTGGAGGTAGGCTATGAGCGCGAGGGTTTTGAGCTCTCCAGTCCGGAGGTCCGGCCTGGGCATCAGATGGACGACGCGCTGGCTGTACTCCTGCTTCACCTGCATGACGTACTTGTCCCCCAGAACCCTGACGACCTCTATGGCGCTCTTTCTCTCGGTGTACTCCGCGGCTATAAGTTCGATGAGCTTCTCCAGGTAGTCGAGTGACCTTATGCCGAGCGCCCTTGAGAGCTCCTTGACGCTAAGGGGCCTTCCAGAAACGAAGAGGGCCGCTTCCACGAGTGCCTTGTCTTCGAGCAGTCCCATTATTATCACCTCTCCCTAAAACCTCGCCCGCGAGGACTATAACCTTTTCCCCAATTGACCGTAAAGTTTATAAACTCATCACGGGAGGTCTGTACCGGTACGGCGGTCATAGCGGCGGGGTCACACCCGGTCTCGTTTCGACCCCGGAAGTTAAGCCCGCCAGCGATCCCGGGTGTACTGCCCTCCGAGAGGGGGCGGGAAACCGGGGACGCCGCCGGCCACTCAAACGCCCGGGTGGTGTAGCCAGGCCCATCATACGGGACTGTCACTCCCGTGACTCGGGTTCAAATCCCGACCCGGGCGCCATTCTAACAAACTTCGCCTGCGCGACGTCGAGCTTTGCTCGACGCAAGGGACGATAGTCCCGCAGAGTTTGATCAAGGTTGGTGGTTCTTCGTTGAGATGCCAAAATACAGGGGGATTCCTTTTTACGAGCGGTTTTGGATTTGAATTCCCTCATTATTGCCCTCTCTCAAGGAGTTCCTCCCCTTTGACGCCCTTTGGGCGTCGGTTAAAATTGAACTCTTGTTAAAACGCAAACTAACAAAGATGGAATTCAAGATTTAGCCCAGCGTTTTCAACGGAAGCCCCTCCAAACTGGCGATTTAAGGGGAACCACGAACTTTCGGTCAAACTTTGCAGAGCAAAGATTTTTGGTGAAGCTTTTTCCAAAAGCTTCCTTCGCATGTTGGGACGGAAGATGGTGCTTTTCTAAAAGTGTTCTTTTTAGGTGGGGGTTCTCATTCACTTATCACGAGCTTTGATGAAACTTTGCGCAGGCAAAGTTTCAGGGCAAAGCTTATAAAATCTCTCCACAGTTATCCCATCGGACATGGGCCGGTAGCTCAGCCTGGTTAGAGCGCGGGGCTTTTAACCCCGTGGCCGCGGGTTCGAATCCCGTCCGGCCCGCCAGTAATACAAACTTTTGCAGGGCAAAAGTTTGATCAAAAGGTTGTAATTCCTTTTGAGTAGTCAGATTTTTAGTGGGTTTTTGTTTTAGTGGTTGGATTGTACGTTGGATTCAACAATCAAAAGGGCCTTTTTAGCGGGTTCAACTTCAACCCGCGCTCCTCCGGAGCGCTAAAAAAGCCGAACCTATTGAAGGTTGCCTTTGTGGAATGAATCCAAATCAACTGCCAATTTAAGTGAAGACCCCTTCTAAATATCAATCCACAAAAGAATCACGAACTTTGATGAAACTTTGCGCAGGCAAAGTTTCCCGTGGTGCGAAAACTACTTAAACATTTTTGGGTAGCCTAATCAGGTGAGGTCGTTGGAGGTAAGCAAGAGGGAAGAGGAATACCTCGAGACCATGTACATACTTTACAAGAACAAGGGCATCATCCGCGTCAAGGACATAGCCAAGATGATGCGCGTCAAGCCGCCCAGCGTCGTCGATGCCCTGAAGAAGCTCTCGGAGAAGGGACTGGTGGAGTACGAGAAGTACGACAGGATTCTGCTGACCGACGCCGGCAGGGAGATAGCCGAGGCAACCTACTCAAAGCACCTGCTCCTCACGCAGTTCTTCATTGACATCCTGGGCATCCCGCCTGAGATAGCCGAGCACGACGCCTGCCAGTTCGAGCACTACGTCAGCGAGGTAACCGTGCAGAGGATAAGGGAGTTCGCCCAGTTCATTCAGGAGCAGTGCCCCTACGTTCTCAAGCAGTTCCTCAAGGAGAAGCTGGCCGAGAACACCGAATCCAAGTGATTCTCTCAAACTTTTGCTATTCTCCGGGAAAGAAAGAGAAAAGTGAATCAGAAGGCCCCGCCCAGGTAGGCGAAGTAGGCCAGGAAGATTATCGAGAGGGCGTACATCAGCGGGTGTATTTCTTC